>NZ_JBHSHW010000004.1:0-27704 GCF_042653305.1 Paenibacillus sp. GCM10023252
CTCTCCCTTATCTATAGAATAATAGATTGTTAGGAGAGACTCCAGTTCCATTACGGGGCCTAGGAGTTATTGCACCTTATCGCGCTCACCACGCCCAGCTAGCCGCTATTCTGGTGCATTCCTGCACCTTATCGCGCTCACCACGCCCAGCTCGCTGCCATTATGGTGCATTCATGCACCTTATCGCGCTCGTCGCGCCCAGCTAGCCGATCCTACTTCTTCACGAGCTGGCCGCGAGTGACGCCGAGCTGGTTGGTCGCCTTAAGGCTCCGCCACACTTGGGTGCCGCTGATGCGGCCGCCTATGGCATCGCGATAGAGAGAGAGCACCTCCAGCACCTTGTCCGCTGGCTCCTCCAAGAACTCTACGCGGAAGGACGTGACGCCGAGCTCGCTGAAGTTGCGGATATACTCTGCGCCCGATTGCTCGATGGCGTTGTATACCGTGTTGCGGCAGCCTTCATCGACGCGTACCGGATGGGACATGCCGATCCGATCCTGCAGGGAAGCCCGCTGCTCCTCGCAAGGACGGCCACAGTTCGTGAAGTCCGTCCCCTCGCTCATGAAGGTGCAATAGACGCAATGCTCCGTATGGAACATCGGCAGATGCTGATGGATGACGACCTCCACCTTGGAGGTGTCCGCATGCTCCAGCAGATCAATCATCTGTTGAATGTTCAGATCATACGAAGGAGTGACCATGTCACAACCCGCTTCTGTGAACAGATCCGCAGCCTTATGATTGGCAATGTTAAGAGAGAAGTCGCCAATCAGACGAGGGAAGCTCTCACGCTCCTCCGGCGGACGGCTCGCTCTAGCGCGCAGATAATAATAGAGCGCGCCTGTATTCCGAACAAGCACCGCATCCGGCTGCAGCTTCAGAATATTGGCATGGTAGCCATTCTCCCCAGGCATATGAATGCGCGGCGTCGCCAGCGCAATCGGCTTGCCCGCTGCACGGGCGGCCTTCATCGCGGCCGGGAACTGCTTAATGAACTCGAAGTCGGCATACACCATGGCCACATCAGTCTGAACAGCCGCTTCCAGCTGCTCCAGGCTGCGGCATAATGCCGTCATCTGTGGCGCTGCCTTAGGGGCAGATAATGCAGAGGCAGCAGCCTCCGCACCACCAGCCGCCACTGCTCCAGCTGCTGCTACGTTTCCCCCACCAGCCGCCACTGCTCCAGCTGCTGCTACGTTTCCCCCAGCAGTCTCCACTGCTCCAGCAGCTGCGCCATGTACCGCAGCATCAGCAGCAGCGCCACCTTTAGTCCCAGCAGCGGTACCTGCACCAGCTTCAACGCCGCTACCAGCAGCAGCCGTCGCCGCAAGGGTATTCGGCCCCGCCGCGCCTGCTCCACGCTCCCCGCGATGGGAATCGGCGAACGGATCGACCTCGCGCTTCACATACACCGGCGGCTTCGGCCGTTCGCCCGCAAGCTGCTCTACCGCTTCGCGGCGAATCCGGTTCAGCTCCCGCATTGGCACGATCAGGTCGCCTTGCAAGGACACCTCGATCTGCTCGAGCTGATACAGGGTGCCGCCTAGACGTCCGAACTGCTCCTCCAGCAAGGCTTCATCCATCGGACGCTTCTGGGCCTGCTCCAGCTCCAGCTCGGATAAGACTTCTACCGTCGTTCCCTTCTCTACATCGGTCCACCACGTACGAAGCGGCTGGCCCAATGCTCCAGTAACCTTAACGCTTAGCGGGAAGACGCGGTACGGCTTCTCCGTCTCGAAGGTCGCTCTCAGCCGCTTGTCCAGCGCCGGATCGCTCGTCTTCCAGACGCGGTCCCCGACATGGACCCGCTGCAGGTCAACGTCATTACGCCCGGCCACGATCTCCAGCCGCGTGCCTTCCTGGGCTTCGCCCTCAATCTTCACGCCCTGCCGGCGAAGATCATACACCCGGCCGCCCTCTTCCTTCTTCGTCGGGTCGCCGGCATCGAACACAATGCCGTCGCCGCGCTTCACCGGCGCGTCTACCTTCACAACCACCGCGTCGCGTAGAATCCGCTCCACGACACCGAGATACACGCCCCGACTCTTCGGGAACGTGCCTTCAACCAGCTTCTTGTTGTTCGTCCCGTCCAAGAAGCCATGGGTGAAGCCGCGCGAGAAGCTCTGCTGCAGCTCGCGCACTTCTTCCTCGGAAGGCTTCGAGAGGTCGCCTTCGAAGTACTTGTCGATCGCGCGGCGATACTTGCTCACCACATTCGCAACATACTCCGGGCTCTTGAGCCGGCCTTCAATTTTGAACGAGGTCACGCCCGCTTCAATCAGCTCAGGCACGATATCAATCGCGGCCAGATCCTTCGGAGACAGCAGGTAAGCGACATCGCCCATCGGCTGCTTCACGCCGTCAACCATCAGATCATAGGGCAAGCGGCAGGCTTGCGCGCACTCGCCGCGGTTAGCCGAACGTCCTCCCCACATCTCGGAGGTTAAGCATTGACCCGAGTAGGAGACGCACAGCGCGCCATGCACGAACACTTCCATTGGAAGCTTTGCCTGCTCACCGATTGTTTTGATCTGCTTTAGGTTATTTTCACGGCCGAGCACCACTCTCTCTATGTCGAATGGCTTCGTGAACTCCACCGCCTCCGGTGAAGTAATCGTCATCTGGGTAGAACCATGAATCGGGAAGTCAGGGGACAGCTCACGAATAAGCTTCACAAGCCCCAGATCCTGGACAATAACCGCATCCACACCCGCATCGATGCACATCTCAATGAGATGCTGCGCATCCCGAAGCTCATCCTCGAATACGAGGATGTTGAAGGTCAGGAAGCCCTTCACGCCATAGCTGTGCAGGAACGCCATGATCTCCCCCAGCTCGTCGCTGCGGAAGTTATTCGCTCTCGCCCGTGCATTGAATTTCTCTACGCCGAAGAATATAGCATCTGCGCCATTCGCTACCGCTGCACGCATGCAATCCCAATCGCCTGCCGGTGCCAGCAGCTCAACGTCTTGCCTTTTTATCGATAATGTCATAATGACTGTACAATCCTCCACTTTCTATAGCTGCTCTCATATTCATAGTGTACCAGAACCGCAAGGTCCCATTCCACCACCCATTGTTGCCAAATAAAAAATAAAGCCGGCCCGCGATGGGACCGGCTCACTTCGTATTAATTAAAAGTTATGGACTGAATAGCTTTTTCAATACGCTGTAAATTGCTAGTTGTCGCATTTTTTTCATTAAGGTTGAATCCAAAGGCAATCGAATGACCAGCATGATCTACAATGTAGAACGTCTGAGTGTTGGTCCCCTCATCCTCTTCCGTATACTCCACAACCAATTTATTAGCTGTCTTGCCTGCAAGTGTAACCGTCGTATTCTCTAGCAGCTTGAGTTCCTCTGAGCCCTCTTCTGCAATGTAATCCGTATAATACTTTGTCGTTACATCACGAGTTTCATCCTCGTTGATACTTACGAAGAATTCGCCGCCGCTGAACGAGTAAATGATATAGTTCTCTTCAAAGTCCTTTAGATCCCCCTCCCAATAAGTTGGAAGAGTAATGGAGTACCCGTACTTCTTGCTCTTTTTTGTCACCGTCGTGGTGCGATCGACCATGTCATTCTCATCTTCCAATTGACCGAAGTTGCTTGCAATATAGTCGGTATCCACATCGACCGTTTCCATAATTTTATTGAACAGGTTGTGTCCCTTAATGCCTAGGTCAGAATTGAAGCTGTAAGTAAATTCATAACGATATTCGCCTACGACTAAGAAGGCGGTATACACAGAAGTCCAACTGTTGTCTTCTTGCGGCAATTCATATTTCAATAATTGGGCTGTGCCATCCTTTAACTTAATCGTGCTGACACTCTCATTCCGAATAGCTGCAGGCAGGTAATCTTCATGCAGCTCACTTTGTTTACGTGCAAGCCACTTCTCTGCCGTATCATTTTCTACAAGCGAGGAGATGGTTAAGGAGAACTCTCCATCATCACTTGCGTAATATGGCATAGATCCGTATCCTTCATCCTCCCAATCCGTAGGAAGCTTAACTGTAAGCCCGAATTCCTTATTAATGTGGGTGATTAATCCGTTTACTACTTTTGTTATATCTTTAATCGTTGTATCTTTTTTGTCGAATGATGGCTTGAAGCTGTCCAGCAGCGACTGATAGGCATTCAGAACATCCTTGCTCTTCCCTTCAATACCAATACTAACAATGTAGAACTTCTCCCCTTGCTGAATGCCGCGGTACTCATAGAATGCCCCGTCATCGGATCGCGCAACAAACTTCTCGAAGCTTGAAGCACCGACTGTAATCGTACGCTTATCTATTAATGTCTCATTGTAGCCCATCTCTTCCTCAATGAGCTCACGCTTCTCATCTCTTGTCAGTTCATTGTCTACCGGGTATGAGCTTACGAACACCATGGCGGCTTCCTTGGCATCTGCCCACATGACGAAATCTCCATTGCTGCTCTGGTTCACTTGTATTAAGCCAGCCGGATACTTCATCGACCAGCCCTGGTGGCTGTCGCCTACCTTCGTCTTGCCAGCATCGGAATCAATCGTAACCGTACCAGTACCTTCGGCACGAACGCCAGTAATCGTAATGACCTTCGTTGTCTTGTCCTGGGCAATCGTTGCACCGAATGCCTCTACGATGACACGAGCCGGCACCATGGTCGTTCCGTTCTGAATCTTAGGAGCGTTGGCTACGGTAACAGCCTTGCCGCCTACCTTAACGGTGGTGCTTCCCATCGTCAGGATAACTTCCTTATCATTGTAATTCAGGGTAATAATCTTGTTGTCTTGAAGCTTCAGGGATGCGTTGAAGGCAAGTGTAATAACCTTCAGCGGCACCATGGTCGTTCCATTTAATACATAAGGAGCGGTAGGAACTGCCGTTGGTGTTCCATTCACGTTGACGGATGCGGTACCAGTCTTCAGGGTGACAACGACCTTAGATGCGTCAGTCGCTGCGAAGACACCAGCTGGCACTACAGATAAGATAAGAAGCGCTGCAAGCAGCATGGAGAATAGGGATTTTTTCATATGAGTTCAGTTGACTCCTTCTATTAGTTAATCATTCATGGGGTTAACCTGCCGCGAGGACAAGCTTCCTTGTAACAAGATCGCCATCCATCAACAGAGTGACCTCCACGGTCTGGCCTGGCAGGTACGCCTTCAGAAGCTCGTTCAGCTCCACCAAGGATGACACTTGCTTGCCAGCTACCGAGTACAGCACATCACCATTCTGGATGCCCGCCTTCTTGGCCGAGTCCGACTTCACATTCGTAACCGTTAGAGGATCAGACGTAGGCAGACCGACAATCGCCGACCAGCTCTCTTCCAGCCCAATACCGAGAGAGGAACGATTCACCTTCCCATACTTGAAAAAGTGATCCAGCACATACTTCACCGTATCCGCCGGAATGGAAAAGCCCAGATTATCCACATCGACCTCGACGAACTTAAGCGAGTTGATGCCAATGACTTCACCCTTCATGTTCACGAGCGGTCCACCGCTGTTGCCGGGATTGATGGCTGCATCCGTCTGAAGCAGCTTGTAGGTCGAAGAGATGGAACGATTAAGACCGCTAAGCACACCAGCTGTCGCAGTGTTGCGCAAGGAGAACGATACTGGCGTCCCGATGGCAACGACCGTCTCGCCCACTTGGATCTTCATCGGGATTGGTGTGAACACCGCCGGCTTCAACCCGCTGGCTGTAATCTTGACGAGAGCCAGATCACTTGCTTCATCCATATGTGTCCGCTTGCCGCTGTACTGCTTGCCATCTGAGGTGACGACGACGATGCTGTCCATGTCCTTCACGACGTGAGCATTCGTCAGAATCCAGCCGTCTGCCTTCACAATGACGCCTGTGCCATGAGCCAGGTTGTACCGGTTGCTCGCGTTACTGACGTCCGTCGGCTTGCCGATGATCGCTACGGTTGAGGGCGAGACCTTCTTCACTACAGATGGCACATCAGCAGGCGTATAGGTATATGTACCTGCTGCCGCGTTGTACTTGCCTGTTCCCCCAAGAGCGCTCGTCAGCGAGCTTGCCTTCACGTATACCTCGCCCTTGATCACTGTCGCATTCATGGCGATGCCGCCGGGAGCACTTGCTCCAGCAGCGAATGCCGTGCTCGCCGTAAGCATCCCTCCGACTATCAGAGCGGCGCTGACGCGGAGCATTCTGCCTTTCCCTCTCATTCCTTCACACTCCCAGTCCAATGTTCATAGGTAACTTCCATATATTAACTCTATCGGCCGGAGAGGATAGTTCTATTAGACTGTTAGTTGAGAATATAGGCCTATTCCAAGCTTTTGCCCTCTTCTTATGTATTTTTGGTATAGGGTTGGCGGAACGATGGAAGTTGGGAGGAGGAGTGATATAATAGGCTGTGGAAATAATAATCGTACGAACCATTGAACAATTGGGAGGTAATGAATAACTATGAAACTCGGAGTATTTGCTGTTCTATTCGCTCAGAAGCCATTCGAAGAAGCGCTCGATTATATTGCTGCGAAGGGGCTCGAAGCCGTTGAGATTGGTACAGGCGGCTACCCAGGCAACGCCCATTGCGACCCGGATGTTCTGCTTGCTGATGCTGGTAAGCTGAAAGCGTTTAAACACGCTGTAGAGTCCCGCGGTCTGACCATCTCCGCCCTTAGCTGCCATGCGAATCCGCTTCATCCTCAGAAGGCGATCTCATCCGAGCATGATGCCGTCATTCGCAAGACGATTGAGCTGGCCTCCCGACTTGAAGTACCTGTAGTCAATACATTCTCCGGCTGCCCAGGCGACCATGAGGATGCGAAGTATCCGAACTGGCCGGTAGCCCCTTGGCCGAATGACTATCAGGAGATTCTGAAGTGGCAGTGGGAAGAGAAGGTTATTCCTTACTGGAGCGAGATTGCCAAGATCTCTACGGATGCCGGTATCAAAATCGGACTAGAGCTTCACGGCGGCTTCTCCGTTCACACGCCAGCTACTCTGCTTCGTCTTCGTGAAGCAGCAGGCGATGCGATCGGCGCGAACCTTGACCCGAGCCATATGTGGTGGCAAGGAATCGACCCTGTCCAAGCGATTCACATTCTTGGACGCGCAGGTGCCATTCACCACTTCCATGCGAAGGATACGACGATTGATCCAATCAACGTCAACAAGCATGGCGTAACGGACATGCAGTCCTACGCCCTCATGCTAGACCGCGCATGGCAGTTCCGTTCCGTAGGCTATGGCCACGACCTGAAGGTATGGGCAGACATCATCAGCGCTCTTCGCTTAGTTGGCTACGACTATGTCGTATCCATCGAGCACGAAGATGGCCTTATGTCCGTCGAAGAAGGCTTCAGCCGTGCAGTAGCCAATCTCCAGCAAGTCCTCATCCGCGAACCGCTGGGTGAGATGTGGTGGGTTTAACTTTTATATAATCGAACGGGCTGTGCACCAGTTAACTACTGGCAGCACAGCCCGTTTTTTTTCTTTGGCGCAGGGTTTGGGGGTTGGGGTTTGGCGTTTGGGGGTTGGCGGCCGTTTAGGCGCAAGATTTTTGTGCTCTTGCCCATAGGGCCTAGCCGCGTAGGCGCAAGGTCTTGATCTTGACCTTAGCCGTTCAAGGTCTAGCGCCGCGTAGGCGCATAAACTGCCGTGAAGAGAGGCTCCGGCTGGAGCCGTTCTTCACGGCAGCTGCGAGCCACCGGCCAACGCTGCCAAAGTTTTGGCCTTTGTTCTTTGGGGTGCCTCATTTTATTGAGGCGTGGCTTGGCGGAGGGGGTGGGTATGGAGTGGAAGAGTTTACGTCCGCCTTTGAAAGTCGTGTTCCCCCCTCTAATGTTTCTTATAATGGGGGAACACGATCTTTCAACCGCGGCTGGAACCCATACCTACTCCCGCAGCCCAGCAGCCAAGACCTCATTAAAATAAAAAGGCTGCCCCAAAGGCCAATAAGCCTCACGGGACAGCGTCCGTTCTACGCCAGCCAAACCTTTGTAATCATAATCCAGTCAATCAAGAGGAACAAGGCCAAGGATACACCGGTGAACCCGATGGCGAAGATGTTCTTCTTCGGACGCTCAGAGACCAGTCGGACGAATCCGATCGCAATGATTACTGTAAAGGCCAGCATAAACCAGTCAAACGTATTAATGGTACTTGCTGTAGTAGCGGCTGCTTCTTCTGCCAAAAACATGAAAGGGACCTCCTTTATTCTCACACGTAACCTATTATAACTATGTTAGCTTCTCCATGCTTCCGATGCAAGTCTCATTCGATTTTCGTAACAAGTTTGTCACCAATTCCATTCTACTTGAGAATCTATGCTTCTAATTGAGAACGGTTTCTTCATTATAACGAATCCATATAGGTCGTATAACAAACTCTTATTACTAGGCACCTATTAGTCATTGTCGACCTAGTCGAAATATGATACGATCGACATAACATATTCATACCAATTTCGTCGGAATTGGTCGGTGTGATCTTTTACAAGGGGGAAATTGGAATCATGGCTTACGAAGCAGTCTGGATGCAGGACCCTGCCAAGCTTAACAAATTCGAATTCATCAAGATGGAGAAGGATGGACTGGATGTCATCCGCACCATTATTGAAAAATATGCACTGGAAGGCTACGACTCCATTCCAGAAGACGATATGAACCGCTTCAAGTGGGCGGGTGTATACGAGCAGAAGCCGCGTGACGGTTACTTCATGATGCGTGTGCGCGTCAATTCCGGTGTCATTACAGCCGCACAAGCTAGAGCTCTTGCATCCATCGGTCGCGACTACGGGCGCGGACTGGTCGATATCACCACTCGCCAAGCGATTCAGTATCACTGGCTGCAGGTTCAAGATCTTCCGGATATCTTCAAGCGTCTCGAAGAGGTTGGCATGTACAGCTACGAAGCTTGCGGCGACTGCCCTCGTGTCATCGTCGGCAACCCGCTTGTCGGCATCGACAAGGACGAGCTGCTCGATACGAAGCAACTGGTTGATGAAGTGAATGACTACTTCTTAATGAACCGTGACTTCTCTAATCTGCCCCGCAAATATAAAATGTCCATCTCTTCCAGCATTTATAACAATGCGCATGCGGAAATTAATGACCTGGCCTTCGTGCCTGCTACCAAGGTCATTGACGGTGAAGAAGTGATTGGATTCCACGCTTATGTGGGCGGCGGCTTGTCCGCTAAGCCTCATCTGGCGAAGGAGCTTGATATCTTCGTTCGTCCGGAGGAAGTGCTCAAGGTATCCGTTGGTGTCACTACGATCTTCCGTGATCACGGCTACCGTGAGAAGCGCCATCACGCTCGCCTGAAGTTCCTCGTAGCAGACTGGGGCGTAGAGAAGTTCAAGGAAGAGCTCATTAAGCTGATTGGCGAGATGCCGTCCAAGGGTGAGAATAAGATCATCGGCTGGCAAGCCGCTTATTACGATGGTGTATTCCCGCAGAAGCAAGAAGGTCTGAACTACATCGGTCTGAACGTACCGGTAGGTCGTACGAATTCTGATGAATTCGAGCAGCTTGCTGATCTGGCAGACAAGTTCGGCGACGGAACACTGCGTACGACCATGTCGCAGAACATTCTCCTCTCCGGCGTTCCGGATGACAAGGTGGAAGAAGTGTTGGCAGCACCTGTACTTCAACGCTTGACACCTAATCCGAAGAACTTCATGAGCCGTACCGTATCTTGCACAGGCAACGAATTCTGCAACCTGGCTGTCGTTGAGACGAAGGAACGCGCTCGCCGCGTGGCACAGTATCTCGATGAGCAAGTCGAGCTTGATGAGAAGATTCGTATCCACTTCATTGGATGCCCTAATGCTTGCGGTCAGAAGCAGATTGCAGATATCGGATTGCAAGGTGCGCTTGTGAAGACTCCTGAAGGTATGGTTGACGCCTTCGATATCGCGGTAGGCGGTATTCTCGGTCCTAACGCAGCGTTCAACCAACCGCTTAAGGGCCGCGTGAAGGGCGACAACGTTGGCGACGTACTGAAGCAGCTCATTCTCTTCTATAAGGAAGAGCGTGGTGAAGGCGAGACGTTCCACAACTTCGTTAACCGTGTCGGAGTGCCTGCATTCCAAGAGAAGCTTACTGCCATCCTTGCAGCATCTTAACATACTGAGCGTTACGCAGAAGACCCCGCACACCGGCTTGGTGTGCGGGGTCTTTTTTTTGCATATATGCACCCTACTTATTCTTCGCTATATAGGCATCCAGCTTGCCCTTGTCCTCCATATTGACGGCCCAATTATGCAGCAGCTCCCTCTCCCCTCTATACTCGTAATAGGGAACCGACATACCGCAGCTGCTCTTCACCTGCTCAATATGCAGAACAATAATCTGCCTCGTCCATTCACCGTAACGCTCGGGGAACCGATCCGCCCACTGTCCGAATCTCTCGTCCCCCTTGTCGATGACTTCCCCAGTGCCGTACAGCCTAACTATCTGCGTATCTTCGGCGAAGCCGCAGAACATGATGGTCAGTCTGCCATTATCAGCAATATGCCT
The DNA here is from genome assembly GCF_042653305.1 of Paenibacillus sp. GCM10023252. Classification (NCBI taxonomy): domain Bacteria; kingdom Bacillati; phylum Bacillota; class Bacilli; order Caryophanales; family Paenibacillaceae; genus Paenibacillus; species Paenibacillus sp. GCM10023252. Next base: position 10,488 of record NZ_JBHSHW010000004.1, read on the forward strand.
CGCTGTCTCATTGCCACTGCCCGGGTAATCGAGATAAGCTACTGTGTGATTATCTACAATTGTGAAGGTCTCATACCCCTTGGGCGAGGTATTCACATACCCGTCAGATGATGTGGGCGCTGTTGCGACGAAGAAGCATCGCTGACGGTGAATGAACGTTATTAAGCTCTCATCTAAGCAGGGATGCACCTTGCCCATCTCCATCGCCTCCTATAGTGCTGTTACAATAATGGGCTGCTCATCTGTAATGATAATGGTATGTTCGAATTGAGCCACATAGCTCCGATCAGGAGTGGAGAGTGTCCAGCCATCCGGCTGCTCCAGCACATAATGTCCGCCAGTTGAGAAGAATGGCTCGATGGTTATGACCTGACCTCGGTGCAGTACGGAATGATCCCTAGGGTTGTAGTAGGGCAGTATCTCACGCGGCTCTTCATGCAGCGCCCTTCCCGTTCCATGGCTGCACAGGTTGTGCACGACACGATAGCCTCCCTTGCGGGCCTCCTCCTGCATGACCCACCCAATGGTGTTCAATCGGGTACCTGCTCTTAGAACCGAGATGACCTTCATCATCGCTTCATAGGTGCAGTGGCATAATTGCTGAAGATAGCGGTGCTCCGGCGGCAGCTGGAAGGACTGGCCGGAATCGGCATAATAGCCGTCCCGAACAGCAGATACGTCAATGTTGACGAGATCTCCAGCTTGCATGACTCGTTCGCCCGGGATACCATGCGCCGCTTCGTGATTCACGCTGATGCAAGTGTGTCCAGGGAATCCATTGACCAATGGAGCCGATGTCGCTCCGTAGTAAGCTAGTGTACGAGCGCCGATCTCATCAAGCTCCCTCGTTCTCATCCCTGGTTGAATGCTGAGCTTCATTACCTCAATCGTCTTGGCCACAATCCTCCCAATCTGCAGCAGCTTATCCACATCATCCTGCGTCTCTACCGTCATGCCATCACCCCTGCGCCGAGTTGTTGTCACTTATTGTAATCGCGCGGAATGCCCTTGTGAAGGGGTTCTTGTGAAAAAAAAAAGAAAAGCATGCTCTAGCTGGCTTGCCCAGTCTATCGCATGCTCCTCGTATTAATCTGCCAATCCAGCTGCTACGCTCTCTTGGGTGTTCAGCTTGTTGATGGTCCGCTCGCGATCCCGCTCGAGGATCGGCTTCAAGTAACGGCCAGTGTAGGACTCGTCTACCTTCACTAGACTCTCTGGCGTTCCAGTGGCTACGATCGTTCCGCCGCCGCTTCCCCCTTCAGGACCAAGATCAATGAGATAATCTGCCGTCTTAATAACATCGAGATTATGCTCGATGACGAGCACGGATTCCCCGGAATCTACAAGGCGGTGAAGAACGGTCAGCAGCCGGTCAATGTCATCGACATGAAGGCCGGTTGTCGGCTCATCGAGAATGTAGAAGGTCTTGCCTGTACTGCGGCGATACAGCTCCGCAGCCAGCTTCACACGCTGTGCTTCACCGCCGGACAGTGTCGTTGCGGGCTGGCCCAGCTTCATGTAGCCTAAGCCAACATCTAGGAGCGTCTGCAGCTTGCGGTGGATACGCGGGATGTTCTTGAAGAACTCTGTCCCATCCTCCAGCGTCATCTCCAGCACTTCGGCGATGTTCTTACCCTTATACTTCACTTCAAGGGTCTCACGGTTATACCGCTTCCCCTTGCAGATCTCACAAGGAACATAGACATCGGGAAGGAAGTGCATCTCGATCTTAATAATTCCGTCCCCGCGGCAGGCTTCACATCGCCCGCCCTTCACGTTGAAGGAGAACCGGCCCTTCTTGTAGCCGCGTACCTTGGATTCATTCGTTGAGGCATATACATCCCGAATATCGTCGAACACACCGGTGTACGTGGCTGGGTTCGAGCGCGGAGTACGTCCGATTGGAGACTGATCGATGTCGATAACCTTCTCGATGTGCTCCAGACCGCGCAGCTCCTTGTATTCGCCAGGTCTTACCTTCGCCTTGTTCAGGTCACGCGCTAGCGTCTTGTACAGAATCTCATTCACAAGTGTAGACTTGCCCGACCCTGATACGCCGGTTACGGCAGTGAACACGCCGAGCGGGAACTTCACGTTCACGCCCTTCAGATTGTTCTCCTTCGCTCCGCGAACCTCCAGCCACTTGCCGTTCGTCTTGCGCCGCTTGAGCGGCACCTCGATGAACTTGCGTCCGCTGAGGTATTGGCCGGTGAGCGACTGCTCATCCTCCATCACCTCAGCCGGAGTTCCCTGAGATACGACTTGACCGCCATGAATACCCGCACCCGGCCCGATATCAATAATGAAGTCTGCCGCCATCATCGTGTCTTCATCATGTTCAACAACGATGAGTGTATTGCCTAAGTCCCTCATGTGCTCGAGCGTCTTAATCAAGCGGTCATTATCCCGCTGATGAAGTCCGATGCTTGGCTCATCCAGAATATATAGGACGCCCATTAGACTGGAACCGATCTGCGTGGCCAGTCTGATCCTCTGCGCTTCTCCACCGGAGAGCGTGCCTGCTGCACGGCTCAAGGATAGATACTCCAAGCCTACATTCACAAGGAAGCCTAGACGGCTGTTGATCTCCTTCAGAATAAGGTTGGCGATCGTTCTCTCCTTCTGAGAGAGCTCTAGAGAGTCGAAGAACTGGCTCGCTTCCCCAATGGATAGTGAGGTCACATGAGCAATATTCTCGGCTCCAATCGTTACCGCAAGACTCTCCTTGCGAAGGCGCTGCCCCTTGCAGCTGCTGCACGGCTTCGCGCTCATGTAAGCCTCAATATGCTCGCGCATCATATCGGAAGCCGTCTCGCGGTAACGGCGCTCCAGGTTGTTCACGATACCCTCGAATGGAACATAAGCTTCCTTGCGATGGCCGAAGTCATTCTCGTATAAGAAGCGGACACGTTCGCCGCCTGTTCCATAGAGGAGCTTCTTCATCTGCTCCGGGGTTAAGCTGGACACGGAAGCCTCTTGGTCGATTCCATAGTGGTCGCATACCGCTCCAAGGAACTGGGGGTAGTAGTTGGACGTACTGCCCGCCCACGCCTCGAAGGCGCCTTGGTTAATAGACTTGCTGGCATCGGGCACGAGCAGCTCCGGGTCAACAATCATCTTCGCCCCTAAGCCGTCACACTCGGGACAAGCCCCGTAAGGGCTGTTGAAGGAGAACATTCTTGGCGCAAGCTCGTCAATGGAGAAGCCGCATTCCGGACATGCCAGGTTGGAGCTGAAGAGCAGCTCTTCCTTCTCCATCACGTCAACGAGCACCTTGCCATCGGACAGCTTCAGCGCGGTCTCCAAGGAATCTGCAAGCCTCGTATGAATGTCATCCTTCACGACTATACGGTCTACGACAACCTCGATGGAATGCTTCTTGTTCTTCTCCAGCTCAATCTTCTCGCTCAGATCTCGTAGTTCTCCATTCACTCTCACCCGGACGAAGCCTTGCTTCTGAATATCGGCCAGCAGCTTCGTATGCTCGCCCTTCCGTCCGGCAATAAGCGGAGCTAGAATCTGGAGCTTCGTGCGCTCCGGGTATTCCATGATGCGGTCGACCATCTGCTCGACCGTCTGGGACGTAATCTGAATGCCATGCTCTGGACAATGCGGCTTGCCCACACGCGCGAACAGCAGCCTCAAGTAATCATAGATCTCTGTAACGGTTCCTACCGTTGACCGGGGATTCCGGCTCGTTGTCTTCTGGTCGATCGAGATCGCTGGAGACAGTCCTTCAATAGAGTCGACATCCGGCTTCTCCATCTGCCCTAAGAATTGACGGGCATAAGCGGACAAGGACTCGACGTACCGACGTTGCCCTTCAGCATAGATCGTATCGAAGGCAAGCGACGACTTGCCGGAGCCGCTAAGCCCGGTAAGCACGACGAATTTGTCACGCGGAATGGTGACGTCGACATTTTTTAGATTATGGGCTCTTGCGCCTTTTACGACAATCCTATCACTAGCCAATTGTAACCCTCCTTGGTTCCCTATGTGGAACATCAGAGGGCTTTGCCCTCTGAGACTCCCTTTTTATATGAAAATTATCTTAAAATCTAAAATTTCGACATTCAAATCTTTATCGACCCTCAAACCCTTTCGACCCTCCTAAGTCCTCCCTGCCAGGGAGGATTCCAAAGGGCCCGCCCTCTGGACACCGGAACTAGCGTGGGAGACACGACTTGCGCTTGATGCACGGCGTCGTGCGGGGAGTCGCTTACGTCCCTGCGGGACACGCTATACGTCGTTGCCCTTGATGTCCTTACGGGACATGCTTGAACTCTGCAACCAAATACTGTTGTCCCCAGCAGGACAAGCTTTGCTTGCTAATACCCTTCTACATCCCGACAGTTCTTACGCCTTAGGTAAAGCGTGTCCCAGAGGGACGAAAGCGGCTGGGAGCACGACAAGTGCACGGTGCTCATGTCGTGCCGCCAACGCCAATTCCGGTGTCCAGAGGGTGGAACCCTTTGGAATCCTCCCTGGAGGGAGGACTTAGGAGGGTCGATTCTCTCACTCTGAGCGGAGCTCCAGCAAGGCGTCGCGGAGCTCGGCGGCGCGTTCGAATTGGAGGTTCTTGGCTGCGTCCTTCATCTCTGCCTCTAGGCGGGTGATGAGCGACTGGCGGTCCTTCTTGGTCATCTTGGATGCGCCCACGCCGGTTAGATAGTCTGCCTTCTCCTCGGCCACCTTCGTGGCCTCGATGACTTCGTGAATTCTCTTCCGAATCGTCTGAGGAGTAATACCATGCTTCTCGTTGTAGGCGAGCTGAATGGTGCGACGGCGCTCCGTCTCCTTCATCGCCCGGTCCATAGAGTCCGTTACCTTGTCTCCATACATGATGACACGGCCCTCGCTGTTACGCGCTGCACGACCAATCGTCTGGATGAGGGAACGGTCAGAACGCAGGAAGCCCTCCTTGTCGGCATCTAGTATGGCTACCAGAGACACTTCGGGTAAGTCAAGACCTTCCCGCAGCAAGTTAATGCCAACGAGGACATGGAAGGCGCCTAGTCGGAGATCACGGAGAATAGCCATCCGCTCCAGCGTCTTAATGTCGGAGTGGAGATAACGAACCTTAATTCCGACTTCCTTCATATAATCCGTTAAGTCCTCAGCCATCTTCTTCGTCAGCGTCGTGACGAGGACACGCTCGTCCTTCGTAATGCGGTCACGAATCTCACCGAGCAGATCATCGATCTGGCCCTTGGTCGGACGAAGCTCGATAATAGGATCAATAAGACCAGTTGGGCGGATGATTTGCTGCGTCATGACTGGGCAATTTTCCAACTCGAACGGGCCTGGGGTAGCCGATACATAGACGAGCTGATTCGTCTTCGCCTCGAACTCCTCGAAGCGAAGCGGCCGGTTGTCCATCGCAGATGGGAGCCGGAAGCCATGGTTGACGAGCATCTCCTTCCGCGCACGGTCACCGTTGAACATAGCCCGAATCTGCGGAAGCGATACGTGCGACTCGTCAATGACGACCAGCATGTCGTCCGGGAAGAAATCAAGCAGCGTATAAGGAGTTGACCCCCGCTCGCGGAAGGTTAGCGGACCAGAATAGTTCTCAATGCCGGAGCAGAAGCCCATCTCCTGCATCATCTCGATATCATAGCGAGTCCGCTGCTCGAGACGCTGTGCCTCCAGCAGCTTGCCATTGTCGCGCAGCTCGGCTAGCCGCTCTTCCAATTCTCTCTCAATATTAACGATAGCAATCTTCATCTTGTCTTCATGGGTCACGAAGTGAGACGCCGGGAAGATGGAGACGTGGTCGCGCTGACCGACAATCTCGCCGGTTACGACTTCAATCTCGGTAATTCGCTCAATCTCATCACCGAACAGCTCGATTCGAATCGCCCGCTCGTTGTTGGCTACAGGGAAGATCTCGATGCTGTCACCGCGCACGCGGAACGTACCCCGGGTGAACGCAATGTCATTGCGTTGATATTGAATGTCGACTAGCTTATGAAGGATCGCATCGCGCGACTTCTCCATGCCGACTCTAAGCGACAGCACAAGGCTGCTATACTCGGACGGCGAGCCGAGACCGTATATACAGGATACACTCGCAACAATAATGACATCTCGTCTCTCGAACAAGGCACTGGTAGCGGAGTGACGGAGCTTATCGATCTCGTCGTTGATGGAGGAATCCTTCTCGATGAACGTATCGGTTGAAGGGATGTAAGCTTCCGGCTGATAGTAATCATAATAACTGACGAAGTATTCCACAGCATTATCGGGGAAAAACTCCTTGAACTCGCTGCACAGCTGAGCTGCCAGCGTCTTATTGTGCGCAATGACCAGGGTTGGTCGATTGACCTGCGCAATGACATTGGCAACGGTGTAGGTCTTCCCTGTCCCCGTCGCCCCCAGCAGCGTCTGATGCCGCTTACCCTCCTTAAGACCTTGAACTAACTCCTTAATCGCAGCCGGCTGATCGCCTTGCGGCGTATAGGGTGACTTCAATTCGAATGGCCGGTCCATCATCTTCAATTCTTCCATGCTTAACATCCACCTCACTTCATCTTCTATCGTTCTTCTAACGTTCATCTATTCTGTATTTGACTAATCTGTATATGAATAAAGACCTATTCACAGGTATGCCCAAATCTCCCGATAAAATAGGGTGTGGCTTGAAATTAGATAAGAATATGTGTTCCCGTCATATTATAACGTTTTGTCAACCCTGTTGCAATGATGGAAGGGGATAAAAAAACGGTAAAATGCTGGGTGACAAGGAAAGCAGGAGCGGACAGAAATGGACATTATCACGATTATTGGCATACTAGCAGGCTTGCTCGCGCTCATTGGCGGATTTCTATGGGAGGGCGGAGAGCTGTCAGGCTTGTATGAGAAAACAGCCATTCTCATCGTGTTCGGAGGTACCTTCGCAGCCGTTGCGGTCAGCTTCCCTTACTCCAGGTTGAAAAAAATACCAAGCGCCATCAAGTATGCCTTCAGCAAAGAAGAATCCCATTCAAGAGAGATTATCGAGAAGCTTGTAGACTTCTCCACCATCGCAAGGCGTGGCGGGGTGCTGGCACTGGAGAAGGAGGCCGGCGAGCAGGATAACCGGTTCCTGAAGGAAGGTCTGATGATGGTCGTGGACGGCACTGATCCTGAGCTGACACGTGAGATTATGGAGCTGGAGATGGATGCGGTCGAGGGGAAGTATGGGGGTCATGCGAGGATTTTCGAAGCGGCTGGGGGGTATGCTCCTACTATGGGTATCATTGGAACCGTCATGGGGCTGATTAAGGTGCTGAGCAACCTCGCTGACCCGGGCTCGCTTGGGCATTCCATTGCGATCGCGTTCACGGCAACCTTGTACGGAGTAGTCAGCGCGAACCTCATCTACCTCCCTCTTGCTTCCAAGATTAAGGCTAGGGTGAAGGACGAGGTGCAGACGATGGAGCTGATGATGATTGGCATACTAGCCATTCAGGCCGGCGAGAGCCCCCAGGTCATTCGCAAAAAGCTGTCCGCCTTCATCTTGCTGGATGATGGGGATGCCGCAGCGTCGAGTGGTGCAGATGGTGAGCGTGCTGGGCGTGCGGCTAGAGTGAAGAAGGTGGCTGAACGTGCGACGTAGAACGAGGCGGGCGAAGACGGTGTCAGCCGATAACCATGAACGCTGGCTCATTACGTATGCGGATCTGATAACCCTGCTCATGATCTTCTTCGTCGTGCTGTATGCGATGAGCCAGCTTGATGTGAAGAAGTATGATGTACTCGCTCAGTCTCTTCAATTCGAATTCCGCCAAGCGGATTCCGTGCTGGAGCAGGGCTCTGGTGTGCTGGGGGCTCAGGACTCGGCGAAGGCTCCGGAGGCTGGTGCGGATGAGGATGGGAAGAAGGAGCTGGATGCAGCTTCGGGTCAAGGCGTGGATGGGAATAAGGAGCATGCAGCCGCTGCCCTGTCTCGTGAACATCAGCAGGAGCAGGAGCTGCAGCATTTGTTGAAGTTCATTCAGAGCTACATAGGTGAGCACGGTCTGGAGAAGCAGGTGTTCGTTGATGATCGGCCAAGAGGTGTGACGATTCGGCTGAGCGACAGGTTCCTCTTTGACCTTGGGCGGGCGGACTTGAAGACGGAGGCTGAGCCGATACTGGTGAAGCTCTCCTCCCTGTTCAAGGATATCGGGCACACGATAAGTATTGAGGGGCATACGGATAACCTGCCGATTCCGCCAGGCGGCGAGTTCCGAGATAATTGGGGACTGTCGGCGGCGCGATCGTTGTCGGTGCTGAGGTACTTCATTGATACGTCGAAGCTGGCTCCGAGCCAGTTCGAGATCGCCGGATACGGAGACACGCGGCCGGTTGAGCCGAATACGACGGAAGCCGGGCGGCAGAAGAATCGTCGGGTGGAGATTACGGTGCTGCGAGCGGCGGGTGGGAAGTAGACGACTGGTTGAAAATAATAGACCGTCCTGTGGTTGAACCACGGGACGGTCTTTTTTGGGGGGTTGTAGGCTAACGAGCTGGGTTCGTTGGGCGGGTAGGGTGGTTCGCTTCGCGCGATGCAGCATCGCATTATGATGCTATTGCGCTGGGCTGGCCACTTCGGATGGCTGCAGCATCACATTGTGATGCTATAGCTCAAAACTAACCTCCCCAGGACGCTGCAGCATCACATTGTGATGCTATAGCCCAAAACTAACCTCTCCAGGACGCTGCAGCATCATATTGTGATGCTATAGCCCAAAACTAACCTCCCCTGAACGCTGCAGCATCATATTGTGATTCTATAGCTCAAAACTAACCTCTCCAGGACGCTGCAGCATCACAATGTGATGCTATAGCTCAAAACTAACCTCCCCTGAACGCTGCAGCGCCAGAATCTGGCGCTATTGCGCTCGGCGAGCCGCTTCGCGCGCTTGCAGCGCCAGAATCTGGCGCTATTGCGCTCGGCGAGCCGCTTCGCGAGCCTGCAGCGCCAGATTTTGGCGCTATTGCGCTCAGCGAGCCGCTTCGCGAGCCTGCAGCGCCAGATTCTGGCGCTATTGCGCTCCCCGAGCCGCTCCGCTGGCCGCGCGGCGAGTCGCTTCGCTCAGCTGGCGGTTCACCCGCCAACCGTAGGAGCGCCCGGGCCGCCGCCGCGGCGGTTGGAGGTGCGGGAGGCGCGGAGCAGGGAGAACAGTGACGCGTGTCCGGATACCGCATAGTAGTTCGCCTGCTCGTCCGGGGACAGGATGACGCCGAGCTGGTGGTGCTCGCCTGCATAACGAGCGCGCGACACGAACTTCAGCTGCCCCTCAAGGTTGTAGACCTCGAGCTTAGAGAACGCCGAGTTCACTTGAAGCGCATCATGCAGGCTCTCCTTGCTGCGAACCTTCTGCCCGTTCACCTTGTGCATAATCTCTCCAGGCACAAGGCCCATCGCCTCTGCCGGCGTGCCGGGAACGATGCCGAGGATGCGCAGGCCCCGCTCATCATTCACATAGAATGGAGTGCTCTGCGCTTCCTTGCGCATGCTGAGCCATACCATCCCCTCATGCAGCATGAGGGCTACAACAGCCGCAGCCGGCAGCAGCACCGGCTGCCACCAAGCAAGCAGAGCCGCGCCAGCCAGGATCACGCTGTACACAACCAGCCCCTTCGCGGCATGCCGAGCCTTATCCTTCGGCAGCATCGAGCGAGTCAGCTCGCTGAACCCAATAATCATCGGCAGAGCGATGATTGACCAGCCCTGCGACCAATCGGGGCCGAAGAGCGGCGTCCAAGGAAGCGCAGCCGTGCTGCCGCCTTCCATAGGTACAAGCATCAGGAGCGGCACAGGCCAGAAGCCCTGCAGCATGTAGCCGCCAACCAACTTGCCGCGCTTGCCCTCGAGGAACAGCGGAGTCGCCAGCTTGTCCCCCTGCCTAGCCACGAGCAGCGCCTCAGCGAGATGGAGGACAGCGACGAGCATCAGCAGCCCTGCAACGTCAAGCCCATCCAGAGATGCGAACAGCCTTCCCAGCCAGTCCCCCCGCTCCGCCAAGCTCGTGAAGCCGAAGCCCCATTGCATGAGCCCCAGCAGCCCTGCGCTGTAAGCGAAGCAGAGATAACGGATGCGCAGCAGCATGAGCACCGCTGCTGTCGACCATAGCCAGATGACCGCCGACCCGCTCAAGGCAGAGCCGAGGAAGATCCCCGCCACGCTTAAGAACACTCCGACAGCAAGTCCAGCAATCAGTGTGCGCACGAGCAGCCTCGGCCAGATGTGAAGCCTTACGTGGAACAGCTGCCTCTCGAGACGTGTCTGCCGCGTATACTGCAATATAATGAACAATACCGCTATATAATAGAAGGGTTGTGCTAACAGTCCTAATGCCGCATGGCCCGCCATGCGGAGCAGTTCAAGTCCAGCTTCCAAGTCATCCACTCCCATGTCATTCATTCATCTTCAAGCTTCTCCGCCGCCAAGGACAGGAACCTCACACTCATCTTCCCAAAATAAAAGGTTGACCCTGCTCAAAACAGAGTCAACCTTCTACGTATTCGACAAAACTCTAAATTTTCCTGCTGATCTCGTCAATCGCCTTCCGAAGCTGAACATCATTGCGGTCATCCTGCAGCCACTTCACGACAGCCTTCTCAATCGCTTCACCCGTCTTGCGATCCACCGAACCTGTTGCCGGCAGCCCATGCTCCTGCTGGAACGCCCCCACCGCTTCCACCGTTGCGGCGCTGAAGTAACCGTCCGTCCGGCCCGGCTTGTAGCCGAGTCCGGCGAGCATCGTCTGCAGACTCTTCACCTGGTCGCCAAGCATGTCCTGCTTCAGCTCCTTCTCCATCGACAGCCTCGCGACTGTGTAGAGCGGACTAGGAGGAACCGCGATATTCGGCTTGATGCCCTTCTCATGAATCCAGTTGCCGGCTGGGGTGAGCCACTTGGCTATGGTCATCTTCACCAGGCTGCCGTCCCCAAGTGTCTTGTTGTAGCTGACCTGCACCGTGCCCTTGCCGAAGGAATTCTCCCCGATCAGCACCGCTCCAGCCGACTCTTGCAGAGCACCCGCCAGAATCTCTGATGCGCTCGCGCTTCCCTTGTTAATTAGCACGGCCAGCGGATAAGGCTTGCCGCCCCCTTGCGACCGCGTCTCTTCCCGGTTCCCTTCGCGATCCTCGACCTGAACAATCTTCTTCCCCTTCGGTACAAAATGCTGCGAAATCTCAATTACAACCGGCAGTATGCCGCCCGGATCATTCCGCACATCGAGGACGAGACCCTTCATCCCTTCCTTCTCCAGCTTCGCCAGCTCTTCCTTGAACCTCTCCGCCGTATGGAGGGAGAACTGCCTGATCTCGATGACGCCCACGCCGTCTTCCCGAAGCTTGGCATAGACGGTCTCGACGTCGATATCGTCGCGGACCACGAGCAGCTGAATCGGCTGTGCGGCGCTGCCTCTCACAATCTGCAGCTTCGCCTTCGTCCCCTTCGGACCGCGAATCTTGCCAACCGCTTCGTTCAAGCTAAGTCCTGCCAGCGGCGTCCCGTTAACGGAGACAACCACATCCTTGGCCAGCAGTCCTGCACGCTCAGCCGGAGATCCCTTAATCGCCGAGACGATGACCACCTTGCCATCCTCCATCGTTACTTCCGCACCGATGCCGGTGAAGGAGCCTTCAATGGACTGGGAGAAGTGCTCCGCCGTATCGCCTTCCATATAGACGGAATAAGGATCATCGAGTGAAGCCAGCATTCCGCTAATCGCACCGTCGACCACTCCCTCCCGGTCTACCTCGCGGAAGAACTTCGTCTCAATGAGATCCATGACGGCATCCAGCTTCTTCTCTTCTTCCTTCGCAAGACCGCCTCCTTCACCTGCACCATCGGCAAGAGCCGAGAGCGAAGCACGCGCGCCCCCTGCCTTGCCGCCGGGCATGATGAACAGATCAGCTAATGTCAATGTGACGAGCACCGAAGCAATCATCGTCATTAAGAGAAGCGCGAGGACCGTTCGTCCCTTCATCACCATGCGCTGCACCACCATTCTTCAAGGTTGTTCCCAAAAGTTAACCGTCCTAGTATATGACAAGCGGTTGCCAATTATTTACGGAGGTTGTCTCACTGCGAGGACAACGACCATAAAAATAAGGGCAGCCACGCGGCTGCCTCTTATCTCCTATGATGGATAAATGATTATCCTATAATGTCCAGTCCGTCTACTTCAGGTAGCCGCTCGGATTAACCGGCGTCTCATTCTTCCTTACTTCGAAGTGCAGATGCGGTCCTGTCGAGTTGCCTGTGCTTCCTACTTCAGCAATCTTCTGGCCGCGCTTCACCGTCTCTCCTTCGGATACCTCCAGGCCGCCGTTGCGAATATGACCGTACAGCGTCCACATTCCGTTCCCGTGGTCAATGATGACGACATTGCCATAGCCTGAATTCCAACCCGAGACGAGCACGACACCCGCTTCCGCGGCAACGATGGTTGTCCCTTGCGGAGCGGCAAAGTCCATCCCCGCATGCAGCTTATACTTCCCGCTTACCGGATTCGTCCGCATACCGAAGCTCGAGCTGACACGGTACTTGCCCTTAATCGGAATGCCCAGCTTCCCGCCGCCGGTGTAATAGTTCTTGAAGCGATTCTTCTCCCGCTCCAGCTTGGATACCTTCTTCGCCAGGTCGACGAGCAGCTGCTCCTGCTCTTCGCTGATCTCCTCGAGCTCTTCCATCTCCTTATCGTAGCTGGCGATCATCGCTTCCTTCTGCTTCTCCTTCGCTTCGAGAGCGTCCTGACTCTGCTGCAGCTTCTTGTACATCTTCTTCACATCCGTCAGCTGCGAGGTAACCTCTGCCTGCTTCTGAACGACCGTCTCCTTGTCCTTCCTATGCTGCTCCAGTATCTCATGATCCTGATTCAGAATAGACTGCAGCGAATCGAAGCGATCGAGGAAGTCTGAGAAGCTGTTCGCGCTTAGCAGCACATCCATATAGGAGACGAACCCATTCGTGTACATGAGCCGAATACGGTCCTGCATCACTTGATCCCTCGACTCAATCCGCTTCTGCGCATCCTCCAGCTCTTGGCCGGTCTGCAGCAGCTTCTTCTCCGTCTTCTTCACCTCTTGCTGCACCTTGTTCATCTCTTCGCCGACTTGATTGACCTCGGCCATAATCTTCTTAATATCTTCAGCCGCCGCCTGCTTCTGAACGACGATCTCCTCTGACTTCTTCTCCGCATCGCTCGCATCATGCTTAGCCTGATTCATCTGATCGCGAACGTTCTTAAGCTCCTTGTTAATCTGCTGCAGCGAGGACGCCGCCTCTCCGCTGACCGGATGAAGCACGAATACAGCAAGCACAACCATAGCAAGAGCAAGTACCGCCTTCTTCACCTTACCCATCACCTACACCTTCAAGTATTTGCGAATTGATAACGTGCTTCCCCATATGCCGATGAGCGTGCCGAGCGCGATGAGCAGGGAACCAACGAGCAGCCCGGCTTCCTTGACGCTGACCAGCTTCAGGATGAGAGCAAGCCTTGCCTGTGTGAGCTGCACGAGCTGATCGTAACCGAACAGGATAACCGCAACCGTGAACAACGAGCTTAACAGCCCAATGAGCGCACCCTCTATGAAAAAAGGCCACCGAATAAACGAGTTCGTCGCGCCAACCAGCTTCATAATGCCAATCTCGCGCCGTCTGGCGATAATGGTCATCTTAATCGTGTTGGAGATGAGGAACATCGCCGTCACGGCAAGTCCAGCAACCATGACGAGTCCTACGTTCCTCATAATGTCGGTTATCTTGAACATGACCTCTACCGGTCCTTGTCCGTATCTCACCTTAGAGATGGGCTGAGCCGGGTCTGCCAGATTAATCTCTTCTATCTTCTTCGCAACATCACCCACTGTTACCGGATCATAGACACGAACGGTATAGGTGAATGGGAGCGGATTGTCATCCTTATAGTCCTCGAGCAGCATCTCGCCGTCCTTGCCGAGCGATTCCTGCAGGTTCCTCAGCGCTTCTTCCTTCGTCACCAGTATAATCTCGGCTACTTCAGGCATATTGCCAATCTGATTCTTCAGCTCATTCATCTTCGCTTCCTCTACATCGAGCTGCAGATACACCTTAATCTCAACCTTGCTCTCCACCTGGGAAGCCAGATTGTTCACATTAATAGCAAGCAGCAGGAACACGCCAAGAATGAACAGGGAGATGAAGATCGAGCTCATCGACGCGAAGGACATCCAGCCGTTCCGAATAATATTGCGAAGGCCTTCGCGAATATGGCGCGATATCGTTCTAAGCTTCATAGCCGTACTCCCCTCTTGCCTGGTCACGCACGATATTGCCGTTCTCTATCGCGATGACGCGCTTGCGCATGGAGTTGACGATCTCCCGGTTATGAGTTGCCATCACGATGGTCGAGCCGCGGAAGTTGATCTCCTCGAGCAGATTCATAATGCCCCATGACGTCTCCGGATCCAGGTTACCGGTCGGCTCATCCGCCACGATGACGGCCGGGTTGTTCACGATCGCACGGGCAATCGACACCCGCTGCTGCTCGCCCCCGGACAGCTGAGCCGGATAGGAGGCGTGCTTGCTCTTCAGTCCGACGAGGTCAAGCACCTCCATCGTCCGCTTCTTGATGACCCGCTTGGGCGCCTCGATGACTTCCATCGCGAAGGCGACATTTTCGAACACGGTGAGCTTGGGAAGCAGTCTGAAGTCTTGGAAAATAACCCCGATATTCCGCCTCACATAAGGAATCTTGTGCGCCTTCAGCTTGCCAATATTGAATCCGTTCACGGATATCTGCCCCTTGGTCGGCACTTCCTCCCGGTAGATCAGCTTCATGAACGTCGACTTGCCCGCTCCTGATGGTCCTACGAGATAGACAAATTCATTGCGATCTATGCGAACAGACACCCCGCTTAAGGCGTGAGTTCCGTCGGTGTACGTCTTCCAAATATCTTGCATTTCTATCACATTATCACATCCTGTTAATAGTCAGCTTTACATGTTCGACACGATGGGCATGATTTCCTCCATAAAGGGGAGGAATTCTGCATTTTTCACAATTCTCATGGGGAGTTGCGGGTGAAAAAGGGGTGGTGCGACGACATGATCCGACAATTGGTTCGTACGAGAAATGACGAATGACATCGGTGGCGTAGAGGAGCAAGCTGTTGCATATACATGTAGGACGTTGAATCCTTCGGGGAAAGGTGGTCATTCCATTGAAGCGTCTGCATGTTGTGCTTATTGTTGTGTTCTCCCTCCTGCTGATTGCCTCGACCGGCTGGGGGCTGCTCTGGATCTATGCGACGCAGGACAATGTTCCTGGGGAGGTTAGTGTGGACGGCATTGCGCTCGGAGAGATGAAGATTGACGAGGCTCTTGGCGTCGTTGATCAGTACGAGAAGGCGCTGCTGGCACGTCAGGTGCTTGTGAAGGTGCAGAATGCGGCGGGCGAGGAGCATGGCTGGGCAGTGCAGGAGCTGGGCTATGCCGTGCAGCTGGACGAGGTGCGTGATGCGCTGGTGCAGCTGAGATTGGGCGGATTATGGGAGCGCGCTAAGTACCGGTACGAGCTGTCTCCGAGGGAGTATCTCTCTGTGCAGAGCTGGGATCGTTCGGTATTCGATGCCGCTGTGAAGAAGCAATGGGGCTGGATTGATCTGAACGAGCCGGAGAATGCCACTCGGACGATTACGGATGAGGATAAGGTAGTGTATATGAAGCATACGGATGCCTATCGGATCGATACGGGGGGATTGTTCGCTGCGGTGCAGAAGTGGGCGGTCCTGGAGGCGCGCGGGGACGGATTGGATGTGGATCCGAGCCTCGAGACGGAGCTTCCAGTGAAGCTGGTATCGCCGGAAGTGACGCTGGAGCGGCTGAAGGCGGAGGGCATCGAGCGGAAGATTACGGAGTTCACGACTGACTTCTCCTCGAGCGCGGCAGGGCGCGCCTATAATGTGAGCTCCACGGCGAGGATGCTGAACGACTGGCATCTCGCTCCGGATGAGGTGTTCGACTATGGGAAGCTCGTCCGGATGACGGAGGAAGAGTACGGCTATCGGGAAGCGCCGGTCATCCTGAACGGCAAGCTGGTGCCTGGCGTCGGAGGCGGCATCTGCCAGGTGTCGAGCACGCTGTACAATGCGGTGCTGCTTGCTGGGCTCGATATTGTAGAGCGGCGCAATCACTCGCTGCCGGTGGCGTATCTGCCCAAGGGGCAGGATGCGACGTTCGCGAGCGGCGCGATCAACTTCCGCTGGCGGAACTCGACAGGGAAGCACTTGATCGTTAGGACCGTCGTCAGCGGCGGGAAGCTGACGGTGAAGCTGTTCGGCACGATGCCGAAGAATGAGGCGTACGAGGTGGAGTCTGTGACGGTGAAGACGATTGAGCCGTCAGTGAAGGAGGTCGCGAGCGGGGCGCTGCCCGCGGGGCAGAAGCGGGTGGCCGAGCAAGGCAAGGCCGGGTATGTGGTGGAGACCTACCGCACCCTCGTGCGGGACGGTGTGAAGGTGAAGCGTGAGCGGGTATCCCGCGACACGTACAAGGCGCAGCCGACCGTCGTCGAGGTCGGCTCGGGCACTGCAGCGCCAGGCGCGACGCCGTCGCCAGCGCCGGCACCGGCGGAGCCGGTGGAGCCGCTGCTCGAGGACGGCATCGGCGGCGGGGCTTAGGCGCCGCCGGCCCGGGCGCGGCAGCGCGGGGCGCGGCAGCGCGGGGCGCGGGGCGCGGCAGCGCGGGGCGCGGCACTTAACGAGGAAAATCCTCGTTAAACCCTCCTATCGCCTACCGCCAGACCGACTTAATACGGATAATCCGTGCTAAAGTGTCTCCGCTCCTCCAACTAGCTAGCTTCTTGGGGAATTAACGAGGAGAATCCTCGTTAAACCCTCCTATCGACTACGACAAGACCGACTTAACACGGATAATCCGTGCTAAAGTGTCTCCGCTCCTCCAACTAGCTAGCTTCTTGGGGAATTAACGAGGAGAATCCTCATTAAACCCTCCTATCGCCTACCGCCAGACCGACTTAACACGGATAATCCGTGCTAAAGTGTCTCCGCTCCTCCAACCAACTAGCTTCTTGGGGAATTAACGAGGAGAATCCTCGTTAAACCCTCCTATCGCCTACCGCCAGACCGACTTAACACGGATAATCCGTGCTAAAGTGTCTCCACTCCTCCAACTAGCTAGCTTCTTGGGGAATTAACGAGGAGAATCCTCGTTAAACCCTCCTATCGCCT
>NZ_JBHSHW010000005.1:0-29239 GCF_042653305.1 Paenibacillus sp. GCM10023252
TGGAAGTGCAGCAATGCATGCAGCTGACGAATACTAATCGGTCGAGGGCTTATCCTACTATGTAAGATTCAAGATGACTTCAGCACTCATCCTTTCGCATCCAGTTTTCAGGGTACAATACCTTGAATGTATCCATACACATTGTTCCCTGATAGCTCAGTTGGTAGAGCACTCGACTGTTAATCGAGTTGTCACAGGTTCGAGTCCTGTTCGGGGAGCCACATATAGAGAGGTGTCCGAGTGGTCGAAGGAGCACGATTGGAAATCGTGTAGGCTCTAACCGGGTCTCGAGGGTTCGAATCCCTTCCTCTCTGCCATAATTACTTCATCATGTGTATGAGCTTACTGCACTACTTAAGTTAAGGCCCGTTGGTCAAGTGGTTAAGACACCTCCCTTTCACGGAGGTAACAGGGGTTCGAGTCCCCTACGGGTCACCATTTCTTTTCACAAAGAAATTGAAAAGAAATTAAAAAAAGACTTGCATTATCATAGAGAAACATGTTATGATATAAAAGTCGCTCAAAGAAAAAACCTTTAAAACATGGACGCTTAGCTCAGCTGGGAGAGCATCTGCCTTACAAGCAGAGGGTCGGCGGTTCGATCCCGTCAGCGTCCACCATATGATTCACATTGACGCGGGGTGGAGCAGCCCGGTAGCTCGTCGGGCTCATAACCCGAAGGCCGCAGGTTCAAATCCTGCCCCCGCAACCAACTTTACCTTCGGAGAACTCCGAGTAACCAAATGTGGAGCTGTGGTGTAGTGGCCTAACATGCCTGCCTGTCACGCAGGAGACCGCGGGTTCGAATCCCGTCAGCTCCGCCACTTATGGTTAAGGCTCGGTAGCTCAGATGGTAGAGCAGAGGACTGAAAATCCTCGTGTCGGCGGTTCGATTCCGTCCCGAGCCACCATTCAAGAGTACAAGCAATAATTGAATATGCCGTTGTAGCTCAACTGGTAGAGCAACTGACTTGTAATCAGTAGGTTGGGGGTTCAAGTCCTCTCGACGGCACCACATGGAGGATTAGCGAAGTGGCTAAACGCGGCAGACTGTAAATCTGTTCTCTACGAGTTCGGTGGTTCGAATCCATCATCCTCCACCAGTTTTTTACCTTAGGGGCATAGTTTAAAGGTAGAACAGCGGTCTCCAAAACCGTTAGTGTGGGTTCAATTCCTGCTGCCCCTGCCAATGAGAACATCAATATGGCGGTCGTGGCGAAGAGGTTAACGCACCGGTCTGTGGCTCCGGCATTCGGGGGTTCAAGTCCCCTCGATCGCCCCATTATTGTTCTGAAAAATGAATAACTTATAAAGTTGTTGGGGATTAGCCAAGCGGTAAGGCAACGGACTTTGACTCCGTCATTCTCAGGTTCGATCCCTGAATCCCCAGCCATTTTTATGCGGAAGTGGCTCAGCGGTAGAGCATCGCCTTGCCAAGGCGAGGGTCGCGGGTTCGATTCCCGTCTTCCGCTCCATCTTCATTGGCGCCATAGCCAAGTGGTAAGGCAAAGCTCTGCAAAAGCTTTATCCCCAGTTCGAATCTGGGTGGCGCCTCCACAAAAATATTAGCGTGTGCCCTTAGCTCAGCTGGATAGAGCGTTTGACTACGAATCAAAAGGTCAGGAGTTCGAATCTCTTAGGGCACGCCATTATTTTTTTGCAGCGATTCACAACGCCGGCGTGGCGGAATGGCAGACGCGCGCGACTCAAAATCGTGAGGGAAACCGTGGAGGTTCGAGTCCTCTCGCCGGCACCATTTTCTCACAACATAGTAACCAATGATGATTGTATAGGATACAGTCTTTTTTTTATTTTAGGGTGATTTACGGCTAACATAGCGTGAATCGCCCTTTTTGCTATAGGCTGCGAGAACGCAGGTCTAATAAGGGGGCCCGACCAAGGTCTAGGCTATAAACCGCCGTAGGTCTGTTTTATAAAGAGGGAAAACATCCTAGAATAAAGACATAAGCAGGAGACAACGCCTGCAGGCGATAAATTAACCTACTTAAACGAAAGAAAGGCGGTGATGAGTGGTGGATGGTAAAAAAGCGCTTGGCGTCATAGCAGTAGTCATTGGCGGATTAATTGTACTTAACTTCTTAGGGATTCACTTAGGCTCCATTATTGGGTTCCTGTTCCCGTTCATCTTAATTGGGCTTGGCTTCATAGGCTGGAAGAATAACAGCAAGTTGATTGGCGGAGTACTGATGGCGGTAGGCGGATTAATCGTTCTTGGCAAGCTGTCCGGTCTGATTATGTTCGCAGCTGCGGTTGGATTGATTGTATGGGGTGTGAGCCTGTTCAAGAGAAGCAAGAGACAGACGTTCTAAACGAAGCAGATTAGATAGGAGGGTAAATGGAATGAGCATTATGCGACGCGTACGTGATCTGACAGTTGCTACCTTGAATGAGCGGCTGGAGAAGTCAGAGGATCCCGTTCGATTGATTGATCAGTTCCTATGGTCTACTAGAGAAGATATTATAGAGGCGGAACGCCTCTATCAGCAATACTCCGGTCACAGCAACCATCTGAAGGTGCAATGGCTGCAGGCTGAGCAGCAGCGCGAGCGCCGTGAGCAGCAAGCAATGACCGCACTGAAGGCGGGCGAAGAGAACCTGGCCCGAATTGCCCTTCATGAGAAGGCGAGCTGTGAGGAGCGTTCCGCACAGTATCGTGACCTGTATGAGCAGAGCAAGCAGAATACACTTGACCTGGAAGAGCAGCTGCGTCAGATGCGCAGCGAATATCAGACCGTCTACGATAAACGTGAATATTATGCTGCTCGGATGGAGTCCCTGAGGCTTCAGCAGCGAATGAACAGCCGCTATGCTGGCGGTGAGCAGGGCGCACAGCCTGGTGCGATCTTCAGACGGTTAGAGGATCGGATTAGCGATATGGAGCATGAAGCGAAGAGTCTGCATGACATTCGCAGGCTGGGCAAGGAGATCTACTCCGAGGTTGGTCAATCTGTTCAATCAGTGGTTGAGCGTGAGCTGGCACAGCTGAAGAAGAAGCTTGAGAAGGAGGGCTGGTCATCTTGAGGAAACTGTATCGGTCAACGAGAGATAAGAAGCTCTTCGGTCTATGCGGCGGTCTATCACAGATGCTGAACGTAGACGCTACACTGCTTAGAATTCTACTTGTTGTAGCAGCGGTCTTCACTAGCGGAACGGTCATCGTTATCTATATTATCGCAGGCTTCGTCGTACCGAAGGAACCGTCCTATCCAGGATTCGGACCAGGACCTGGAGGGTATGGAACGACTAGCTATGGTCCAGGACCTGGCGGCTATGGCCACCATACAGCTGGCTTCGGCGAAGGAGCCCATGGCGGACCTTACAAGAACCCGCCTCAGGGGAACTGGACTAACTCCTACGGCGGAGGACAGTCGCAGCCGGAATCACCGTCAACCTTCGACTCTATGATGGATGACTTGGAGAAGAAGGCTTTACGCAAGGAAATTGAAGAGCTTCGCAGCAAACTAGCTAGATACGAGAAGGGAGATTTATAATATGGGTATTTTCAAACGGATGAAGGATATGACGAAGGCGTCACTTAATGAGATGTTGGACAAAATGGAAGATCCGGTAGTGATGCTGAATCAGTACCTGCGTGATATGGAATCTGAGATTCACCAAGCTGAGGTTACAGTTGCCAAGCAAATGGCGAATGAGCGCCGCATGAAGCAGCGTCTGGAGGAAGCCGTTCGCAGCGCAGCTGATCGTGAGTCGAAGGCGGAAGCGTCCCTGCGCTCCGAGCAGGAGGAGCTGGCACGCAAGCTGCTGGAAGAGAAGCTGTACTTCGACCAGAAGGTGACTGAATATACAGGCTTGCACGCCCAATCTAAGGCACAAGCAGATGAGCTCATGCAGCAGCTGCATGAGATGAAGGAAGAGTTCTACCAGCTTCGCAACAAGCGTAATGAGCTGGCAGCCCGTGCTCAAGTGGCTAAGGCGCAGAAGCAGATGGCTCAGATTACATCGAACCACACGATTGACAGCGGGACTGCTTCACGCGGATTCTCCCGAATGGAAGAGAAGATTATGCAGATGGAAGCTGAAGCAGATGTGCTTCGCACCCCTTATGCTTACAAGAACGCAACCGGCGGCTTCAGCGCGGCTGATGCGGAGAAGCAGCTTAAGGTGGATGAGCAGCTGCAAGCTCTGAAGAACAAGCTTACTCCTCCCCCAGCAGAGTAGCAGGCAGCAGCAAGATTGGAAGAAGAAGCGGACAGCTAGAGCGTCTGCTTCTTCTTCCTTATGCTTATGAATAGGTGTAGAATGGGCGTAGAAGGAAGTGAATGGAAGTGGCCGAAGGAGAAGGCAGACTGCCGAAGCCGAACCAAGCAGCAAGACACAAGCAGATAACAGAGACGATTCTGTGGCTGCTTATTATTATCAGCATAGGCGTGATTGTGCTGCAGGGGATCGGTTATATTCAGTTTTTTACCTTACAGGGCAAGGCAGCGATCTACGTCCTTACGATTATTGGCGCAGCCTTGGCGGCGGCCACACTGAACGGCTACTTGCAGAACTTCAAGCTGAAGGCAGCGCTGAAGCGCCTGAGTGAACAGCCTCGTAGGCGTAATTATAACGTGACGATCGACACGGATGATGATAACAATCTTCGTACAGAAGAAGAAGAAGAGAATGATGCGATCTGGACGGAGAAGGTGAAGTTCACCGCAGTGCTCGAGGAACGGCAGCGGCTGGCGCGTGAGCTGCATGATGCGGTCAGTCAGCAGCTGTTCGCCATCTCCATGACGGCCACGGCGGTCAGCCGGACCATTGAGCGGGATTGGGAACGTGCGAAGCGGCAAGTGCAGTTAATTGAAGAGATGGCGGCGGTCGCTCAATCGGAGATGCGTGCGCTGCTGCTTCACTTAAGACCGGTCCACCTTGATGGCAAGAGTCTCGGTCAAGCGCTGAATATGCTGATGGACGAATTGAAGCAGAAGGTGCCGATGAAGATTGATCTGGAGATCGACGAGACGATTATGCTGGACACGGAATCCGAGGATCATCTGTTCCGAATTGCCCAAGAGGCGCTGTCCAATACACTTCGTCATTCGAAGGCGACCGAGATGGAGATTAAGCTGCTGCGTTATGGTAATCAGGTAAGAATGACGCTTAAGGATAATGGAATAGGCTTCGATCAGAGTGACCGCAAGCAAGGCTCTTATGGGTTGCTGACGATGGAGGAGCGCGTGAATGAGCTCGGAGGAGCTTTTCAGATGAGCTCGGTGAAGAATGTGGGAACTCACATCGATCTGTGGGTGCCGATGGATAGACGGGGAATGGAAGCTTAGAGAAAGCGGTGGAACTGGTGGAATCAATCGAACAGATGGTGCAGCCGATTAAGGTGCTGCTCGTAGATGATCATGAGATGGTAAGGATAGGTCTGGCAGCCGTGCTGGATACAGAGGATGGCATTGAGGTAGTAGGCGAGGCAAGCAGCGGGATGGATGGACTTCGGCTCGCGCAGGCATATAAGCCGGATGTTGTCCTGATGGATCTTGTCATGGAGGGTATGGACGGCGTCGAGACGACGAGAAGAATGCTCGAGCTGTATCCGGAGTGCAAGGTGATTGTACTGACGAGCTACCTCGATGACAGCAAGATGTATCCGGTTATCGAGGCAGGAGCGTTCAGCTATCTGCTGAAGACGTCAAGAGCAACCGAGATCGCGGATGCGATTCGTGCCGCTTCACGCGGACAGTCGGTGCTGGAATCCCAAGTGGCGTCCAAGATGATGAATCGGTTCCGCCAGCCTAAGCCGCAGGAGCAGATTCCTCCCCATCATGATCTGACGGAACGTGAGATGGATGTGCTGAAGCGGGTCGCGCAGGGGATGTCCAATCAAGAGATTGCGGACCAGCTGTACATTGGAGTGAAGACGGTCAAGTTTCATATTACGAATATTTTCAACAAGCTGGGGGTTGAGGACCGGACGCAGGCGGCCATCTATGCGCATAAGCAGGGCATTGCTGAGTAGCTAAGTGGCAGGCAGATTCTTGATTAGCTCCGCTGCTTGCTGGATATCATTGAGGTCAATGATGGGTATCGTGGATTCGGGTTGAGTGAGACGGTATTCAGGCCATGCGGCTCCGAGCAGAGGGCGGCTTAACGTCGTTAAGAGCTCTATGTCTGCGGCTTCCTTCAGCATGATAATCTTCGGATAGTCTGCGTTCTTGAAGCCTTCTATTAGAATAAGATCCATGCCGGCCATCTGCTGGATGAGCTCTTGGAGTGGGATGGGGCTGCTGCTTAGGATGGCGGCACGAGTAGATGAGGTTATCGCGGTCACATCTGCTCCTGATTGTTGATGCTGCCAGGTGTCCGAGCCAGGCTTGTCCATCGTGAAGCTGTGCGCATCATGCTTGATTGTACCAACGGAATATCCTGATTGCTTGAATCGTTCAGTAAGCCGGCAGACCATCGTGGTTTTGCCGGTGTTTTTGTATCCGACGACTTGGACAATTAGAGGGGACTTGTGGTGGAGCATCGTGCGAGAGCCTCCTTCAATTATAGAGTTAAGGCGAGTTCATCATAGCATGAGGGGATTGGTTGTGAAAAGATCAGGCCATGCAGAAGCTGACGGCATAGTGGGTTGGAGGAAGCTGGAGACAGGGGTGGGCAATGGGCAGCTGGGTGGAGGATTGAGCAGTAGAGTATGCTAGGTGACTGCTGGAATGGCAGGCCAGGTCGGATAGAGATTGGGAAAAAGGAGCATAAAAGGACCAGAAAAGGAGCATAAAAGGAGTGCCAGACAAGGGCTTCGCGGATAATTGTCGAATGTATCTAGGTAACAAGGCAGCGGCTAGGGGGAATAAAGGATGTCTGAACGGCGGGTAATGGCAGTCATTCCAGGTGAGAGACAGATTGTGAATCATGGGCAACGAGGAGACATTGCCCATCGCTTCAACCGCAGGGCCGTGAAGGTAAGCACGGCCCAAGAGCTTGTGCTTGCGGCGGCCAGAGCAGTGCCATGCGGTGTGGAGACGGTGCCGCTGCGGCAGTGCAGCGGCAGAAGGCTCGCACACAAGCTTGAGGCGACGTGCGATTGGCCGCCCTTCGCTCGCAGCGGGCTCGACGGCTATGCCGTGCGCGCCGCGGATTGCGCGGAGGCGTCGCCGGGTCAGCCGGCGACGCTGCGCGTCGTGGATTCGGTCGCGGCGGGCGGCGTCGCCACCGCGGCCGTGGAGCCCGGTACAGCCGTGCGCATCATGACCGGCGCGGCTGTACCGGATGGGGCCGACGCCGTCGTCATGCTGGAGCAGACGGCGGAGGCCCTCCTGGCCGGGGGAGAGGCGGCGGCGGTGCAGGTGAAGCACGCCGCCCGCCCCGGCCAGAACATCGCGCCCCGAGGCGAGGAATTCCGCCTCGGGAGCGCCCTGGCGGAGCCCGGCACGCGGCTGCGGCCGGGCCACGTGGCCCTGCTCGGCACATTCGGCTATGCCGATGTGCCGGTGTACAGGCGCCCCCGCGTGGCGGTGTTCGCCACCGGCAGCGAGCTGCTGCCGGTGGCCTCGCCGCTTGCGCCGGGCCAGATCCGCGACAGCAACTCACCTATGGTCGCGGCCATGGCAGAGCACAGCGGTGCCGAAGTGATCAGCTTCGGCACGCTGCCCGATGAACCGGGCGAAGTCGCTGCCGCTCTCGCCCGCGCTCTGGAAGACGCCGATCTCATCGTGACAACCGGCGGTGTATCCGTCGGAGATCACGATGTCATGGCGGATATCGTGCGGGCGCTGCGACAGGGAAGTCTGTCCGCAGCGAACCCTGTCATGGATGACCCGCGCTCTCGTGTCCTGTTCGACCGAGTAGCTATGCGCCCCGGCAGTCCGACCTCTGCAGCCGTGCTTAGCGGCAAGCTGCTCGTGGCGCTGTCCGGCAATCCTGGAGCCTGCTTCGTAGGCTTCGAGCTATTCGTTCGGCCGGCTATCCACGCTATGATGGGGGTAGAGGAAGCATTGCCTCGTAGAGCAACAGCCCATCTCGCCAGCGGAATCACGAAGGGATCCCCGCATGAGCGCTACGTGCGGGCCAGACTAGCCCAAGACGAAGAGGGCCGGCTGCTGGCCGACCCACTTGCTTATAACAAGTCAAGCATGATGGCATCCCTTGCTGACGCGGACTGCCTGGCTATTATTCCCTCGGGGAGCCAAGGCGCGGAGCAAGGTGAGAAGATTGACGTCATTCTCATCTAAGAGACCTACACCAGCTGATTCAATAATAGCCCCTTGGCTGGGAGCGGCCAGTAGGACTGCATAGATGCATAATAGGACGTATAGGGCAGCGGGCCCTTCAGGCCAGGACGAACAAGATCAATGACCTTCACCTGCTGCATGCCCGTTAGCTGCTGCTCCGCCTCGCGCAGCAATCCGGATCTTCCTGTAAGCAAGGAAGTCTGGGCCTCAGCATCAGCAGCAAGCGCGGCTGCCCCTTCAGTCAGCTTGTCCTCCTGGTAGTACCAGCGGCTCTCCGCCTCATTCCAGCTAAGTCCGATCAGCTTGGCAGCAGGATGGGAGGCAAGTACGTGCTCCAGCTTCGTGATGAGCGCAGGCTTCAGATATCCCGCATGGCGGTCATAAGCAAGGCGCAGCTCATTCATCGCCTGGGCGAACTGGTGAAGCTCCTGCTCCAGCTGCTTGGGATGGTTCAATCCTGGACCAATTCTCTGCCTGATGCCAGAGATTGCCGACCTGGCTTGTCTGCTCTGTGCCGCCCACTCCGAAGCGCCCTGAGCAGCTTGACGGAATGGAAGGTTCCAATCTTCGCTTGGCTCTGGCGGCAGCTGAGGCTCATCATCTCGATACGGATATGCAGCGTAGCGGCTGATAGCCTGCACGGAATGAGCATATGAAGGTGTTCGTTCAATGCGATCGGTACGCCTAACTGGATACATGACCATAGGGTGGACACTCCCTCCTTCAATACGAACGATTAACCACTATTAAGCCTATCTTAATCATCATGCGAAGGCTGGCGGTTCGTGTCGAGGGAAGCGGCAAGCTTGACAGCATCAAGTCTGCCGCCGAGAGCTGGCTGAATTGCCAGCATTACACAAGCATTACACCAGCAGGAATAAGAAGGCAATTAGGGCAAAGTCCAGCGCAAGCGCTCCGCCGAACGGGAAGAATGGTCTTCTTGGCGGTCCGTAATAGTAAGGGTCGAACGGATACGATTGCGTGTGCGCTTCAGGCTCAGCTGGAGGCTTGGCGGGGGCTTTCTTTGCCGCTAAGGAACCAGACTTCTTCGTACTCTTCTTCCCCTTAGCCTTCATCACGTCTGCTTGCGGCTCCTGCTGCGGCTGCTCGTCCTCGTCGTCACCGTTCAGCATCAGCGTCCCTCCGCGGCAGGCACTGAGCCTTCCAATGTACCGGCTTCCATCCTTCATAATGACACAGACCGGGAGTCCGCAATATCGACTGACGATCTCCTCTTGAAGCGGATATACTTGTTCCATCAAGGAATTGCACCTCCATGAGTCATTCTGCAACTAGTCTATTCACCTACAGGCGAATGCGTATAGTTATCTACCTAGGAGCGAAGGAGAGATTCTATGCCATCCTTATCTGACTCATCCAAGTTATCCGAGCAGGCGAAGCGCAATCAGCGCCGCAGCATGCTCCTTGCCGTGATTGTATTAATAGTGGCAGGAAGCATCAGTGTCTGGACGTCCAACAAGCGGCAAGACCATGAGGCGGCCAGCAGTCCAGCTACACAAGATCTCACAGCACTGTGGGTATGGGGCGGGGAGCAGCTCGAGGGGGGATCTGAGGCAGGGGAGTGGTCCATTCGAATGGATGCGGAGCACGTTGGAAGCGGCGGTGGTGCGAATCTAGAGAAGCTTGCGCTCAGGTTGTTGGATGAGAAGAGTACCGAAGCGGGCAACCTACAGGATAAGGCAAGCTTGGTTAGGTCAGGGCATCCCAGAGGCTATGAAGGAACCCTTGCGATCAGAGCAATTCCTGGTGAAAAGGGGCAAAGCTGGCTCCTTCTCTATACAGCAGATCTTAATCCGAGCAAGGATGATCTGGTGGCAGTCTGCCGCTTCATCGAGCGAACTCTTGCGTCCGAAGGATTAGCTTACAAGATTAGCACCCGCGTCCGCGGACAGACGTCAAGAGAAGATGCAGCGAAGCGGGTGGCGAAGCTGGCTCAGGCAGAGCTAGTCGAGCAATATAAGGATAATGGGACGATTAGTCAGACTTATTACACCGATCAGCTGCTACAAGAGGTCGAGCTGCGTGAAGGAGTGAAGGCTAATCTGCAGATTGCAAGGTTCCCCGGAAGGTCGCCCAGAGCGTACACATTAGTAGTTGGAACTCCCTTGATTACAGGGGATTACAGCGGCCAGCAGTAGGTAAGAATTAGCATTAGCTATGCGGTTCATTAGTTTTTTTTATGATCCAATGAATAGCGGATTGATATTGAATATGCTACACTACATAAATGCGAAGCAGTCTAAAAATACATAGGAAAGAATGAGGAATATGACCTACACGACAAATCACGAATCCGTGACCGAGCAAGCCGCTGTCTACTATTTGTTTGGGGCTACCGGTGATCTTGCGAAGCGTAAGCTGTTCCCTGCCCTGTATAGTTTATATAAAGAAGGCAAGCTGTCCGAGAACTTCGCGGTTGTCGGCCTTGCCCGCAGACCTCGTACGAACGAAGAGTTCCGTCAGGATGTGTACGAATCCATCAGCGAGTTCTGCCGCTACAAGCCGGACGATGCCGAGCTGTGGAGCCGATTCGCTGAGCACTTCGAGTATATGTCCCTCGATATTAACAACGTTGAGGGCTTCCGCGAGCTGAGCAGCCTGTCGGACCGTCTGGATGCCAAGTTCGACATTCCAGGCAACCGCTTGTTCTATCTGGCGCTCGCTCCAACGCTGTTCGGACCGGTCTCCTTCAACCTCCGCGATGGCGGACTGCTGGAGTCCAGCGGCTGGCACCGGGTTATTATTGAGAAGCCGTTCGGATACGACCTTGCTTCTGCCCGTGAGCTGAATGATCAGATTAACCAAGTATTCCGTGAGGAAGAGATCTATCGGATTGACCATTACCTAGGTAAGGAAATGGTGCAGAACATCCAAGTCATCCGCTTCGCGAATGCCTTCTTCGAGCCGCTCTGGAACAACAATCATATCGCGAACGTTCAGATTACGCTCGCTGAGACGGTTGGTGTCGAGGATCGCGGCGGTTATTATGACAAGTCAGGCGCGCTGCGCGACATGGGTCAGAACCATATGCTGCAGATGCTGACGATGATTGCAATGGAGCCGCCAAGCCGCTTGCATGGCGAGGACATCCGAGATGAGAAGGTGAAGGTGCTTCGCTCCCTTCGCGGCTACAAGTCCAGTGACGAGGTTCGTGCGAAGGTCGTCAGAGGGCAGTACAGCGAAGGCTCGCTGCGCAGCAAGGATCTGAGCGGATACCGGGGTGAGGATTCTGTCGGTGCGGAGTCAACGACTGAGACTTATTTTGCCGCTAAGGTGAATATTGATAACTTCCGTTGGGCTGGCGTACCGTTCTACATCCGGACGGGCAAGCGTCTGCCGGTGAAGACGACCGAGGTCGTCATTGAGTTCAAGTCGATGCCGCAGAATGTGCTGTTCGCACAGAAGCATGATCTGCAGCCGAACCTCCTCGTCATTCGGGTGAACCCGATGGAGGGTGTCTATATTAAGGTGAATGCGAAGACTCCGGGCTCGAACAACTCGGTTCAGCCGGTCGCGATGGAATTCTGTCAGAGCTGCCAGGTCGGACTGAACACACCGGAAGCTTACGAGCGTCTCATTCATGATGCTGCACGCGGTGACAACTCATACTTCACCCGGTGGGATGAAGTGGCTCAGGCTTGGGAATTCGTGGATCGTATTGCCGATGCTTGGCGTGAAGGCAGCCGTGATCTGCAGTTCTACCCAGCAGGTTCATGGGGGCCGGAAGCAGCCGATAAGCTGCTTGAGGAAGATGGCTTCCACTGGTGGCCGGTCAACGGTCAAGAGGAAGACAATGTCGTATGGGTAACGAACAGCCGATAAGCGTTATGGTGCTTAGAAGCTTGTGCATAGGAAGGGAAGGCAAGCATGAGTCAATCGTTAACGAATGAGATTAAGCAGGAAGTAGAGAAGCGCCGCACGTTCGCGATCATCTCTCACCCCGATGCGGGGAAAACAACACTAACCGAGAAGCTCCTCCTATTCGGAGGAGCCATTCGGCTTGCTGGGACGGTTAAGGCGCGTAAGGCGAGCCGGCATGCGACATCCGATTGGATGGAGATTGAGAAGCAGCGGGGAATCTCCGTTACTTCATCGGTTATGCAATTCGATTATCTTGGCCATCGTGTCAATATTCTAGATACACCTGGTCACCAAGACTTCAGTGAAGATACGTACCGTACATTGACGGCAGCAGACAGCGCAGTCATGTTGATCGACGTCGCTAAGGGTGTCGAGGCGCAGACGATTAAGCTGTTCCAAGTATGCCGGAAGCGCGGCATTCCGATCTTCACGTTCATTAACAAGCTGGACCGCGAAGGGCAGAGCCCCTTCGATCTGATGGAAGAGCTTGAGCAGGTGCTCGGCATTCGCGCGGTTCCGATGAACTGGCCGATCGGCATGGGCCGCGAGCTGTGCGGCGTCTATGACCGGATGAAGAATCAAGTGGAATTATTCCAAGGCAATGATCATTCAACCATTGCGGTAACGAAGGTCGATGACTATAACGACGGCAAGATTCGTGAGATGGCCGGCGACTACTTGCACGACCAGCTCATCTCGGATCTGGAGCTGCTGGATGTCGCAGGCGATCCATTCGATTATGAGAAGGTTCGCGCTGGCGAGCTGACTCCTGTGTTCTTCGGCTCTGCGGTCAACAACTTCGGCGTGCAGACGTTCCTGGAGAACTTCCTGGAGCTGGCTCCGAAGCCGGAACCACGCAGATCGACTACAGGCCAGATCGAGCCGACGAATGAGAAGTTCTCGGGCTATGTGTTCAAGATTCAAGCGAATATGAATCCTGCACACCGTGACCGGATTGCCTTCCTCCGTATTTGCTCCGGCCGGTTCGAGCGCGGCATGAGTGTTAGACATGTCCGTGCCGGCAAGGATATTAAGCTGTCTCAGCCGCAGCAGTTCCTGGCTCAGGATCGTGATATTGTCGAGACGGCCTATCCGGGCGACATTATCGGTCTGTTCGATCCCGGTATATTCCGTATCGGGGATTCCTTATCTCAAGGGTCGGAGATTGTGTTCGACGAGCTGCCGGTGTTTTCTCCGGAGATTTTCGCCAAGGTGACGGTGAAGAACGCCCTTAAGCATAAGCAGTATCAGAAGGGAATCGATCAGCTGACAGAGGAAGGTACGATTCAAGTATTCCACTCTGCTGGCGGGTTCGAAGAGACGATTCTCGGCGTAGTCGGCAATCTGCAGTTCGAGGTATTCGAATATCGGATGCGTGCAGAGTACGGCGTTGAGATTCAGCTGCACCGGATGCAGTTCCAGTTCGCCCGCTGGATTGTCGATGACAGCAACAAGATTGATCCATCGAAGTTCCGTATCAACTCTTCTCTCGTGAAGGATAAGAAGGGCAACTTCGTCGTCCTGTTCGAGAACGAGTATGCGATGCGTACAGCGATGGATAAGAACCCGACCTCCAAGTTCCTGGAGACGGCGCCATAGAGGCAATGATGAAGAGCGCAACCCCTGCCAGCAGCAGGGGTTGCGCTCTTCTGCTTGAAGGCCAGCGGGCTCTGGCTTGCGAAGGTGCTTGAGAGCACACCCAGCTTAGCTAGCCGCTGAACAGCATCCGGCTTAGCAAGCCGCTGACAGCGGCTTCACATTGCGCTCCCCCAGCTCATCGCCGTCGCTATGCGGCTCCCACCATAGCATCATCACATTGTGATGCTATAGCTCGGGTCGAGCCCCCTTCGAGCGCTGCAGCATCACATTGTGATGCTATAGCTCGGGTCGAGCCCGCTCAAGCAGTTGCAGCATCACTTTGTGATGCTATAGCACGAATCGAGCCCGCTCCGAGCGCTGCAGCATCACATTATGATGCTATAGCTCCGATCGAGCCTACTCTAAGTGCTGCAGCCTCACATTCCGACGCTACAGCCTCCCAACTAGCTACTTCCTCAAGCTGCAGCAGCCTGCTGCAGCTTGAGAATCTGGCGCTATTGCTCTCGGTCGGCGCCATCTGGCCGCTGCAACGCCAGAATCTGGCGCTATTGCTCTCGGCCGATGCCATCCGGCCGCTGTAACGCCAGAATCTGGCGCTATTGCTCTCGGCCGGCCTCAACCGGCCGCTGCAACGCCAGAATCTGGCGCTATTGCCCTCGGCCAGCGCCATCCGGCCGCTGCAACGCCAGAATCTGGCGCTATTGCTCTCGGCCGGCCTCTTCCGGGCCGCTGCAACGCCAGAATCTGGCGCTATTGCCCTCGGCCGGCCTCTTCCGGCTGCTGCAACGCCAGAATCTGGCGCTATTGCTCTCGGCCGGCCTCAACCGGCAGCTGCAACGCCAGAATCTGGCGCTATTGCTCTCGGCCGACGCCATCCGGCCGCTGCAACGCCAGAATCTGGCGCTATTGCCCTCGGCAGGCCTCTTCCGGCCGCTGTAACGCCAGAATCTGGCGCTATTGCCCTGTGCCGGCGCCGTCTGGCCGCTGCAACGCCAGAATCTGGCGCTATTGCTCTCGGCCAGCCTCAATCGAGCCCGCTTCGAGCGCTGCAGCATCATCTACTCTATAGTTTGCGGCTAAGCGGAAGGTTATTGTCCTCCTATGCTTGGTCGCAAATTTTTGCATTGACGGTAAAACGGTTTCATGCCATAATGTACGCGTGTACATTAATTCAAGAAAGAAGACAATGCCTACTGAAGCGGCAAGGTTACAGCACAGAACTAGCGAAGCGGCAAGGTTACAGCATAGAACTACTGAAGCAGCTAGGTTACTGCACAGAACTAGCGAAGCGGTTGGGTTACAGCACAGAACTAGCGAAGCGGCTGGGTTACAGCACAGAACATTAGCCTAAGCAAAAAAAAGGTATAGCAGGAGGAAGCATTGATAAGCAGGAAGGAAGTAGCCAAATTAGCTGGAGTGTCTGAAGCAACGGTGTCCCGAGTGCTTAATGGCGTAGGTCCCATGAAGGAAGAGACGCGCCGGAGAGTACAGGAAGCGGCGGATCAGCTGGGTTATGTGCCAAGCGCACTTGCGCAGCGGTTCGCCAGACGTAGAAGCGGTAACCTAGGCGTCATTCTGCCCTTCGTACCGAAGGTGCATCTGTTCTCCACCTACTACTTCTCGGAGATTCTGAGCGGCATCGGAGAGACAGCGAAGCAGCATGGGTACGATCTGCTCCTCATGTTCCGTGAGCCGGAGGAGAAGCGAGATTATGCGATGCTATTCCGCACGCAGAAGGTGGATGCTTGTATCGTCTTAGGAGCACAGGATATACCGGAGGAGCGGGAGGCGCTGGCAGAGCTTAAGGCAGAGGGACATCCATTCTGCCTGGTGAATCAGCGCTTCGAAGAGGAGCTTGGGTACATGGCGGTAGATGCTGATCATGAGAATGGCAGCTTCGAGGCGGTCACTCAGTTAATTGCAAGCGGATATAGCCGGATCGCCTTCCTGAACGGTCCGGAGAGATATTCGAACTCGCGAGACAGGCTTGCCGGTTATGAGAGGGCGCTTCAGGCAAGTGGACTTCCGGTTAGAGGGGAGCTGCTGCACGAAGGGAACTACAGCCGCAAGAGCGGCTATGAAGCTGCATCCATCCTCTCTGATAAGATCAAGGCAGGCAAGGTAGACGCGGTGTTCGCGGCGAATGATCGAATGGCGATCGGGCTCATGCAGAGATTCGCCGAGCTTGGTATGAAGACAGGAGTAGACGTAGCGGTCGTCGGCTATGACAATTCGGATGGATCGAGGCTGGTTCATCCGCAGCTGTCGTCGGTCTCAGTCCCATTCTATGAGATGGGACAGCTCGCGGCTTCGCTGCTGCTCAGTGAAGAGGCTAAGGGAGAAGCTTCCTCACTGCTGCCAGTCTCCTATATTGGGAGAGAGTCTTCCACACCTCGCAGAGAGTAGTTCGTTCATTACCCACTATGAGAGGAAGTTGATGTAACGATGACTAATCAGATTCGAGTAGGTATGATTGGGTACAAGTTCATGGGCAAGGCACACAGCAACGCTTATCGGGCGCTGCCGATGTTTTTCCCCGATTCACGGAAGCCAGAGATGACGGCAATCTGCGGCCGCGATCCGGAAGGGCTTGAGCAAGCGAGAGCCCAGTTCGGCTGGGCATCCTCGGAGACGGACTGGCGTCAGCTCGTGAGCCGTCAGGATATCGATCTCATTGATATCAATGCCCCCAGTGACGCGCACAAGGAGATTGCAATAGCTGCGGCAAAGGCTGGCAAGCACTTGTTCTGCGAGAAGCCGCTTGCTCTGACGCTCGAGGATTCAAGAGAGATGCTGCAAGCAGCAGAAAAAGCTGGCGTGAAGCATATGGTAGGGTTCAACTATCGCTTCGCCCCGGCGGTTCAATTAGCGAAGAAGCTAATCGAGGAAGGCCGTCTCGGCCAGATCTATCACTTCCGGGCATGGTTCCTGCAGGACTGGATTATCGACCCTTCCTTCCCGCTCGTATGGCGCCTTCAGAAGGAGATCGCAGGCTCAGGCTCCCATGGAGATCTAGGCGCACATCTCATTGACTTGTCCCGATTCCTGGTTGGCGAGCTGCAAGAGGTTATCGGCATGAACGAGACGTTCGTGAAGGAGCGTCCGATTGCTACAGCAATGACGGGTCTAAGTGCGAAGGGAAGCGCAGATGCTCCTCGCGGACCTGTCACGGTTGACGACGCGACGCTGTTCCTGACGCGCTTCGAGAATGGAGCACTTGGCAGCTTCGAGGCGACTAGGTTCGCTGCGGGTCACCGGTGTACGAACTCTTTTGAGATCAATGGGAGCAAGGGCAGTGTGAAGTTCGACTTCGAGAGGATGAATGAGCTTCAGGTCTACTTCACGGATGATGCAGAGGATGTGCAAGGCTTCCGCCGAGTGCTGGCGACAGACCCGGCTCATGCGTACATGGATGCTTGGTGGCCTGCTGGGCATACGATCGGCTATGAGCACACGTTCACTCATGAGGTGCATGAGCTGATGAAGGCGTTCGAGGAAGACCGTCAGCCTGTGCCGAACTTCTATGATGGCGTGAAGTGCCAAGAGGTGCTTGAAGCGGTTGATCGCTCGATCGCTGAGCGACGCTGGGTTGGGCTGAGCGAAGTATAACTTGAGCAAGTCGAAGGGAATGGACAATGAGATGAGCAGACAGGCATTAATCGTATGGGGCGGCTGGGATGGACATCAGCCTGACCAAGTAGCAGATATATTCGCAGGAGTATTGCGTGAAGAGGGATTCGAGGTAACCGTATCCGACACGCTGGACAGCTTCAAGGATGAAGCGCTTATGGCTGCGCAAGACCTCATCGTTCCAATCTGGACGATGGGCACGATAGAGAAGGAGCAGCTAAGACCGCTGCTCGACACCGTGAAGGCAGGCTGCGGCATTGCCGGCTGCCACGGCGGCATGTCAGATGCGTTCCGCAATGAAGTGGAGTATCAATTCATGGTTGGCGGGCAATGGGTCGCTCATCCGGGCAATGACGGTGTTCGCTATGAAGTGAATATGACGAGCAGCGATGATCCACTGACCAAGGGAATAGGAGACTTCGAAGTAAGCTCCGAGCAGTATTATATGCATGTCGACCCGGCGATCACCGTACACGCTACGACGACCTTCGCCGACTATGGCAGTGTGAAGATGCCTGTGGTATGGACGAAGACATGGGGTGAAGGAAGGGTGTTCCACAATACGCTCGGACATCAAGCGAATATAGTTGCGATGCCGCAGACGCTGGAGCTCATGAGACGCGGCTTCCTGTGGGCAGCCCGCGAGGCCTAATTAGAACCTGATGCCACATGGTAGGAAGCAGGCGGAACGAGCATCCGGGAACGAGGTAAGCTGAACACAGGATGTGGAACACCATTCACGTACCACTGTGCATAGTTCAATCATTATTATCTTATGGACGGAACCCAGAGACGTTAATTGCAATACATGAGGCAATAAGCAGAAGCTAGCGGAACTCAGCGCCGTTATTCACCTAATTAAGAGGGGTCCCCTTCGAAAATAAGCCCAATAAGGTCGCCTAGTTCCGTTAGCTTCAGGAACAATGCTGAAAAAGGCTAAATAAGGTCTGTTAGTTCCGTTAGCAACTGATGCAATTGCAATTCAGCAATGCAATAAGATAGTTAAAGAAGTTACGAAACGATCTACTACATACACAGAGGAGAGAAGTATCGAATGAAACCGAGCACGGTTGGCATTGTGGGATGCGGCAATATTAGCAAAATATACTTCGAGAACTTATCGAAGTATCCAGAAGTAGATCTCGTCGCTTGTGCAGATCTAGATATTGAACGGGCAAGAGCGAGAGCCGAAGAGTTCGGTCTAAGCAAGGCATATACGGTGGAGCAGCTGCTTGCAGATCCCGATATCGACATCGTCGTGAATCTGACGATTCCGAAGGCGCATGCGAATGTGTGCCTCCAAGCGCTGGAAGCCGGCAAGCATGTCTATGTGGAGAAGCCGCTGGCTGTCACGATGGAGGAAGGCCGTGCTGTCGTAGAGCTTGCTCGCAGCAAAGGTCTTCGTGTAGCCAGTGCGCCGGAGACATTCCTAGGCGGAGGCATTCAGACCGTCCGCAAGCTGATTGACGAGGGCGCAATCGGAACGCCGATCTCCGTCTCCGGCTTCATGATGGGCGGCGGTCATGAGACGTGGCATCCCGATCCCGAGTTCTACTATGAGGTGGGCGGCGGGCCGATGTTCGATATGGGACCTTATTACCTAACCGCATATATTACGCTGCTGGGTCCGATTCGCCGAGTAACCGGATCTGCTGTAATCTCGTATCCCGAGCGGACCATTACGAGTGAGAAGAAGCGCGGCAAGGTCATCCCGGTGGAGACGCCTACTCATCTTGCCGGAGTCATTGACTTCGAGAGCGGAGCCGTAGGAACGCTCATTACGAGCTTCGATACGAAGGCGGGGACATCCCTTCCGAATATTGAGATTCAGGGCTCAGCGGGCACGCTGCTCGTTCCGGATCCGAACACGTTCGGAGGAGAAGTGAAGCTTCGCCGCGCAGGCAGCTCCGAGTGGGAGATCATACCGCTCACTCACGGCTACTCGAACAATAACCGTGGCATCGGTGTTGCAGATATGGCATCTGCCATCGCTGAGGGTCGACAGCATCGTGCCAATGGGGAGATGGCTCTGCATGTGCTTGAAGCGATGCATGGAATCCATATCGCTTCTGAGCAAGGTCAGCACTACAGCATGACCAGCGAATGCGAGCGGCCAGCGGCAATGCCAGCGCTCTAAGCTGGCCCTAATCTGAGCGGCCAGCGGCAATGCCAGCGCTCTTAGCTGTTCTAGCCATTTCCAACATGATCTACATGCATCATGCATGACATGCATACCGGGAAGCACGGCGAGGCCGTGTGTTCTGGTATGCTTTTTTAGCTTTTTTTTTGATTAAGGCACAGTAGAAATGATATGTTAGATTCATATGGAGATGTTGTAAAGGGGGCAGTCAGTATGGAGCACATGCAGAAAAAGACGCAGTCACTTCTGATCCACGGGGGAACGATCGTGCTTCCGGATGAAGCGGTAACAGGCGCAGTGGCGATTAGAGATGGAGTCATTGAAGGAGTGCTGACGAGCGCGGAGTCGGTCCAGCATTGGATGGACAACCACCCTGATGCGCAATATATGGAGGCCGGCGGTCGATATGTACTGCCTGGACTCATTGATATTCATTGTGATGCCCTTGAGAAGGAGGTGCAGCCTCGGCCGAACACGCTGTTCCCGCTGGATATGTCCTTGCTGGAGTTCGAGCGCAAGCTCCCCCTTCACGGCATTACGACGATGTATCATTCCCTATCCCTCGGGGTTGGACTCAGCTTGAGAGGCGACCATTACTTGACCGGCATGATCGATCAGATCAGCCGTTATCGGAGCAAGCGCTCCATGGTGCGCAATCGCATTCATCTCAGATATGAAGTGTCGCATCTGGACGGACTTGCGAGGGTAGAACAGTATCTGAACGATAACCAGATCGATTACCTCTCCTTCATGGACCATTCGCCAGGGCAAGGACAGTACCGGGAGGAAGGGTCGTTCGAGCGCTATGTGATGAAAAATCAAGGAGTCACAGCAGCCGAGGTTGGGCACATTGTAAGCACACTTGCAGAGAACCGAGCTAAGGTGGATTGGGACAAGCTGGAGCATCTGGGGAGGCTGGCTGGCGAACAAGGCATTGCCGTCGCTTCACATGACGACGACAGCTCGCAGATGATTGAGGATCGGAGCCGCTTGGGCGTGTCCATCTGTGAATTCCCCATTAATATGGAGACGGCTAAGGTGGCGGCAGACCGCGGAATTCAGGTATGTGTAGGAGCGCCGAATGTCGTCAGAGGTGTCTCCCACGACCATAATCTGAGAGCTTCCGATGCCATTGCTGCTGGGGTCGCTCATATTCTATGCTCGGACTATCATCCCTCCTCCTTGCTAACGGCAATCTTCAAGCTGGTGGATGATGGAGTTGCTGCTCTGCCTGAGGCGGTGCGCATGGCGACTCTGCACCCTGCGCAAGCTCTCGGAATTGATGATCACCTAGGCTCTATCGTCCCCGGCAGAGCAGCAGATCTCATCATCGTGGATCGATTCGAAGGTCATCCGTTGACCGTTCAGACGCTCGTTGGCGGCACGACTGTATTCACCTGCAGCGAGAGGTAGAGCGTATTACTTGGCGGGAGGTGCAGCAGCTGCCGTCCCTTGCTTCGCGACTTGCTCATGCAGCACGCTGGCGAGCCTGTCTCGTTCAGCTTCGGTTAGATTCGGCCAGATTAATTCGAATAGGACACCGATGCCGGGAAGCGCCTTCTCGTCTCCTCCAATAGATCCTTGGATGACATCCTTGAGCTCAGCTTGATTGTTGTCCTTCACACGCATAATGATGGCGTCTCGCAGCGTAAGGATGACGTTCATGACAATCCCTCCAGTATGAGTAATGCAGCAGACTCACGCTATAATATGTCCCCTGAAGGCGGTTCTCATCCGGGTGCCCGGGTATGCTATAATGGGACGTAATCAGACGTAGCAGAGAGATCTGCTTAGCAGGAAGGGGAATAACGGGGAATGGCCAAGAAGCAATATGCAGTCATTGGAATGGGCCGATTCGGCATTAGCGTCGCCAACTCGCTTACGGACATGGGGTTCGAAGTGCTGGCCATCGATGCGAACGAGCAGCGGATTCAGGAGGTTGCCTCCAAGGTCACGCATGCAGTGTCTGCAGATTCTACCGATGAGGAAGCACTTAGGGCACTCGGAGTCCGCAACTTCGATGTCGTAGTCGTAGCTATCGGGCAAGACATTCAAGCCAGCATCCTGACCACGTTAATTCTGAAGGACATGGGTGTGCCAACCTTAATTGTGAAGGCGCAGAATGAGCTTCATGGGAAGGTGCTGACGAAGATCGGCGCGGATAAGGTGATTTTCCCGGAGCGGGATATGGGACTGCGCGTAGCGCATCATCTCATCTCACCTAACATTCTGGACTACATAGAGATATCCGATGACTATAGCATTATTGAGATTAAGGCTCCGGACCGCATGATTGGCAAGAATCTGAAGGAGCTGGACATCCGGGCGAAGTACAAGTGCAATGTGATGGCGATCAAGTCGGGTACTGCCATGAATATCGCTCCCTATGCGGAGGATCTCATTCGTGAGGGTGACGTGCTTGTCATCGTTGGCAAAAACTCCGATCTAACTAATCTGGAAATTGTCTATTCGGAAGGCTGATAATCTAATGACAGTAACTCATGCCACTATTCTGTCGGTGCAGAATACGAGGGTCAAGCATTGGGCATCCCTGCTCGACAAGAAGCATCGTGATCGGAACGGGGAATTCCTCATCGAAGGTATACATCTGATTCAGGAGGCAGCAGCATGCGGCGCAGCCCTCCAGACGGTCGTCTATGATGCCGAGCGGGGCATTCCGACTGAGCTAAGGGCGCTAACAGCGACTGTGGACGGAGAGAATCGCAGCGCTGTCGAATGGATCAGTGCATCACCAGCTGTCATGGCCAAGTGCACGGGCACGGAATCCGCCCCGCCTGTGTTCGGCGTCGTGAAGAAGACGGCCGCAGCTGCGGAGGAAGCGTTGTTCAAGCAAGGGGCGCTCGTCGTTGTCCTCGACGGCGTGCGTGATCCGGGCAATGTAGGCACAATCATTCGCAGTGCTGATGCGGTAGGGGCTGACGCGGTGGTGCTCGGACGAGGCTGCGTCGATCTCTATAATCCGAAGACGGTGCGCTCGACAATGGGCTCGTTGTTCCATCTGCCGATACTGGAAGGAGATCTGAAGGAGCTGCTGCCTATAGCAGCTGAGCGAGGAATGAAGCTGGTGGGCACCAGTCTCCAAGCCCAGCATAGCTGCTACAGCTATGACTTCACCGACTCGACCTGGCTGCTGTTCGGCAGCGAGTCCGACGGGCTGTCCGCTGAAGCGGCGAAGCTCATGAATGAGTCCATCATCATACCGATGCATGGCCGGTCAGAGTCTCTGAATGTCGCGATGGCTGCAACTGTCCTGCTGTACGAGAGTATGCGGCAGAGGCGATACAGCTAGTAGGCAGAGGCGCAGACAAGACCTATATACAGTCAACCTATCTACACCGACACAGACACAGACACAAGGGCTGCTTCAATCACCACGAGGTGAACAGGAGCAGCCCTTGTCTGCCATGGCATGTATGAAGACGCTTACTTAAGCGGTAGCAATCTTGCGGAGGGGGAGCGTCGTTCTTGGTTGCTTGTAATCATCATACTGACAGGTAGTGTCCGAGTCATAGGAGGATTGAGATAGGCGGTGTGAGATCTGGAACACGGGAAGCTCCGGGTTCACATGCAGCGATGATCCATAGAAGGTGCATTGCTCGAATCCGAAGTCGAGCGTAGTTATGATAATGACGCAGTTCGTGAAGGTGCAGCTAATGAACGAATATCCGTCGAATCGGATCGTCTCGTTCTCGAAGCTCTGATTCATAATGAATTCCATAAGCGCCTCCTTAATGTTTTTTTTGAATATAACCTCTTAGTCATTCATATTAGCAGATTGAGTTTGCAATGTTTGTCGTATTTTCAAGGTGGATTCGCATTTTTTTGGCACGATTAGGGAGGTCGAAGGTCATGATAATGCTATCGGTGGGCAACTCCAGCCATTCGCCCTAGTGATAATCGTGAGATTACACCGTATCAGACGCTTAACCATGTCATTGTTCGCAATAACCTTGTGGATCTGTGCGGACAGAATGGGATTGCGATTTTCAACGCGAG
Organism: Paenibacillus sp. GCM10023252; assembly: GCF_042653305.1. NCBI lineage: Bacteria > Bacillati > Bacillota > Bacilli > Caryophanales > Paenibacillaceae > Paenibacillus > Paenibacillus sp. GCM10023252. The sequence goes on from NZ_JBHSHW010000005.1 coordinate 23,479, forward strand.
TGATGTGACGGTTGAGAACAATCTGGTCGGCCGGACAGGCTGGGATCCTAACACGGGCTCTTGGTCCAGCGGTATTAATCTGTGGGGCATCTACGGTCAGAACAATGTAGTCAGGAATAACGTGTCCTACCATAACGTCGATGTGTCCAGCGCACATACGGATGGGAACGGCATGATCGTCGATCTCTCCTTCCATAACGGCGGAGCGAAGATTGAGAACAACCTGTTCTTCGAGAACGGCGGCGTCGGTATTGCCATTACGGAGAGCAGCTACTCACGTATCTTCAACAACACGATGTATGAGAATGGGAAGGATCCGAACTATACCCATGGCGGTTCAGGCCTCGGACTATGGGGCTGGGAATCCTCCGACTCGGCAACTATTCGCAACAATATCGTCTATCAATCGTTCGTAGGGTCCAGAGGAGCAGCATGGAACTCCGAGCCGTACACGAACAGCACGCTGTCCAACAACAACTTCAATACGAGCAATCCGAGCTTCGTGGATGGCGACAATGCAGACTTCCGTCTGAGCAGCTCATCCCCGGACATTGATGCTGGAACGTCAACGGATACGCCGAATGATGCGCTTGTATGGGACAAGGCTTCGCTTGTGAAGACTTCCTCCAATCAGAAGATGGCTTGGTACCGATGGGCTCCGAACTGGAGCTACATTGCAAGCAAGGGTGAGGTTAAGAATCTGTTCGGCTCTGCTACCCGTCCTGCAGGTGGAGCTAAGGATCGTGGAGCGTTCGAAGGAAGCGGCGGATCGACTACGAATCCTCCGGTGACGAATACGATTAAGCTGCGGGCTCAAGCGAACAATCAGTATGTTCAGGCGAACACCAGTCAGACGTCCAACCCTCTGCAGGCTGTAGCCTCGACTCCGCAATCATGGGAGCAATTCGAGAAGATTACGAATGCGGATGGTACGGTGTCCTTCAAGGCACATAACGGACTATACGTACAAGCGAACATGAGTCATGCCGGCAATCCGCTTGAAGCGGTAGGGACGTACATCGGACTGTGGGAGAAGTTCGATCGGATTCAGAACAGTGACGGCACGGTATCTTACTTGTCGAAGGCTTCCAACCTGTATGTGTATGCGGATCCAGGCTATGGCGGTGCCCTGTATGCACAAGGCAATGCGATTGGCGGCTGGGAGAAGTTCCAAGAGAGTTAATGAAGAGATACAGGAGTTGAAGTGGAAGGGCCCGCAGGGAGGCGGGTCCTTCTTTTTCGTTGGGGCTGCGCATAAGCATGGTAGAGAGGGACGAACCGGTGCACACGCGGGACGAGGAGGCGCTGCTCATGGCAAGATGGGGAAGAAGAGGACTGCGAATACGGCTGCCAGGCCCATTCCGATTCCTGACCTTCCGGGGGCGTCCCCGGAAGGTTAGCTGGGGGTCACGCTCCGGCACATCCGGGAGCGGCGGTAGTGGCGGGAGCGGAGGGCGGTTCCGTCCGCGGCGTCCACTTCTTCAAGCGAGCAGCGGAAGCGGGAGTCGAGGGTCGGGGGGCTGGAGACGAGGAGTGGCGAGCTGGGGTCGTGGGTCAGTGAGCGGGAGCGGTGGGGCAGGGAGCTGGGGCCGTGGGTCATCGAGCCGGAATCGTGGGGCAGGGAGCTGGAGTTCACAGCAGCCGAAGCCGAGACGGCGAGGCAAGTATGTATGGCTGATCTTGCTGTTGATTGTGTTTATGATGGTTCAGACGTTTATTTTCATAGATCGGAATCTGCGTCCTCCTCTTATGAATGTTGCGAAGGTAAGGGTGAAGCAGGTCGCTACAGAAGCGATTAATAAGGCGATCTCGGAGCAGGTTGGGGAGAACTCGAAGCTGGATAAGCTGATTGATTGGAAGATGAGCAATACGGGCAAGATCTCGGGCTTCATGCTGAATTACGGGGAGCATATGCGCATCACCTCGCAGACAATCGAGACGGTACAAGCGACGCTGGATCATATGGGCCATATTACGGAGCGAGTACCGGTCGGGCAAGCGCTCGGCAGCGCGATTCTCTCTTCCTATGGTCCCCGTGTGCCGGTGCGGTTCGAGCCGGTCGGCAATGTGAAGGTGGATCTCAGTACGAGGCAGCAGGATGCGGGGATCAATATGATCCTGGTCGAGGTCTACATCCGAATCGTGGCCGAGGTGTCCATCATCATTCCGTTCGATACGGAGGCGGAGCAGGTATCCACGGAGATTCCAATCTCGTATCTGCTCGTTGTTGGCGATGTGCCTATGTACTACTACGACAATAAGGGCAATCCCGTCGGCGACTCCGCGGCGGATGCCCCGAATATATCTGTGCCGGTCCTGCCAGGTGCGGGCGGTAGCGGGAATGATGCGATGTCGGAAGGCGGCTCGGACGCAGGGAGTGGAGCAGGTGAGGGTGAGGGAGAGGAGGGGGACGGCGGGGAGTAGATAGGAGGGCGCGGGCGGGGAGTAGACAGGGGGCGCAGGCGGGATAGCATTAGAATGTGATGCTGCAGGGTTCGGAGGGAGTAAGTTCGGAGCCATAGCATCACAATGTGATGCTGCAGCGCCCGGAGTGGGCGAGTTTGGAGCTATAGCATCAGAATGTGATGCTGCAGCGCCCGGAGTGAGCGATGGGACTGCTGCTTAAGGAAGGTGAAGGTATGAAAAAAGCGGCAGAGCCTCTGGCTAGCTCTGCCGCTTTTTGCGAAGCTTAGTGCGGTCGTCCATCTCCCACCGTCGAAGCATCGGATAGGGATCGAAGGACCACTCGATGAGTCCGCGGTCCCGGTACACCCCATAGTGCAGATGCGGCGGGAACTTGCCTGATGTGCCTGGCTTGCCGTAGCCGGAGCTGCCTACCCAGCCGATGACTTGCCCCGGCTTCACGAGATCGCCTACGCCAATCGTCTTGTCATAGCCGGATAGATGCGCGTAATAATGATACACATTCGTGAGATCACGAATGCCGATGCGCCAGCCTCCGTATGGGTTCCAGCCCTTCACCTCAATGATGCCGTAGCAGGTGCTGCGAACAGGAAGCCCATAGTCTGCGAAAATATCCGTCCCCTCATGGATGCGGTACCCGCCCCAGCTCCGGCCCGAGCCCCAAGTGCTGCGATACGAATAATGGGTGCCTACAGGTACAGGGAAGGCATGGTCGAACAAGTTCAACGTATCAAATCCGCTGTATATGCGGGCAAATTGCTGAATACGCATAACGGCACGGCTGCTATGATAATACTCCCATAGGCCAATGGAGAAGTCCTCTTCAGAGGTGCCGTATGTAAGCAGCTTGCTAGCTACGGAGAACAGCAGATCAGAATCATCGGTCCGTTGTACCACGCCGTCCCCGTTCCCATCGCGCCCAATGCCTCCGAACCACTGGATAGACTTCGGCTGAACATCGCTGCTGTCGGGATTGAGCGAGCCCGCCCAATCTTCCTCGGAGACGAAGACGCCAACCGTCTTGCCCAGCTGGGGCCTTGCCTTCGGTCTAGCCTTAGAGAGGGAGCGCTCGTATTGATCTACTGCCGCGAGCCGGTACCAAGGCAATCCGGTTAAGGTACTCAATTGGTCGTAAATAACGCGCCTCTCCACGAGTGGATCAGGCTGCTGAACAGGAAGCGGAGCAGCATGGCTGACGGGAGTGAGGCTGAGAGTGGTCACGATGGCAACGGCAGCTGAGAGTGATATGAGTTGTCTAATCATGAGACTCTCCTCTTGTCTGAAGTGTTGGTAGTTATCATCTGCATATTAGTGGATTTTATCCAGTGGGGTGGGTCTGCATACAATGAGATAAGTAAGGCGAGGATCAATATAATTAGGGTTAACTTCTCCATTGCATTTTACCGGTCCGTTTGCATATAATGACGGTAGGGGGAGGGCTTAACACCCTCCGGTGATCATTTTTTCCGGGACTTCGAGCGCTTGCGACGCTTGGAGTCCTTTTCCTTTGGACGGCTATTCAGTAGGAGAACCGTAAGAGTAATTATTGCGGTAACAAACTGAATAATCGCCGTAAGAAGTGGAATCATGCTATCACGCGCATGCCTCAGTTGGAAGAAAGTGATCTTTTCACAAGAAACATGTTATAATAACGAAAGCAATTGACGCAGCTCCGTCAGGGGGTGCAAATGATAGTGAAAGCAGGGATTGCCCTTATGAAAAAACACGAACCATTGCCGAAGCCGGATTGGCTAAAAATAAAGCTCGCAACAGGCGGCAACTTCGCCGAAATAAAAGAAATGATGCGTGGCAAAACGCTGCACAGTGTGTGTGAAGAAGCACGCTGCCCGAACATCTATGAATGCTGGGCGAACCGGACGGCAACGTTCATGATACTAGGTGATATCTGTACGCGTGCTTGCCGATTCTGCGCGGTGAAGACTGGACTGCCGACGGAGCTGGATCTCGAAGAGCCAGAACGCGTTGCTGAAGCGGCCGAGCAGATGGGCTTGCAGCATTGTGTAGTTACTTCTGTAGCTAGAGATGATCTGAAGGACGGTGGAGCTTCGATCTTCGCTGCAACGATTCGTGCGATTCGCAAGCGTATGCCGTTCTGCCGCGTAGAGGTGCTCATTCCAGACTTCCTCGGCAACCGTGAAGCGCTGCAGATCGTGATGGACGCGAACCCGGACATACTGAACCATAATATTGAGACCGTGGAGCGGCTGTCAGACCGTGTGCGTGCACGTGCGAAGTATGAGCGTTCGATCGAACTGCTTAGACAAGCCAAGGAGATGAAGCCGAAGATTCCGACGAAGTCCAGCATTATGCTTGGTGTGGGTGAGGAATACGATGAGATTCTGCGAGCGATGGATGATCTTCGTGCGGTTGACGTCAACATTCTGACACTCGGTCAGTACCTGCAGCCAACGCCGAACCATCTGCCGCTTGAGCGTTATGTTCATCCAGATGAATTCGCGAAGCTGAAGGAAGAAGGTCTAGCTCGAGGCTTCCGCCATGTGGAGTCTGGACCTCTTGTAAGAAGCTCCTATCATGCACACGAGCAGACTGATTCTGCGGTGGCGGCAATTGAACGGGAGACAAGCAGCGTATAATTGACTAGATGCTCCTAAGAGGGTGGGGAATATGGGCTTGATTCAGATTGGCGGCAAGGCATACGAACTCGTTCATGAGAATAAGAATGGCTGGAATGCGGAGGCTTTTCGCGAGCGGTATAGTGAAGTACTGGAGAGGTACGATTATATCATCGGAGATTGGGGCTACAGTCAGCTGCGGCTCAAAGGATTCTTCAAAGAACAAAACTCGAAAGCAACCAAGGAATCTACGATTGCCGGTCTGGTCGATTATATTAATGAGTATTGCAACTTCGGCTGCGCATTCTTCGTGCTGGAGCGTGCGCATAGCAGCAAAAGGCTGGATGGTACAGATGATTCTGGGGATGGAGAGGCCGCATATGCGGAAGGCGACATTCTGCATCTGGACGAGCATCTACTGACGCTGGATCGCCACAAGGGCAGATCAAGAGTCGTGCAAGCGGCTGAGCCGGCAGGCGATGATGCGGCGGCTGAGCAGCCGGCGACTAGCGGCGGCAGCAGGTCGCAGCAGAGCCGGGAGCGCGGCGGCCACCGCGGCCAGCGGAACTCGCCGCGCGGCGAAGGCAAGCGCGGCGATGGTCCGCGCGGAGGCGGCCCGCGCGGCGGCGGTGAGCAGCGCGGGGAGCGGAGCGAAGGCTCGCGCGGCGGCAGTGAGCAGCGCGGGGAGCGGAGCGAAGGCTCGCGCGGCGGCAGTGAGCAGCGCGGAGAGCGGAGCGAAGGCT
>NZ_JBHSHW010000006.1:0-3699 GCF_042653305.1 Paenibacillus sp. GCM10023252
GGTCAACTTAGTGTAAATATTGATGAGCTTGACGGAAATTACAATAATGATTGGTTCAGTCAGATTCCTTTTTTAACTTGGATACTACTTATTATTTCTCTTATATACGGATTTGTCTTAATAAATAAGGACAAGGATTGACTAAATACAAATCATATTAATGAAGCAGTAAATTAGAGACCGACCGTGACAAAGAAAGAAGAAAGTTTTTTAGTGAACCAGGAAGTCGGAGGCATCGGATAACACCATATTCATGCATCGGGGCATTCGCCCCTCGGTCCGCCTGAAGATAAATCGAAGAAGTTATTCGGACGGACACACCTGCAAGGCTAAGTGGCGGAGCCACCCGGCAAACTGGTCGCTTCGCTTGACCAGGACTGCAGCTTAAGCCTTTCGGCGTCATGAATATCAGAACGTTATCGGAAATTCCCCTAAAGGACTGAAAACCATGAATTCAAGAAAGTACATTATACGATCATGTTGCATATGCCTTTTGCTCATACTGTCTTACTATATTTATCTGAATGTACAGCCCCCAATTACAATCAATACTATAAATAACAATTTGAAAACTGAAGATATTAATTTTGGTATGAACGAGCAAGAAGTCATAAATTATTGGGGATCTGGAGAATACATTGAAGGCTTCGGAGGGTACGGACGGTACTATTCAGACAGGCATGTAATGATTAGTTTCTCTAATGATAAGGAAAATAGTATGTATGGTAAAGTCAGTTCCATTTATTTTTCAAATCCTCAGTATTCTATATTCTCAGTCAAGATTGGTGACAAAAAAAATGAAGGAATAAATAAATTGAAGTCGAACCGATTCAAACCTGTAAATTATGCGGATGATACGTTTGAAAGAGGTGAGTTTTCTATTTCATTGAGAGGTAAGAATGATATTAATTATATTCAAATCTTGTATAACGATAAAGATCTTAGAGATAGAAATTATTAAGAGCAATGATTGTGTACTCGATGAAGAGGGAACATCCGATAACACCGTATTCACGCTGCGTCACCTCCGGCTCCTTGGTCCGGACCGAAGCAGGAAGAAGTGGTCTCGAAGAAGATGTTCAGTAGCAGGGAAGCTTATTCAGCCGGACAACCCTGCACTGCCTAACCGCGTCGCGGCCGTTCCCTTTGGTCACTTAAGGCAGTGAGGGTTCGTGAATACAAGAACGTTATCGAAATTGCTGTAGGTCAAATAAATAGGAGAGATTTTGTTGAAAATCAAGCTATCTTGCCGCCAATGTCAGATTGATAGATTTCAATTAATCGATTTATCTGATGGAATTTATTATAAATATGAATGTAAATATGGTCATAAAAATAATGTGATTCTTCAAGAATGGAAATTTGAAATTTTATTTGAGATGGCTTTAATGGCTTTAAAGGACGGATATACTAGAGAGGCTGTCTCTAGCTTTGCAGCATCCTTGGAGAGGTTTTATGAGTATATTATTGAATTGATCGTGATTCATAGTGAGATTGACTCAAATCAATTTTCAGATTCTTGGAAGTTGATGAGCACACAATCTGAAAGACAACTTGGTGCATTCTATACCGCATTTTTACTTCATTTTAAAGAAACACCTAAAGCCTTAAATCCTAAATTGACAGAATTTAGGAACAAAATAATTCATAAGGGTTATATACCTACAACAGAAGAAGTGATTAATTATGGACGTGAACTATTTAAGTATGTTGTTGAAATATTAAAGAAATTTGATTTAAAAGAATATATGCCTTCAATTTTGAAAATGACTAAAAAAATCAGAAAGTCAATAAATATAGATTATTCATATGGGCTAATATGTATAGTACCAGTTCCAGTGGGATTAAAACATCATTTTCCTCATATATTGGAGGATTTAGATTTTGATGAATTATTGAAAAGCAAAAACGAATTTGAAGTTATGAAGGGGAGCTTTGAGTAACTCAGGAAGACAACAACATCCGATAACACCATATTCATGCATCGGGGCATACGCCCCTCGGTCCGGATCCGATGAGGAAGGGCCGCGGGTAACACAGTCCGGACACACCTGCAAGGCTAAGTGGCGGAGCCACCCGGCAACCTGGTCGCTTCGCTTGACCAGAATAGCAGCTTAAGCCTTTCGGCGTCATGAATATCAGAACGTTATGTGCAATTTGACCCGAAGATACAGCGAGATAAAGATTAGGTTAAGCGTACAACGAGAGCCATCTTAAGCCAGGAAGAACATGAAGTATCTCAGGTTCGAGGGATCTAGGGACAGCGTGGTCGGCAATTAAAGAGAGATATAAGGAGATAAAGGGATATATTTTGAGAGCGTTAGGTGCCTGAAAGTAGAAGAGATGAAGAGAATATTTAGGAAGCGGAAGGTGCCTGAAAGTAGAAGAGATGAAGAGAGTATTTTGGAAGCATTAGGTGCCTGAAAGCAGAAGAGATGAAGAGAATATTTTAGGAAGCGTTAGGTGTCTGAAAGCAGAAGAGATGAAGAGAATATTTTAGGAAGCGTTAGGTGCCTGAAAGTAGAAGAGATGAAGAGAATATTTTAGGAAGCGGTAGGTGCCTGAAAGTAGAAGGGATGAAGAGAATATTTTAGGAAGCGGTAGGTGCCTGAAAGTTGTAAGAATAGGTTAGTTTAGCAAGGGAGATTATTCGGGGAAGCAGAGATTGTCGGTGTCTAGGAACCGCGAGATTAGGCATGGTAGCGGAAGCATGAGGGATTATCGAAGAAGTGTTCATGGAAGCAGATGGCGAGCGAGACTTGGTGGTTGTGAGGTGCGATGAACGTGAGCGGACTTTTTTCAAGAAGGGTTCGAGCTCGGAAGTAGATGAAGCGCAAGGCAACATGAGGCGAAAGGTCAAACTACACATAACACTGTACTCACGCATCGGGGCATTCGCCCCTCGGTCCGGATCCGATGAATAAGAGCCGCGGGTAACTCAGTCCGGACACACCTGCAAGGCTAAGTGGCGGAGCCACCCGGCGGACTGGTCGCTTCGCTTGACCAGAATAGCAGCTTAAGCCTTTCGGCGTCGTGAATACAAGAACGTTATCTGTAAGATCTGCCCCGAAAAACTTGAGAGTAAATCATCCGCAACGTCCTGTTGCTCGAAGTTAGTCATGGGGTCAAAGACAAGTGAAAACGTAAATGACTGAAAAGCTTGTAAAGGTCTGAAAGACTGAAACTGAGCTGAAGGAATGAAAAGAATAAAGTCTAATAAGATTGAAATAATGAAAAAGGGCTGAATAAATGTAAAAGAATACAAAGCTAAATAGGCAAAAAAAGCTTTAAGAGATGAACGAGATTGAAAGAATTAAGAGACTTGTATAAAGCTAAAAACTGTAAAGCTCTAAAGAATGATAAAGAATTGTCTAAATGAATAGAAAATGGTAAAGGGAAGTTAAGAGCTGTGGGTCGACGTCCTGTCTTAATTCGAAGAAGTGGGGCAGATCCAACAGATAACACCATATTCATGCTTCGGGGCATTCGCCCCTCGGTCCGGACCGAAGAAGAAGGGCCGCTGGTAACACAGTCCGGACACACCTGCAAGGCTAAGTGGCGGAGCCACCCGGCAACCTGGTCGCTGCGCTAGACCAGAAGAGCAGCTTAAGCCTTTCGGCGTCATGAATATCAGAACGTTATCCGAAACCTCCAAGTTCAAATGCGCAGAAAATTACTAGAATTCAAATATTAAGAACG
>NZ_JBHSHW010000007.1:0-15777 GCF_042653305.1 Paenibacillus sp. GCM10023252
ACCATATTCATGCATCGGGGCATTCGCCCCTCGGTCCGCCTGAAGATAAATCGAAGAAGTTATTCGGGCGGACACACCTGCAAGGCTAAGTGGCGGAGCCACCCGGCAAACTGGTCGCTTCGCTTGACCAGGACTGCAGCTTAAGCCTTTCGGCGTCATGAATATCAGAACGTTATACGCAATTCCTGAAAGAGCCATAAAAGAAGATCATAGTTTCTAATTCTTAAATAGTTTTTGAGATCATTGAGTGGGTTATCTTCTAATTTCTTATTCCATTTTTGGAGGCTAATTATGTGATAGAAAATGGCTGGATTTTTCTTGAAGAGCTAGATGACAATTATAAGATATGGGCAGGGACTAGGGTTAGATTATTCGGTGTTGGTTTGAATGTAAAGGAAAAATCGGAAGATTATTATGAGTATTTAGTATCCTATATTTATGATAATAATGAGTATCTTCAGCTTACAAATTTATCGCGTGGTGAAGCGGGAAATATTATCTGCGTGATTTCAAAGGACATCCCAAACCACTATTCATTAGGAAAAAACTTAAAGAAAATGTTGGATACTTCAATGACATATGTACTATTAGATTAACTAAATGATAAAGGTATTAGAGAAGATATTTCGTAGGTCTATCGAGAAGTCAGGAACAGCGTATAACACCAGATTCACGCTGCGGGCCTCCGGCCCTTGGTCCGGACCGATGAGGAAGAGCCGCGGGTAACTCAGCCGGACACACCTGCACCGACTAAGCGCGTCGCGCCCGGGCCTTTGGCCCTTAAGTCGGTGAGGCGTCGTGAATCCAACAACGTTATCTGAAACTCCTGAAGTAACACAAATGAGAGACACCCATCAGCAACCGTCCGGGAAACAAGTGTACGGTTGCTGAACGCAAGATCTAATTCATGAGGCATCGGAGTGCCTCATGACGGTTTTCTCCCCTCCCCCTAAACACCAAAAAAGAATAAACACTGGGACAAAACATGACTAAGAAATAAAATAGATTAAATAGTTAGTTGGAGAAGGGTGCGACTTCGGTAGAACGTTACGCCAGCCGTTAGAATAAGGAGACAAGTTGGAGTCGCCGTAGAATAAATAAATGAAATAAAAAGAATGGAAATAAAAAAATGAACCAAATAGTTAATTGGAGCGTCCAGTTACTTCGGCAGAACGTTACGGCAAACGGTAGAATAAAGAGTTGTGTTCGAGCCGCCGTATTTAAAGAATGAATGAATAAAAGGAATCTAAAAGAAGCGAAAGAAATCAAGTCAAAAGAAGGGGGAGGGGAGAAAACCTAACAATAAGATCTTGCTTGGGCATATTAAAACGGAGCATCAGATAACACAGTATTCACGCATCGGGGCATTCGCCCCTCGGTCCGGATCCGATGAAGAAGAGCCGCGGGTAACACAGTCCGGACACACCTGCAAGGCTAAGTGGCGGAGCCACCCGGCAAACTGGTCGCTTCGCTTGACCAGAACTGCAGCTTAAGCCTTTCGGCGTCGTGAATACAAGAACGTTATGCGTAATTACAGTAAATAACGAAAAATAAGAAGAGGATGACCACAATGCAGGTCGGTGATTGGGTTACAGGATACAATAAAGGCTTATTCAAAGTAGAGAAGATTGTTAAACAATATTATGATGAATGCCATGTAGGCGGGATACTTGACGCATCCAAAAATAAACTTGGCGATGAGATCTCTGATCCATTGGTTGTTTTAAAGAAAGGTTTTAGCGGAAGTTACAAACCTCAAATCAGTTGGGATGTATGTGCACAATCGTTGTGTATTAAAGTTAGTCCAGAAGATCTCGAAGTTATAGAAGAAACATTAAATGATGATGAAAAGTTCAGAAAGAAATTTGATAGCTACATAATTCCGCCATATAAATCCTTACTTAATATAGGATTTAACTCAAGAAATTCTACAGGTCTGATAAATAAAATTGATGATATTAAAGCAAAAATTATAGATGGAATGACTTACAGTGAAATCAAAGCAAAATTGAACAGTGATCTGAAATTTGAACTGCCTCATAATCAAATGATTCAGATTATTAACTTTGACTTTGAAATAAATGAAAATAAACAAATCATCTTTAGAGAAATCGGAATTATTTGAATGTCTATTCAAGAAGATAGTAACTACGCATAACACCATATTCACGCTTCGGGCCATTCGGCCCTCGGTCCGGACCGAAGCTGAAGAGCCGCGGGTAACGCAGTCCGGACACACCTGCAAGGCTAAGTGGCGGAGCCACCCGGCAAACTGGTCGCTTCGCTTGACCAGAACTGCAGCTTAAGCCTTTCGGCGTCGTGAATACAAGAACGTTATACGCAATACCTGAGTTCTTTATTTTAGTACGCAACTCGAAGGAGTTGAGGAAATGATAAATAAGCTTTCTGTTGTAGATTCCAACAGCAAATTTGTAAAAGGTACACATCCAATTATTTTGGTTGATGGAAACCCTTTGGACTCTATATTAAATGAGATTTATCCAGATGATTTGATATTAGGACTGATTCCAACGATCGTCGACTGGATGAGTTATGATGAGGAATCGAAATTAGTACAGAATGTTTATTCAGCCGCGGATAATAAGAAGATATTACCTATATTAATGTGTCCTGATGACTGTGATATTTCATGTACATTGATAGTTGCTGAAGTAGAAACTATAAAAGATCAAGTAAATTGGAACCGAATAGGTATAGATATGAATAACCCAAAAGATCTGATTAAACAGAATGAATTTGTTGATTCTAAAATTAAGTGGTTAGATAGAGTACCACGAATGACCTTTAGTAAAGAAGATTATAGATTGTTAGATCGGATATACAAAACTAGCAAGATTGAATGAAACTCGAAGATGTCAGGTACTGCGTATAACACCACATTCATGCTTCGGGGCATTCGCCCCTCGGTCCGGACTGAAGAAGAAGTGCCGCGGGTAATGGCAGTCCCGGACACACCTGCAAGGCTAAGTGGCGGAGCCACCCGGAAAATTGGTCACTTCGCTTGACCAGATGAGCAGCTTAAGCCTTTCGGCGTCATGAATATCAGAACGTTATCTGAAACTCCTGAAGTAACACAATGGAGAGACGCCCATCAGCAACCGTCCAGGAAACAAGTGTACGGTTGCTGAACGCAAGATCTGATTCATGAGGCAGATGAAAGGCCTCATGACGGTTTTCTCCCCTCCCCCTAAACACAAAAAAAGAATAAACACTGGGACAAAACATGACTAAGAAATTGAATACATTAAATAGTTAGTTGGAGAAGGATGCGACTTCGGCAGAACGTTACGCCAGCCATTAGAATAAGGAAACAAGTTGGAGTCGCCGTAGAATAAATAAATGAAATAAAAAGAATGGAATTGAAAAAAAGAACCAAGTAGTTAGTTAGAGCGTCCAGTTACTTCAGCAGAACGTTACGGCAAACGGTAGAATAAAGAGTCGTGTTCGAGTCGCCGTAATGAAAGAATGAATGAATAAAAGGAATCTAAAAGAAGCGAAAGAAATCAAGTCAAAAGAAGGGGGGAGGGGAGAAAACCTAATAATAAGATCTTGCTTGGGCATATCAATACGGAGCATCAGATAACACAGTATTCACGCATCGGGGCATTCGCCCCTCGGTCCGGATCCGATGAAGAAGAGCCGCGGGCAACTCAGTCCGGACACACCTGCAAGGCTAAGTGGCGGAGCCACCCGGCTTCCTGGTCGCTGCGCTAGACCAGAAGAGCAGCTTAAGCCTTTCGGCGTCGTGAATACAAGAACGTTATACGACAAACCTGCAAGACTGATTAATTAAGCTACTCAAAGGAGCTAAAATAATGATTCCTAAGGCAATTTTCCTTGATTTTTATGGAACATTGGTCCATGAAGATGATGAAATTATTCCAATGATCTGTAAGGAAGTAAAAGAAACTGCTTTGGAAGAATGCGAAGTGAGCGATATTGGAAGCCATTGGTGGAAAGTCTTTTCAAATATGTTTCAAAACAGTTATGGAGATTCTTTTAGAACTCAACGGGAACTTGGAATCCGTTCATTATCTGAGACGATCTCTAGATATAAGGCCAACTGTGATGTAAGTGAAATAATTCAAAAACAGTTTGATCATTGGTGTAAACCTAAAATTTATGATGATACACTTCCCTTTTTACAAAGCCTCCACGGGTATCAGATCTATATTATATCGAATATTGATACAGCTGATATTCATAAGGCAGCTACATATCATGGTATTCAGGTAAATGAGATAGTAACAAGTGAAGATGTAAAGTCTTACAAACCCAGACCGGAAATATTTCTTGAAGTTCTTAGCAGACATAATCTTTCCGCTAATGAAGTTTTACATATAGGGGATTCATATACAAGTGATGTAGGAGGAGCAAATAATGCAGGAATAAAGTCGGTCTGGTTAAACAGACTGAGTAAGAAAAAACCGGAGGGAACAGAACCTAATTATATCTGTAAGGACTTAAGAGAAGTAAGAGAAATTATTAGTAAATTCGAAGAAGGCAGGATCGTCGTATAACACCATATTCATGCTTCGGGGCATTCGCCCCTCGGTCCGGACCGAGGCTGAAGGGCCGTGGGTAACTCAGTCCGGACACACCTGCAAGGCTAAGTGGCGGAGCCACCCGGCAAACTGGTCGCTTCGCTTGACCAGAATAGCAGCTTAAGCCTTTCGGCGTCGTGAATATCAGAACGTTAGATGAAATCGGGGAAATGCGTTAAAGAACATTTAATTTGGGGGTTGTATTGTGGGATACATTGAAGAACTAAGAGAAGTTGTTGGAAACAGACCATTAATTTTGGTCCGCCCAAGCGTAGCCATTATTAATAAAGTAGGACAAATCTTATTAGTTAAATATCAAGACAATTCCTGGGGAATACCCGGAGGGCTCATGGAATTAGGAGAATCAACAGAAGAGTGTTTGAGAAGAGAAGTGAAAGAGGAAATCAATTTAGAACTAAAGTCACTCCAATTATTTGGAGTATTTTCAGGACAAGAGCTTTTCACCAAACTAAGAAATGGACATGAATATTACAACGTAATCATTGGATACATATGTACTGATTTTGAAGGGACTTTGAAACCAGATGGATTTGAAGCTTTGGAAGGACAATTTTTTAATATCAATGAAGTTCCGGAGAACACAAATCCATATATTAAAGAGAAATTAACCCAACTTGGACCTAATTTAATACAACTTTTGAAAGCAACTCGATGAAGCCCCCGACATCATATAACACAATATTCACGCTTCGGGCTATTCGGCCCTCGGTCCGGCAGAAGTTAGAAGAGGATTCGGGGAAGTCATTGGCAGTAGCAAGGAAGTAGAATCTGCCGGACACATCCGCACCACCCAACCGCATCGCGGCCAGTCGCTTCGCTCCTTTAGGGTGGTGGGACGTCGTGAATACACTTACGTTAGACGAAATTAACGAGATCAATATCGATTAAAAACATCGAACAATTGTTCTTCACCTAGTTGGTAGATGATGGTACAATAGGAAAGACAATTGAATCTTGGGTGGGCATGGATTCCCTTCGAAAGGAGGTGAAGCCATGGAAGTTAAAGATGCTTTGACGATCATGTTTTTATTTGGATCGTTTATTCTTGCACTTCTAACTTACATTAATTCGAACAACAAGAGAAAGTAAAAACCCACCCTAAGGTTAGCGCCCAGGTGGGTTTTTGTGCCTTTTGACTAAGAAGGGAAATCCCATCCAAGCCAATTGTTGAGCCGAGTGTTAGCGCACTCGGCTTCTTTAAAAGTATGATAACACAATTGGAAAAAGAAGTGAACAGAAGAAACGATTAAAGAATATTGAAAACCAAAATAAAGGCGATAAAAACTGGAATCGCAAATCGTAATTAAAGGCGTATTAAAAGCATATTGACAGATAATTTTCAAATCGTTTGTGAGCAGCGCAAAGAAGCCGTTAACCTCGTCTAACACCATATTCACGCATCGGGCATTCGCCCTCGGTCCGGCAGGAGATATTGGCAGGGAAGCAGAATCAGGCGGACACATCCGACTACGTCTGACGTCGTGAATATACGAAACGTTAGCTGAAACCATTGCAGATTTAATTAACCATACATTCAACAGCTTTCACCAAATCATTCATTGATGAAATCTCATCATCAGCTATTAAATCTGAAGGAATGGATATATTACTTGGATTAAACCATATTGTTTTTAGACCAATCTGACTTGCACCAACAATATCCTTCTGATAATCATTGCCGATCATTATACAATCTGAAAATTGAAGACCCATTTCATTTATTAGTGATTTAAAGAAGAGTGGGTTAGGTTTAGTAGCTCCTAATTCTTTTGAAGTAAAGGAGTAATTAAAAAAATGAAGTACATTAACTCTCTCTAAAGCCCTTCTCATTAAGCTAGCATCTGATTCTCTCGCATTAGATGCAATGCATAAAATAAAATGGTTGTTTAAATATTCAAGGGCATCTATTATCCCAGGCACTAGTTGAACTTCTTGCCAGTCAGCCATTGGTTCATGTTTATTAGGGTCATCAATCATTACTGTATCACCCCAATCAAATATAAGAGCTTTGATCATCTAACGCCCTCCATCATTGTTTATACATATACTTGAATATATATACAAAAATTAAGCTAAACAAGTAAGAAAGTCAATAGAGCTTAACTTGAGTAACTCGAAGAAGGCATTGGCATCAGCTAACACCATATTCATGCTTCGGGGCATACGCCCCTCGGTCCGGATCCGATGAAGAAGGGCTGCGGGTAACACAGTCCGGACACACCTGCAAGGCTAAGTGGCGGAGCCACCCGGCTTCCTGGTCGCTTCGCTTGACCAGAACTGCAGCTTAAGCCTTTCGGCGTCATGAATATCAGAACGTTATCGGAAATCAATGCAAAGACTTTAAGGAGGGCGAGATGATAAGAAAATTGGTATTCTTAATTCTTCTATGTATAGTTGTAAGTTCTGTTTGGTATTTCACACCTAAACAATATAATAGGACACTCGAAGGCGTATATTTTCAATTAGGTAACGATCAAGTGTTTGAAAGGATAAAAATTCAGTTTAAAGGAAAAATCAGAAACCAAATTAATGGCAGTAAATCGTTTAAAGGCAATCTCAAATTTGAAGGTAATGAAATACCGAAAGTTCCAGAAGACAGAACAGAACTTGAATTACTCTATCATGGCGGTAATTTCAGTTCGGTATTTTCTGGATTTAGAATTATAGATGAAGCAGGGCGAGTTACAGCTGATATCTATCAATATGGAATGATTTATATAAATAATAATTTTACTGAATTTACAATTGCATTAACGAATTTAGATAACGAAGAAACCTGGAATCCTACCAATGGACTTATGATAACGGCACCAGTTGATAATAGGGAAGAAGCAATAAAAATATCACAAAAGTTGATGAATAAATTCAGAATAGAACTAATTGATTAGAGTGCTGAAAGAAGAGTAGTAGATCGAGGACGGCATTGACATCCGATAACACCATATTCACGCATCGGGGCATACGCCCCTCGGTCCGGATCCGATGAAGAAGAGCCGCGGGTAACACAGTCCGGACACACCTGCAAGGCTAAGTGGCGGAGCCACCCGGCAAACTGGTCGCTTCACTTGACCAGAACTGCAGCTTAAGCCTTTCGGCGTCATGAATATCAGAACGTTATCTGAAACTCCTGAAGTAACACAAAGGAGAGATGCCCATCCGCAATCGTCCAGGAAACCAGTTGACGGTTACGGAACGCAAGATCTGATTCATTAGGCATCGGAGTGCCTCATGAGGGTTTTCTCCCCTCCCCCTAAACACCAAAAAAGAATAAACACTGGGACAAAACATGACTAAGAAATTGAATAGATTAAATAGTTAGTTGGAGAAGGGTGCGACTTCGGCAGAACGTTACGCCAGCCATTAGAATAAGGAGACAAGTTGGAGTCGCCGTAGAATAAATAAATGAACCAAAAGAATGGAATTGAAAAAATGAACCAAATAGTTAGTTGGAGCGTCCAGTTACTTCGGCAGAACGTTACGGCAAACGGTAGAATAAAGAGTCGTGTTCGAGTCGCCGTAATTAAAGAATGAATGAATAAAAGAAAGGAATCTAAAAGAAGCGAAAGAAATCAAGTCAAAAGAAGGGGGGAGGGGAGAAAACCTAACAATAAGATCTTGCTTGGGCACATATCAAAACGGAGCATCAGATAACACAGTATTCACGCATCGGGGCATTCGCCCCTCGGTCCGGATCCGAAGAAGAAGAGCCGCGGGTAACTCAGTCCGGACACACCTGCAAGGCTAAGTGGCGGAGCCACCCGGCAACCTGGTCGCTTCGCTTGACCAGAAGGGCAGCTTAAGCCTTTCGGCGTCGTGAATACAAGAACGTTATACGCAATACCTGAGTTCTTTATTTTAGTACGCAACTCGGAGGAGTTGAGGAAATGATAAATAAGCTTTCTGTTGTAGATTCCAACAGCAAATTTGTAAAAGGTACACATCCAATTATTCTTGTTGATGGCAACCCTTTGGACTCTATTTTAAATGAGATTTATCCAGATGATTTAATATTAGGACTGATTCCAACGATCGTCGATTGGATGAGTATTGATGAGGAATCGAAATTAATTCAAAATGTTTATCAGGCAGCGGATGATAAGAAGATATTACCTATATTAATGTGTCCTGATGACTGTGATATTTCATGTACATTGATAGTTGCTGAAGTAGAAACTACAAATAATCAAGTAAATTGGAACCGAATTGGTATCGATATGAATAATTCAAAAGATCTAATTGAACAGAATGAATTTATTGATTCTAAAATTAAGTGGTTAGATAGAGTACCACAAATGACCTTTAGTAAAGAAGATTATAGATTGTTAGATCGGATATACAAGACTAGCAAAATTGAATGAATCTCGAAGATGTGAGGTACTGCGTATAACACCATATTCACGCTTCGGGGCATTCGCCCCTCGGTCCGGACCGAAGAAGAAGAGCCGAGGGTATCGCAGTCCGGACACACCTACAAGGCTAAGTGGCGGAGCCACCCGGCGTCCTGGTCACTTCGCTTGACCAGATTTGCAGCTTAAGCCTTTCGGCGTCGTGAATACCAGAACGTTATGCGAAATCTAAGCAACTGCTAATCGTAATAATGGAGGTAACTAACATTGCTTCAGAATATATTAAGCATTATCAAATCCAAACCCATAAAAGATATTAATTTAACTGGATTTATTTACTTGGAAGACGACGGGATTTATGAATTCACTCCAATGCTTAGGTTTGTATATGTTAAATTCGGAGAAGTATATTTAGAATTTGAATCTATAAATCAATATTCAAGACTGAAAATAACTGTAGTACCCAGTATCAGACATAATTTTGAATTGGTTGAAGATTTTTTTCCTGCAATATCTTCTATTAGTGATTTAGTATTTATTAACTCTACATCGATATCGAATATCGTTTCGAGTATTACGTTGTATAATTTGGAAGAATATGAGAACGAAATAACATGCGATAGTACAATGATTAAATTAAGGAATGAACAAGTATTATTTTTTGATCCGACTTTTATTTCTGGAATTAACATAGGAGGTACTGAACAATATGAATTTTGGAGAATAAATAATACTGAAGAGAAACAGGAGAAATATATAAAAATCTGAGATATGAAAGGTGATTCAGGGGGGCTTAGACATCGCATAACACCATATTCACGCATCGAGCCATTCGGCTCTCGGTCCGGCAGAAGTTAGAAGCGGATTCGGGGATGTCATTGGCAGTAGCAGGGAAGCGGAATCAGCCGGACACACCCGCACCACCTAACCGCATCGCGGCCGGTCCTTCGGACCTTAAGGTGGTGGGGCGTCGTGAATACAAGTACGTTATATGACATACTTGAAGATCAGATTACGATTTCCCTAATAGACATTAGGAATTGATAAAGTTGTAATAGAATTGCTTGTTTGTTGCATCCCAATTCGATGAGGTTGGATGTGAAGGGCATATATTGCAAGCAGAGTCGATGAGGCTGGTTAGAAGGGCATATTTTGCAAGCAAACTCGATGTGGCTGGATGTGAAGGGCATATATTGCAAGCGGAGTCGATGAGGCTAGTTAGAAGGGCATATTTTGCAAGCAAACTCGATGTGGCTGGATGTGAAGGGCATATATTGCAAGCAGAGTCGATGAGGCTAGTTAGAAGGGCATATTTTGCAAGCAAACTCGGTGAGGCTGGTTAGAAGGGCATGTTTTTGCAAGAAGATTCGATGAGGCTGGTTTAGAAGGGCATGTTTTGTAAGCAGATCCGAAGAGGCTAGTTAGAAGACATATTTTTGTAAGCAAATTCGAGGAGGCAAGGCATATATTGAAAGCAAACTCGATGAAGATATGGTGAAAGTAACTCAAGAAGACAAGTACGTCATATAACACCATATTCACGCTTCGGGGCATTCGCCCCTCGATCCGGACCGAAGAAGAAGAGCCGCGGGTAACGCAGTCCGGACACACCTGCAAGGCTAAGTGGCGGAGCCACACGGCAAACTGATCGCTTCGCTTGACCAGAAGAGCAGCTTAAGCCTTTCGGCGTCGTGAATATCAGAACGTTAAGCGAAACCCCTGGAATGGCAAGGAAATTAGAAAAACACTGACTTCCTGTATTGCATCGAGAAGATGATGCTATCAAATCCATTATTTCATAAGACATGATGGATATGAAGATTGAATTTGAAGAGAGTATTGAAGAACAGAAATACAGATTTGAAGGATGAAATAGTGATCTGAGTAAAAGGACGATTGTAAAATCGGAAGTAAGTAAGCTGGGAATTAAAGGGCGAATGGAAGACTAAACTCTAGGACATGTTTGAAGATCGGATTTAAAAGACGTATTGAAGATAGGAATCAAAGGGCAAATGGAAGGGCGGACTTGTAAGTCATTCAAGAAGATCAGGGCCATCGCTTAACACCGTATTCACGCATCGGGACATTCGTCCCTCGGTCCGGCCGGGGATAAATCAGAGGAGTGGAATCAGCCGGACAACCCTGCGAGCCTAAGTCTGACGACCCGTTCGCTATCGCTCACTTAAGGCTCTCGGGTTCGTGAATACAAGAACGTTATCTGAAACTCCTGAAGTAACACAAAGGAGCGATACCCATCAGCAACCGTCCAGGAAACAAGTGTACGGTTGCTGAACGCAAGATCTGATTCATGAGGCATCGGAGTACCTCATGACGGTTTTCTCCCCTCCCCTAAACACCAAAAAAGAATAAAGGACAAAACATGACTAAGAAATTGAATAGATTAAATAGTTAGTTGGAGCAGGGTGCGACATCGGCAGAACGTTACGCCAGCCATTAGAATAAGGAGACAAGTTAGAGTCGCCGTAGAATAAATAAATGAACAAAAAGAATGGAATTGAAAAAATGAACCAAATAGTTAGTTGGAGCGTCCAGTTACTTCGGCAGAACGTTACGGCAAACGGTAGAATAAAGAGTCGTGTTCGAGTCGCCGTAATTAAAGAATGAATGAATAAAAGAAACTAAAAGAAGCGAAAGAAATCAAGTCAAAAGAAGGGGGGAGGGGAGAAAACCTAATAAGATCTTGCTTGGGGATATCCAAACGGAGCATCAGATAACAAAGTATTCACGCATCGGGGCATTCGCCCCTCGGTCCGGATCCGATGAAGAAGAGCCCCGGGTAACACAGTCCGGACACACCTGCAAGGCTAAGTGGCGGAGCCACCCGGCAAACTGGTCGCTTCGCTTGACCAGAAGAGCAGCTTAAGCCTTTCGGCGTCGTGAATACAAGAACGTTATCTGAAAGAGCGAAGCGAATAATATTTTAAGGAGCATACACATGAAGATTCAAGAAATTAAGTTGCTCACGAGCAGCTTGGATAGCTTAATAGAGTTTTATAGTAGAATTTTAGAGCTTCCAATAATTGAACGTTCTGTAGCGCATGTTACTTTTCAAATTGGTTCATCAAAATTAGTTTTTGAAATAAGTGATGAAGTTGCTAATCCATATTACCATTTTGCATTCAATATTACAGAAAGCAAAAAGGACTTAGCAATCTCATGGTTAAAGGCAAAAGGGATCACAATTAATTTATTTAATGACGAAGAAGACTATTTTTCAGAATCATGGAATTCTCATTCTATATATTTTTATGACCCAGTTGGTAATATTGTAGAATTAATAGCAAGGCACAACACCAAGAATAAATTAGGTCATGAATTTTCATATGAAGACCTATTAAACATAAGTGAAATTGGAATGCCAGCGCGGGATGTGATAACTCTTTCTGGGTATTTATTGGAACAATTTAAAGAACATATTTATATTTCGGGTAACTCCATGTTCGCACCTATTGGAGATGAAGAAGGATTATTAATACTTTCATCATTAGACCGAAACTGGTTAGGATCGAACAAGAAAGTTGAAATATTTCCGCTAGAGATTTTCATTGCAACTGGAAGAGAAGAAACTATACAAGTACAAAAATACCCTTATTTAATAACAACAAGATAAAGAAATTCTGGGGTATCTCAATGCTCCTTCAGATAACACAATATTCACGCTTCGGGGCATTCGCCCCTCGGTCCGGACCGGAGTTAGAAGAGGATTCGGGGAAGTCATTGGCAGTAGCAGGGAAGTAGAGTCAGCCGGACACATCCGCACCACCCAACCGCATCGCGGCCAGTCGCTTCGCTCCTTTAGGGTGGTGGAACGTCGTGAATACACCAACGTTATCTGAAACCGGCGAGATCTTTAAGAGAGGAAAATTATACATGATACAAGGCTTATATGAAGCTCATTTACCCGTGAGCAATATCGATAAATCCATCGAATTCTACTCTAAATTAGGATTAGAACTTGCTTGGAAAGATGAAGATTCAGCTTTCTTTTGGATTGAGAAAGAAAAAAGCTGGATTGGCCTTTGGCAAGGCGAAGAATACAAAACATCTTATCACCCATCATTAAGACATTTTGCCTTTAGGGTCAGTTATGAAGATATTAAACAAAGTATTAACTGGCTTAATTCTATAAATGTAGAACCTGTAACATTTGGGAGTAGAGATTCAATTGAACCATTTGTTAGACCCTATTCCGGAAATGCTTCAGTATATTTTAATGATCCAGATGGAAATAGCTTAGAATTGATGTGTTTCATAAATGTTCCTGAAAGATTAAAGAATATCTCAAATAAATTATCTATTGAAGAATGGGAAGACCTATTGAAAGAGAGGGAATAATAAGATCTCGTTTTGATGGTAATTCTTCGAAGCGCCGGCATCAGATAACACCATGTTCACGCTTCGGGGCATTCGCCCCTCGGTCCGGCAGAAGTTAGAAGTGGATTCGGGGAAGCAAATGGCAGAAGCAGAGAAGCGGAATCAGCCGGACACATCCAACTCCCTAACCGCATCGCGGCCGCCCTTCGGGCTTAAGGGAGTTGGACGTCGTGAACACAAGAACGTTATGTGAAACTCCCGAAGGGCATTAAGTAAAGTGAGGTGAAATCTCATCTTCACGACAATATTGAACTATTCTAAAATACGTCAATTAAAGTATGACTTAAAATTAGTTGAACCAGTTTTTAAAATCTTAAATGATCGTAAGGAAATATTTGAAAACCATTGGAAAGCCAGAGGAAATGAATATGATCTATTAAAACAGGAAGATATACAAGACATTTTACAATACACAAAGCAGAAACTAATTGAATTAAGTGAATACTTTTGTACGGTCAAGATAACTAAGAAAGCTAAATGTCTATATTTTTATATCGATCAAGTTGAATTACTCTTAAGGTACCACTGTAGAAACTTTGATTCATGTCCAGGAACCTATATGTATTTATATAACGAGTTATTACTAGGAGCAACAAGATATCAAAATATAAGGAATTCGTTAACGGAATATGGTTGTAAATTCGAAGAAGATGGTCGCATCACATAACACCATATTCAAGCATCGGGGCATTCGCCCCTCGGTCCGGACCGAAGAAGAAGAGCCGCCGGTAACGCAGTCCGGACACACCTGCAAGGCTAAGTGGCGGAGCCACCCGGCGAACTGGTCGCTTCGCTTGACCAGAAGAGCAGCTTAAGCCTTTCGGCGTCGTGAATATCAGAACGTTATCTGCAATTCCTGAAGTGCAAGAGCATGTAGGATAATCTATTTTGTTTTTTTAATAGAATTCGTGCGTGTCCGCTTTAATGTTTAGAGACTTGGTAGAGCAAGGAGTAAGCGTGACAACATTTAGCAGATAGTTGAGTGGAGTAGCGTGGAACGCTGAAATCGAGATACTTATCTCATGTATCTAATTACTCTTTTTGTAACAAAAACACAAACAAACAAAAAAATTATGCACATTACTAATCCCAAGATACCTAACCACATGTTATAGCTAAATACATCGAAGTAATAGTATTTGGTAGGTGGAATTTGACTAACCATTGGATCAATTATCCTCAATATATAAGGTACTACATAAATAAATCCAAACGCTGGAATCCCGTAGTATGAAACAATAAAGAATACTACAAACAATAGGTTTTTCAATTGGTATTCCCCTTTATATATAACCAATGCTGCTTGACTTAAATTTTACTTCGAGATCTTCATTGTAGCAATAAAGTCCCGCAAAATGCGTCGCAAAACTAGGAATGTATTAGAACAAGAACCAATCAGAAGTAAGCGTGGCAACATTCAGCAGTTCGTAAAGAACATAGTTGAGACAAGATTAAGTTCAAGAGCAGCTTCGCTATATGAAGAGCCGTGAGTGATTCAAAGATGCCAGGAACAGCAGATAACACCATATTCACGCATCGGGGCATTCGCCCCTCGGTCCGGCCGGAGTTAGAAGCGGATTCAGGGGTGAGATTCCAGTAGCGAAGAAGCAGATTCAGCCGGACACACCCGCACCACCTAACCGCATCGCGGCCGGTCCTTCGGACCTTAAGGTGGTGGGGCGTCGTGAATACAACAACGTTATCCGAAACCAGCAAAAAGAAGTATAGAAAGAAGGTAGAAACCAATTCAAAATCAATTCACAGTCAGAAGGTCATTGAATTCTTATACTTCAATTATTATAGGTCCTATCTGTTTAGTAAATCTCATTAATGTACTATTTAAAGATATGAATGCAGTAGTTGTTATTATATATATTTTATTAGTATCATTACTTGCTATTGTAACGATGTATATGTGTATATGGTTAATTAATCATAAGGACGATCTTATTATTATGGAATTTAATACCGAGAATATTAAGGTCGGTAAAAAAGAATATAAAATTGATGAAATAACATCAATAAAAATGGTCGATAAGACGGTATGTATAAAGATAAAAAGGAGTATGAAATTGAATCATTACATTTTAGAGCAGAATGATATAACGAAAATGGTAAACATATTAGAAGGATTGGTAACAACTAATAAAATAAAAATTAAATTAATAGCAAGATAACTGGGAGTATATCGAGATGTAGCTGGCATCGGATAACACCATATTCATGCATCGGGGCATTCGCCCCTCGGTCCGGACCGAAGAAGAAGAGCCGCGGGTAACACAGTCCGGACACACCTGCAAGGCTAAGTGGCGGAGCCACCCGGCAAACTGGTCGCTTCGCTTGACCAGGATTGCAGCTTAAGCCTTTCGGCGTCATGAATATCAGAACGTTATGTGAAATTATTGAAAGGAGAATACATATTAAAAGAACAAAGACTAAAGTAAGAATTT
>NZ_JBHSHW010000008.1:0-227160 GCF_042653305.1 Paenibacillus sp. GCM10023252
TTAACGCGGTGTCGTGTTAAACTATTTGGACATAAAGAAGGCTGTCGATACTTTCTCGACAGCCTGAGCCCCCTGAACAGGGGGCTGCGCTTATACAAAACGAATGTTGTCCGCAAAAGCATTAATCTCAAACCGGCCTTCCTCTGCCGAACGGATACGTCGTCCCTGAATGACCAAATGATCAAACTCGATATCCTCGAACCGACGGATCTCATCCAAGCCCTCAATGTAAGAGCGCCGGAACCTTCCTCCGGTCAATTCAATATTGCGGAACCGGAGCCGTCTCACCGTGCAACCTTCAGGTGTCCTCGTCCCCCTAATGCTGTCGCTGAAGATGCTGCTGCGCATCCAGATATTAATCAGCGGTCCTATCGCATGCTCAATTCGAATATCCTCGAAGGTGATGTCCGATACTTCCGTGTCGTCCAGACAGCCCACGGTCAGGGCAGCGGCATAATCCCCGCAGGTATTGCTGACCTTCAGGACGTCCAGGTTGCGGAAGACAATGTTCCGGATATAGTCTGCCTGCATTTCTGTACCGACCACGAGGGCATTATTATTGTCGCTCCAGAACACACTGTCCTGAACGACAATATTCTCAATAGGGGACCTTCCTGTATCGTAGCGATCCTCGTGAACCAATCCTTTGATGGACACGCAATCGTCCTTGCAGCGGACGAAGCACCGATCCAGCAGGACATCCCTGGAATTAACCGGATTAATGCCGTCCGTAGACCACTTCCTCTCGTTCACAATCTTGGTGTTCCTTACCGTCCAGCCGTCGCAGTCATAGCCGCAGATCGTCCAGCCGAAGGAATCCAGCACCATGATGCCGTCCACCAGGACATTCCTGCAGCTCTTGAAGCCCATCATCTCCGCAGGATGACCTTCCGGCAAGCCGAAGGACAGATGGGAGCCGCACAGAATGCCTCTTCCGATCACCTTCACGTTCTCCGCATGAACAGCCTGAACCGTCCCATATACAAAAGCTCCGCCATCCAATACCAGCGTCTCATTACTTAACAGCTCCAAGTCGCCGGCATGGTGAATACCTGGGCCATAATATCTGACGCCCGGACCTTCTGTCGGCAGGTCCTCCAAGGGACCTGCAAAAAGGTAAAACGGCAAATCAAATTCCTCATTCCACTTAATAAACAAATTGGCAGGTTCCTTCAGGGTGAATTCAATCGCATCATCCTTGAACTCCGATTGAATCCCATAGGATAAGGGATGAACCTCGGCCGTATCCATCCTCCACTCGCAGGATATCCTGATCCGCACCTCACCTTCGAAATCGAAGGACGCCCAGGACACCGTCCCGCCAGCCATGCCAGGGAAGCAGTAGACAAAAACCTGCTCCCCGTTAACCTCTAACCGGTAATCCGGAGAAGGCTTCATCTGTGCCGGAACATCGTACAGCTTCACTTGAGTCATCATGCTACACTCCTATCCTCTATATCGTAATGCCGTGTCCAGCCGCCGTGGATCGCAGAACCTCCGCCATCAGATTGTAGCCTTGAACATGGGGATGCAGCCCGTCATGGGCCAGTCCTTCCCTTAAGGTCACTCCATCCTCACCGACCATGGCCGAGTGATAGTCCACATAGACAGAGCCACTCTCCTGAGCCTGCCGTTCCAACTCTCTATTCAGTCGAGCAATCATCTCATTGCGTTCCCGGTTAGTGGCATTCTTCGAAATATCTGTGGGCAGCAAGGAGCAGAGCAGCAGGGTCTGCCCGTGCTGCTTCGCCTGCTCAATGAGCTCTGTCCAATTCCCCATCACAACCGCTGCTACCTCATCCACTTTATTCCCTGGCGCGCCTATATCATCCATGATCCAAGTATCATTAATGCCGATTAGCACGACAGCCATCCTCGGCTTAAGCTGAATGCAATCCGCCATAAACCTTCTAGCCAGAAATCCGGACTTATCCCCTCCGATTCCCCTGTTCAGCACAATTCGGTTCCGTCCGCCAAAATAGGCGTTCAACTCCCAGGCATGTGTAATCGAGTCGCCCAGGAACACAGCATCCACCTGCACGCCATTATGCACGACGACCTCATTCTTGGCATCGAACTCATATCTCCTACTATCAGCGGCAGCATTCACCGAGAAGAAGCCCGGCCTGATTATAGGCGTACGCTCCATCGAATCCCCTCCTGACAGATTAGAACAATGGAGGAAGCCGCTAGACCTCCTCCATGCTTCTGCCGTGCTGTTATTTATTTTTCTCGAACCAATTCTTCATCTCTTCCTTGGCCGCCTCGTAGTTTCCTTCCTTCAGGAACTCGGCATAGACCTCGTCCCACGCTTTGTTGAACTTATCATCCGTATTGGCTGTCAGCAGCTTCGCCACCTGCAGACCTTGGAACTTGGACCAGAAGTAACCGCTGACTTCATCGACATTGGCACCGCTTCCAGTGCTGCCTGTGCCGTCGGTGTTAACACCTGTACTGCCGAGCATATTCTTGGTGTAGTCCCATGCGCTCAGCTTCGGTGGATAGGCGCGTTCGATCGCTTTGGGGTTATAATTCCAAGCCATGCTGTCGAGCCCAGTCGCAAGGCCGATCTTGTTGGCTGCGAGCTTCAGACCGTAGGTGGACAACGAGTTGCCATCCTCCAGAATCCCCGGCTTTTTGCCTTCCAAGAAGTACTGGTTCCACTTTTCGTTCACGAATCTTCTCTTGCCGTCCACGGTCTTCCACAGTCCCGCAGATTCCGGTCCCCACTCCACAGTATCCAAGCCTTCATCGCTGTATGTCCAATCGATGAACGCAATGATCCGGTCGATATCCTTGGCATCCTTCTTAATCAGAATTTCCTCATAGGCTCCTTGATAGATGTCAAAGTATCCTTTGCCTTGGGTCTTTTTGGGCCATGGAATGTAACGAATATCCGCACCCGGCTCCAACTTGCCGATGGACTCCCGTGCTTTGTTGATATCCGGCACCCACATACCTACTGCAACGCGTCCGCCTGCGACCTTCTCTTGAAGCTGCTCGTTCTTCTGAATAACGAAGTCCTTGTCGATTAAGTTCTCCTTGTATAGGTCGGTCAGGAACTTGTAATACTCCTTGGTCTCAGGAGAACCCAGCCAGCCGTCCGCTTGGCCGTTCCGGTTAATCCAATGCCCGAAGTCGAACATACTTCCCAGATGCAGCTGATTCCAAGATGCCATGGAGAGCGGCATAACCGGCTTGTCGCCTACCTTCAGATTTAAGTCTTTGATCTTCTTCAGCAGCTCGTAGAACTTTTCAGGTGTATCCACCGCTGGTGTCAGCTGCATATCCTGCGCTGTTGGCAATTTGCCTTCGTCCAGCATTTTCTGAATCTCGCTCATAGGTGTGAAGCTGTAGCCGGCTTTCTTCAGAATATCCTCTCGTGCCCACATGGCATGTGCGCTCATCGGATAGGTGTAGGCATCCTTGAAGGCTGCCACATTGGTGTCAGGATTCGGAACCGGTATCGTATACTTTTTACCGTCACGGATGAATCTTGGCCAGAACTTGGCATCGAAATACTTTTTGTGGTTCGGCATCTTGTCGAGATAGGAAGAGAGGTCGGCGAACATTCCGGTATCGATGGCGTAGTCTACATTCTTGCCGGCTGCGATAACAATATCCGGCACCTGGTTGGTGGCGATATATTGGTTAAGCCGCGTATCGAAGGGCTGGTCATTGTTGTTAATCAGGAAATTCGTAATTTTGATATTCAGCTTCTGCTCTACGAACGGTGTGACTACATCCTTGGGGTTATTAATTACCTTGTCATCCCGGAACTCACTGTTGTAGACAGACAACTCCATCAGAGGCTCTGCAGTAGCGCTTGGGCTAATCGATGCTCCCGGAGATACGTTCTCCTTGCTGCTGCCTCCATCTGAACAAGCTGCCAAGGCAGCCGCTGCCACGCTGAGCACAAGACCCATACTTACCCATTTTTTGAACGGCATGTTAGTTCCCCTTTCTGATCTTTGGATTCAGGCTTTTCTTGCTATATGGTTCAGACGGTATAAGCCGTCTTGTTCCTTGCATCATCCCTTTACAGCTCCGATCATCACTCCTTTAATGAAGTAACGTTGAAGGAACGGATAGACCAGCGCGATGGGCAGAGTGGCGATGATGAGGGTCGACATCTTGATGGATTCCGGTGATACCGGTGAATTGTTAATACTGTTCAGCCTGCCCTCCTGAGCCATGATTTGAGTGGCCAATGTTTCGCTAAGCAGCTTTTGCAGAATGTATTGAAGCGGCCACAGCTTCTCGTTGAATATATAGAGCATCGAATCGAACCATTGGTTCCATTGGAACACCCCGACGAAGAGGGAGATGGTCGCCACCACCGGCATGGATAAGGGAATGTAAATGTTCGAAAAGATGGTATACTCGCCTGCCCCGTCAATCCTCGCGGATTCCTCAAGCGCTTCCGGAATACCGGAGAAAAAGGTTCGCATAATCAGCATATTGAAGGCGAAGAAGCCATAAGGCAGAACGTAAATCCAGAAGCTGTTGAACAGACCAAGCTTATAATTCAAGACATAAGTCGGCAATAGCCCGCCTGAAATAAACATGGGCGTGATCAAATAAAGCGCAATCCATTTGTTGCCTGGCAGCCGGACCTTAGATAAGGAATAGGCGGCCAAACCGACGATAATCAATTGATAGAGCACCCCGGTTACCGTTCGTGCAATGGAGATGAAGAAGGACACATACACGGTGTTGTTCATAAGAACCGTCTTGTAATGCGCCAAGGTGATGCCCCGGGGCCAGAATGTGATCGTCTTGAGCATGGCTTGCTGACTGTCGCTTAAGGAATAAGCAAGCACGTAGATAAAAGGATACACCATGATGAAGCAAATAGAAGCCATAGCAAAGTAAATCAAGTAATCGACCGATCGGTCACGCCAGCTGTACATGGAAGCTCCCTCCTAGAATGCGCGGTATCCGCTTACTTTCTTACTGATGAGATTGGCGGTCAGTACCAGTCCAAAGCTGACCAGCGAGAAGGTTAATCCGACAGCGGAAGCCAGGGACGGATTGTTCTGTCTAATTCCCTCCAGGTACACGAAGTAATCCAACGTCATCGCTTTCTCCCCAACGAGCGGATTATGCAGGTTGTAGACCGCATCGAAGCTTGCGCCGCCCACCAAGGTACCAATGTTGAAGATCAGCAGTAAGCCGATAACCGGTGCGATACCGGGCAGCGTGATATAGAGAATCTTCTTCCAACGGCCTGCCCCATCAATGGTTGCCGCCTCATATAGCGCCGGGTCGATGCCGGCCATGGCAGCTAGATAGATAATGGAGTTCCACCCCATATCCTTCCAGATAGAGCCGGAGACCAGAATTCCCCAGAAGTAGTCTGGGTCTCGCAGGAAAGCGATCTTATCCAATCCAAGCGCGTTCAGCAACAGATTGACAGCTCCGAAATACTCTTCCAGCATGCGGTAGATCAGACCGGAGATAACGACCCACGACAGAAAATGAGGGAGGTAGGTCAAGGTCTGGGCTATCCGCTTGAAAGCCTTGTTCTTCATCTCGTTGATCATGATGGCAAATAGAATCGGTACAGGAAATCCAATGATGATAAGCAGGAAGCTCATAGCCAAGGTGTTCCGCAGTGCAGTGTAGAAGTCCGGATTGTCCAAAAAGTTCTTGAAATTATCCAGTCCTACAAATGGGCTGCCGAAGTACCCCTGGACAATATTGAAATCCTGAAACGCCATCACCACACCCACCAGAGGAATGTAGTTGAAAATAAACGTCACCAGCACGGCCGGCAGCAAAAATAGGTACAGCATCTTGTAATTCCCTAATGTTCTCCATAGCTTCATAGCTCTATCTCTCCTCCTATCCACAAAGAAGAAGCACCCGGAACCTGAGGCTCGGGTGCTTCTCCTTGCGGATTCGCCTCCTGTTCATGTCTCCATTGTAGCTCACCTATAGAGAACGGACAGGATAAGGATTATAGAGATTTGAGTATAAATTATAGGTTCACAGAGTTCAGCGATTCCTTCTTATTCTCCTGGTACTCCTGGAAGGAGATCCCTTCGAGCTTGCGGAACTGCTTGTAAAAGTAACCCGTATTCTTATAGCCTGCATCCATCACGATCTGTCCCACTTGGCCTTGGCCAGCCTTCATCTGCTTCTTAATATACTGAATCCGGACCTTATGCATATAATCGAGAAAGTGATCGCCGGTTTCTTTTTTGAACAGCTGTCCCAGATAGGCCGAATTCATATAAAACAACTGAGCGATAGACTTCAGGCTTAACTCCTCTGCGAAGTGCTCTACTACATACTTCTGGACCTGGGCAATCACCTTATTGGAGCCCGAAGCAGGACCTGCGTACAGTAGCTTGGCAGCAAATCTGCAATAGCGGGCCAGTCGTTCCTGCAGCCCCTGTCCGTCGGCCGATTCGGACAGCCGAAGTGTCTCCTCTGTAACAACCGGGTCATCCGTGGCAATGGAATGACGCTTGTACAGCTGATGGAAGCCTAGCAGAAGGGCGAAGAGGATTCCCTGAATGGCAGGTCCTGTCAGCTTATTGGAGTCGATCTCTGCAAATAATGCATCAATCTGCTCCTCCATCCTTCCGATGTCACCTTCCTCCACAGCAAGGATAAGCTCCGTGCTGTCCCAATTCAACCGGGAGAGGACAGGAATATCCTCCCGGGTAATCAAGCCTGTAAGGAAGCTGTTCGGCTGCCCTCCCGCCTTGCGACTCTCCAGATCATAGCGAGCTTGAAGACGGGAATTCTTCAGGTTACCGGGGTGAAGAACAGGGTCTCCCATTCCCCAGGATACTCTCACCTTCAGGAAGGTCTTCATATTGTGCTCGGCAAGCTTCATGAAGTCCATCGCTTCTTCAGCAGGAGATTCCAGCTCTGATCCCCGGAGGAGCAATCCAATAGAGCCTTCCGTATCCTCATACACGTACCCATATCCTCTCTCCTCAACCATCTCTTCCACGATATTGCGCATGCCGTATTGATATAGCTTGGCGTCTGAGAGGCTCTCCTCAACAATTCGATGCAGATCGTCCAGCTCCCACAGCACGACCCGGTACCAGTCGCCATCCAATTCAACACCGAAGGGGAGCAGCTTGGCACCGGCCTCCTTCCCGAGCAGGTACCCACTCACTAATTGCTGCAGGTAACGGTCCCGCGCCAGATTCTCATGTGCACGCTTTTCCGCCTTAGTCAAGAACTCCTGATCCAGCTGAACCCGGATCTCCCTCAGATGACCTTCCAGTTCTTCCTTGTCCACTGGCTTTAGCAAATATCCACTAACCCCACAGTCAATGGCCTTCTTGGCATAATTGAATTCATTGAAGCCGCTTAGGATAATAATCTTGAGCAGCGGATCCTGCAGCCTTGACTCCCGTGCAAGGACCAAGCCGTCTATGACCGGCATCTTAATATCTGTTATTAATAGATGGACATGAACCTGCGCCATGAATTCAAGCGCCTCCACACCGTTCGCCGAGGTGCCGACCAGCCTGAACCCGAAGTCCTCCCAGACCACCCATTCGCTCAAGCCCTCGCGGACACGTTTTTCGTCATCCACCAGCAGAATATTGTACATGGGAACCGATCTCCTCCCTTCATTTAAGATTGTTCTGATTTTACATCAGTAAGCTTAATCTCTATGACAATGCGTGTCCCCTTTTGTTTTGCTGATTCGATACTCATTCTGGTGTGTTCCCCGTAATAAGTTAGCAATCTCTGGTACACATTCCTAAGCCCGATGCTTCTCGACGGCTCCTCCACGGATCTCATGCTGGCGATGACCTCCTCGAGCTTCGCAGGCTCCATACCTGCACCATCGTCTGATACGGTTATGAAGAGACTGTCTATTTCGCGCCATACTGCTATCTCCAAGCAGGTGGCCCCCAGCTTAGATTCCATTCCGTGCTGAATGGCATTCTCCACCAGAGGCTGCAGGGTGAACTTGGGTAAGCTTATACTTAGCAGTTCTTCAGGAACGATCAGATCCATAGAGATCTGTTCGAAGCGGAATCGCTGAATGTTCATATATTCCCGAATGGTATCCAGTTCCTTGCGGAGAGGCACGAGATCCTGATCCCAGTAGACGCTTCCTCGTAATAGCTTAGCCAAGCTTCCTATAATCTCCGAGGTTTCCTTATCACCATACCGATAGGAATTCATCCGGATGGACTCCAAAGTATTAAATAGAAAGTGAGGATTAATCTGACTCTGAAGAGCCCGAAGCTCAGCCTCCTTCTTCTGGAGATCCACGGTCTTCACCTGCACCTCCGCATTGTAGACCTCATCAATGAGCGAGTGGATTCGTTCCATCATGCGGCGAAAGCCCCTGGACAGCTCGCCGATCTCATCTCGGGAGTCATCCTGAATCTCAACCTTCAGCTTACCGTCCCGGATCTCCGCCATTGTGCGGACCAATTGTCTCAGCCGCTTCGTCAATGTCTGGGAGAACACCAGCATGAAGGCAACAGCCAACAGCATATGCCCTCCCATAACCCAGAGAATAAATCGGATATGCCCGTTCATCTTCTGGGTAATATCACCTTCCGGCAGCACGACAGCCACCTTCCAGCCTTGGAGTACGCCTCGGTCGGGCAGCACCCGCTCGACCAGCCGCTCCTCACGAATAGACTCCCGCAAGAACAGCTTGCCAACCGACTCCCGGCTTGTCGAAGAATATACCTGATCTCTGTCATTCAGAATATAGATATCCTTGTTCTGCCCCTCCCTGCTGATCAATCCGTAGAAGTAGCTCTCCGAGATCTCCAGAATCATGGCATTGCTGTATATCGTGGATGTGCCGGAACGGACTGTCCGCCCCAGACGGAAGTAGACTTCACGGTCAGACCCTTGGTAAGGCTCGCTTAGCAGATAGGTGCCTTTCAGTCTCAGGATATCGGACATCCACTCCTCATGCATGAGCTCGGGAGTCATCCTTACTATAAAGGTATCGTCTCGAATGATAGAAGGATTGGAAGAGTAGAGCTTAAGCTTCACGCCTTTGTAGCCCGCATTCCACTTGGTGTCGTACTTGTCCCGTATGGCCTTGAATTGCTCAATTGTAATCAATGGGTCTACCGTATCATCCGCAGGCGAATGATTCTCCTCCAGATACTTGATTAGCTCCTGATCCTGCTGCAGGGAATCCGTCAAGTCAAGCAGGTCCACCCAGTTGTAGAAGACGTTGTCCGCGATCTGCTCCAACGTAATTTGGTTCACTTTATCCGTGTGCTCCCGGACGGTTGTGTTGGTCCGCTGCAGGAACAGAATAACCGTGATGACCAACGGGATTAGCACTATGATGAGGTATGTGAGCAAAAGCTTATAGCGCATATTCATGTTTCCGCCTATTCTGTTGATCCACCCCAACCCAACACCCCCAATACCCGCTAAATCCCAGTATAAGTCAAACCATCCGTCTTTGAAACCGCTATTATGCGAAGTGGATCTATGATAGTCTTCGGATCCACCTCTTATATAGGCTTCTCCTACTCCTCTGCCCCGAAGTAAAGAATGACTGCTCCCGGTTCATGGAAGATGGCGGTTATATCAGCCTTGCCCTCTTCGTCTATCCGGACAGATGCGTTGCCGGAAACCGTGTAGGCACGATCTACTGCACATTGGGTCACATATCGGAATTCCGTCTCCCGCATCCTGGACCAAGGCTGTCCGAAGGAATTGGCGAACAGCACAACGATTCCCCTGCCGGTGTCAGGCTCCAGCTTCTCATAGATCTCCGGGTTGCCGCCCGGCATACCCGTAATCTCTATCTGGGCTTCCGTCACCGCATCTCTTACCTTCTTGTATAAGGTCAGCTGCCGGTGAATGAGTTCCTTACCTTCCTCTGATACGGTGAGCAGATCGCCCCATATGCCGTTCTGACCTAGAATCAGAGAGCCAATGTTGATCATCTGGCTGCTGGTCGGATCATCGGGAAGGTAATGGGTAAGGAACAGGGTAGACGGTATCCACTTATCATAGTTCAGCGGCGTCCTGCAGATCCATCCCCTTGCAGGGCCCGGGTAAAAATACACATTCAGATTGTCATAGCTGATATCTCGATTAGAAGGAATATCGAGGTTAACATAATAAGGACCGTTGTTGATTAAGAAGTATTTCCCTGCCGAGAGGAAGCTGAGTCCAACCGCCCTGTAGCCCTCCGTCACATCGAAGTCTACGATCGCATCCGGGCAGGATTGGGTCAGCCTATCCACGATATTCACCAATGCGAGCGGAAGCTGGAAGGCGTAGCAATCCCCCCTCTCCTCCGAACTGCAGCTCTCATCGCCATGATTGTGACGGGGATCATTACAGCCGTATTGGCTAATAGCATCCCACTTGAAGTAGGTTACGCCGACGTCATGATAGAGGCGGATTAAGGCATCGGCAAAATCCATTCCATAGCTGCTCGCCAAGCATAGGGTATGGCTCTCCTCGGTCTCCCAGATAGGATGCGGCTCCCCAGCCATACCGTTTCTCGTAACCAGATTTACGGTATTTGCTCTAAACATCCGGCTGGTTAAGGCAGCCGCTTTGGGATCAAACCATAAGCCCAGCTTCATCCCATACCCGTCCAGCTTTTCTTTGACTGCTTTAAGCCCGCTGCTGAACCGTTCAGCATCTACCTCCCAATCGCCTGTTTTCATATACCACCCCGTATCAATGACATAGACTTCAATCCCCATCCGGTATGCGGCATCGATCTCTTGGAGAATTCGCTCCTCTCTCATACTGTCTAAGTATTTCGCGTGATTCCAGCTTTTGTTCCGTTCCTGGTAAGCCCACGTATTGTAGAAAATATAAGGCTTACGTGACTCCGAATTCAGACACTGGTCATGCAGCATAAAGCTGCGGTAAGCCTTCGACAAGCCTTCCATCCCATTATGGGACGCCCCTATATGGAACCAGACTGATTCGTAACAGCTGCCTGGTCCAAGCTTTTGTCCTTGATAATAATTGCCCTTTACTCCTTCAACGGTAACGATGCCGTCAGGATGGAGCTGATAGCCGATGTAGGTATCAGGATATTGGGAGCCGTGCTCATACGCAGTTAACCAGGTCACCTGGTCCTCGTGCCATACCATTATAGGACCCATTAGACAGTGCTTATTGCGGAATTGGGAAGGAGACACTGGATTCTCAGACATCATATAGCTGTGGACTATTTCATTGTATTCCGAGAGGCGCACCTCGAGCGGGTTGTTATCCGGATTCGTATGGAAGCTCATATAGCTGAATCGGTCCTTACCGGAAGACTTCGTCCATATCCTCTCCCTACCGGAACGGATCTCATATCGATATCGGACAACAGGCGAGCGGGGCGATATACGGAGGACGACCGCAAGGTACAGCTCCTCTTCACCTGCGGCAGCTAACCCTCCGATTCGATACTCTGTACAGCCGTTGGGGAGCAGCTTCGGCAACTCTAGCAATTCGGGGCTGACAAGCCACAGCTTGACAGACTTATTATCGAGCTCCACCTCGGGATAGCCGAAGGGCTTGCTCCAATTTTGAGCCTTATAGCGATAAGTAAAACAAAACTCCTCTCCACCGCTAAACACAATAGTATAATATTCATTTTCCAACAAAAGCTCTTGCATGCCTACACCCCTCCAGCATCTGATATACTTTAAACAATACAAGGTTTCAGGAAGATCTCAACCGTAACCTTTTTCTTCACCATGGGTAAAAAATTAAGATAATCTGGAGGCGGAATCCATACTTAAAACTACCTACGGCTTCGTCAGTGAGACGATTGATCCTGAATTCATGTTTCTGGAATATATCGGTTGGTCGGATGTGTCCGATCCGGACTATGATTGGCGAGGCTGGAGCCGCAAGGAGCATAGTGTGTGCTACCAATATACGCTGAGCGGACAAGGGGTGCTGGAGAACAAGCATGGAACTCATGTACTGCGTCCCGGCCAAGGGTTCCTGGTGGAGTTCCCCGGCTCTGACCGATACTACTTCGATAGTGCCGCAGCCAGCCATTGGGAATTTATCTGGATTCAGCTAAGCGGCGGAGCAGCCCACCGCTTCTGGGGGCAGCTGCAGCAGCATTGCGGTCCTGTCGTTCATGTACCTGAGCAGCACAACTCCATTACCATACTGAAGAACCTCTACAGAGACGTTGCTCTTCATCACGAACGGAATAAATACATCTGTTCTCTGCGAATCTATGAATGGATCATGTCCATGCTGGAATGGGGGGACACACAGAAGTCCGCATCCGCGGAAGTGGAGGGGAAGCTGGAGAAGGTCAAGGACTATATCTTCAAGAGCTACCATGAGGATATAACCTTGGAGAAGCTTGCCAAGATTGCAGGTCTCGCTCCCTCTTACTTTTGCACGTTGTTTCATGAGATGGAGGGTATAACTCCGTTCGACTTCGTCCTGCACAGACGTATGGAGGAAGCCGTTCGATTGCTGCGCCACACGGATCTGCCCATTCAAGACATATCGGACCGAACAGGCTATAGCAGCAGCAATTACTTCACCAAGGTGTTCCGCAAGCATATGGGATGTACGCCCACAGCATTCCGGAGCCAGCGGTCGGACTACGCACAGACGGATATTATTTATAACTAGAACAGCTGAGGAGAATCCCGCTCCTCAGCCCGTTCACGTTCTAATGCGTACTGCCTTCCTCCAGGCGATCGACAGACACCGTCTGCGTGTCGAGAGGATTCGACCCCACCTGAACCGTCGCCATTCCGTTAGCTTCGTCCACATGCTCAATCCATACGGGTTCACCCAGCAGGTGAACCGCAACATTCGTGTCAGAATGATAGATTTCCTTCGCTCTTGCTGTATCCATCGGTCTCTGCCTCCTCATTCAAGCTATTCCTGCTGTGTGAGCCCCTGCTCCATCGTATCGGTCGTTGATTCCTCAATCAGACCATTGTGCAGCGTGACCGTTCCGCCGCCAAGCCCTTCATTCACCATCCGGTCAATGTCCATATCGTAATCCTCACGTCCTTCATGGTCCGACTGGAGCGAGGTGGAATGATCTCTTGTTGCGCTGCTGTCTCCTGACTTCTCTTGCTCTGACATCTTAGGCCCTCCTTCCTCGCCATGTGGGTAGATACTTGCAAAATATACCCGAACGGGTTGAGTTTCATTCATTTCGGGAATCCTGATTGTTAGGAAATGATAACGCGAAGGGGGAAAATGGCGATGCATACGGTATGGAAAGGCGCAATCAGCTTCGGTCTCGTGCATGTGCCCGTCAAGATGTTCTCGGCAACGGAAGATAAGGATATCTCGCTAAGGATGATTCACAAGCCATGCGGGAGTCCGATTGCCTATGTCAGAAGATGTCCGAACTGCGACATCGAGGCGGGATGGGATGACATTGTGAAGGGGTATGAATACGACAAGGGGCGGTTCGTTATTTTCGACAAGGATGAACTTGAATCTCTTGCTGGTGAGAAGTCCAAGACGATTCAGATCGTCGACTTCGTCGCTCTGGAGGAGATTGATCCAATCTACTTCCAGAAGACGTATTACTTGTCTCCTGACCAGGCCGGCGGGAACGCCTACAGCTTGCTGCTGCGTGCGATGAAGGAGTCCGGCAAGATTGGTGTAGCCAAAATATCCATTCGCTCCAAAAGCTCTCTAGCTGCTATTCGAGTAGTAGACAATTGCCTTGCCATTGAGACGATCTTCTACCCGGATGAGATTCGCCCCGTCCAGCAAGTTCCAGGCCTCCCTGAGGGAGTGAGCGTGAACGACAAGGAGCTTACGATGGCTAAGCTGCTCATCGAACAGCTCAGCACACCGTTCGAGCCGGAGAAGTATACCGACGACTACCGTCAACAGATGGCGGATATGATTAGCAGCAAGATTGCAGGAGAAGAGATTAGAGTGGCTCCTCAGCAGGAGCAGACGAATGTCATTGACCTGATGGCTGCGCTTCAGGCTAGTCTCGATGCGGCGAAGCTGCCGCCAGCTGGAGGCGGGTTGGACACTGGTGCTGCTGGCAAGTCCGGAACGGGCAGCAAGGCTGGCAAGCGCAGTACTGCTGCATCTAAGGATAAGGCTGGCGCTGATGATGCCGCTGCGGCTGAAGCCCCTGCCCAAGTTCCCGCAGCGCTGACTAAGCCTCGCAAGCGCAGCACGAAGAAGGATAAGGAGACGGTGTCCTAGACCCAGCCTCTGGGCGCTGGACATTCTTGAGGAGGAGATGTGCTATGCCGCAAGGCTCCAAGGAAGCTTATATTCCGGTTCACGGTGAACACGTGAAGATTACGAATCCTGACAAGCTGCTGTGGCCGGATGTCGGCATAACGAAGCTTATTTTCCTAGAGAAGCTCATTCTCCTCTCTCCTTATCTCATCCACCATTGCAGCGATCGGTATCTCACGACGATACGTTATCCGGACGG
Organism: Paenibacillus sp. GCM10023252; assembly: GCF_042653305.1. NCBI lineage: Bacteria > Bacillati > Bacillota > Bacilli > Caryophanales > Paenibacillaceae > Paenibacillus > Paenibacillus sp. GCM10023252. The sequence goes on from NZ_JBHSHW010000008.1 coordinate 14,393, forward strand.
CATAGCCGGCAAGTCGTTCTATCAGAAAAATTGCCCTTCACCGAAGGCCGATTATGTTCACACAGCTGAACAAGGCGGCATCCACTATGTCCAGCTGAATGATCTGCCTACCCTGCTCTGGCTCGGCAATCTTGCCTGCATCGAATACCACGCCTCCTTCGATCGAGTCCACCGGCCTGATTATCCATCCGAGTGGGTGCTTGATCTGGATCCTACCCTGCCGGACGAGCCGAGAATTATGGAGGCTGCAGCCCTAGTGGGAGATCTGCTCGATTCCTTGCACATTCACTCCATTCCGAAGACTTCCGGCGCTACCGGAGTCCAGATTATTGTACCCATTGAACGGCGCTACACCTTCGATGAGCTCCGGCTGCTGGGACAATTCGTAGGAGATTACTTATCCAGAGCTTATCCGAAGCTGTTCACAATAGAGCGGCTGACCAAGAATCGCGGCAACCTCATCTATGTCGATTACTTGCAGCATTACCGGGGCAAGACGATATCTGCCGCCTATACCCCGCGGGCTCGTCCTGGAGCTCCTGTATCGACGCCGCTCACATGGGATGAGGTGCGCTCTGGCCCGAATATTAAGGATTATAACCTGCTCACTATTGCAGACCGGCTTGCTGCTAGAGGAGACTTGCTTGCTGGGGCCATCCCGCAGAGGATGGACAGCGTGCTTGGCTTCATTCGGAAGAAGAGCTAGAGCAGCGGGGACAGTATGTTCGCCGCTGCTTCGCCCAGCCTCTGAAGCTTGGACCTGTGCATGAACTCTTCCGGACATAGCAGCATGCTGTCTGACAAGTCCTGCTCGAAGTCGGCGTACAGTCTGTCGATTGTAGTCTGACCGAACAGCAGGGCATTCAGCTCGAAGTTGATGTGCAAGCTTCTCATATCCACATTCGCTGAACCGACAGAGGCAAGCTCGCGGTCAATCAAGAGCACCTTGGCATGCAGGAAGCCCCTCTGATACCGGTAGAAGCGTACTCCAGCCTCCATCAAGTCCTTCACATAGGATAGGGAAGCGAGCAGGACCAAGCGGCTGTCGGACACTCCAGGAAGAATAATGCGCACATCCACCCCGCTCAGTGCAGCGGTGCGGAGGGACATCAGCAACGATAAGTCCGGGATGAAGTAAGGGGTCGTCATATAGATGCGGCTCCTAGCTGCATTCAGCGCCTCGAACAGCACCTCAAGGATGGAAGCATCATAAGGAGTTGGACCGCTGGAGACTATTACTACCTCTTCATTCCCTCTCACCCCGGTTGGCTTATAATAATCCGACAGCCCAAGCTGCTCCTCTGCTGCGAAGTTCCAGTCCAGGATGAAGATCTCCTGCAGCACCTTGACGCATTCTCCCTCTACTTGCAGATGAGTGTCCCTCCAGAAGCCCAGCTTCGGGTCTTGGCCCAAGTATTCTTCTCCCAGATTAATTCCGCCGACGAAGCCTACTCTGCCGTCTATGACGGCTAGCTTGCGATGATTGCGGTAATTCAATCTCTTGTCGAACAAGGCAAGCCGGACAGGCAGGAAGGAGGTCATCCTCACACCGGCCTCCTTCATCTTGTCTATGTAAGACGAGCTGAGCTTGAAGCTGCCTAAGCCGTCATAGAGGACACGGACCTCAACGCCGGCACTTGCCTTCGTGGACAGCAGATCATAGATCCATCCCCCTACCTCATCATCGCGAATCAGATAATAATCGAGATGGATGTGATGCTTGGCCGTCCTTAGCTGCTCCTTCATCGCCTCATAGGCAGACTCTGCATTGGTGAGCACCTTCACTAGATTGCCAGTTGTAAGAGGGAACTGACGATAGCTGTCCAGCAGGCCGATTAAGCGAGGATGATGCTCTGCATAGGCCGGATCTTGCCCTTCCTCTTCTGCAGGAACTGCAGGTAGCAGCTCCCTTCCGCCTGCTTCAGCTTCAGTCAGCTTGCTAAGCTCGCTTCCTCTCGGCAGCGCATACTTGCGCAGCAGCTTACTCCGATACAGCGGCTTGCTGAGGAGGAGGTAGAATACGAAGCCGAGGAATGGACACAGACAGACGAGGAATACCCATGCCGCCATTCTTGATGATCGTCTGTGCTCAAGCACGATAATTGCAGAGATTTGCACATACATCAGAGCCAGAATAATGATGATGATGATGAGTCCATTCACTTCTGCCGCTCCTCTCCCTGCCATTCTAACGATTATGTGTTCATAGCATTTGCATCTCCTCTAGCGGCTATACCTGTGAAACTTTATGGCATGTTTCCTAGCTTCCAAGAATAAATAACATCAGAACGTTCTAATCATTGCTCAGGAGCCGGCCGGAAGGAGAACAACGATTGACACGAATGCACAAGCCCAGATGGTCACTTGTCGTCATGCGCGGAGCAGACAAGTCTGTGAAGCAGTTCCAAGTCTCCCGCAAATCACTCGTCGCAGCCCCAGCTGCAGCTGTACTGGCCGTATCCGGCTGTATTGTAGGACTCCAATTGAAGTCTCACTATGAGATAGAAGCGCTCGAAGGAGAGCTGCATGAGCAGTCAGCCGAGTTCGCTCAGACCGTAACCGACAAGGATGATATTATCGCCTTCTTGCAGCAGGAAGTCGATCGCCTGTCTGTTCAAGAGCAACAATTGAAGAGCAGAATGGATAGCTTGCAGCAGCTTGAGAGTCGATTGAAGTCCTTCATTGAGAAGTATGGACAGTCTGAAGCAGAAGCTTACTCTGGGCTGCCGAGAGAGTCCTCCGCATCCAAGAGTACTCTTGGCGCTTCTACGGCGCTTGAATCGAGACGGATAGCCTCCCTTGACGGGGCATCTGCGCGTGATTGGCAAGAGATGAGTACGATGATGGATACGCTGGAGCAGACGATGGCGAATACCCTGAAGCAGGCGCAGAAGCACCGAGCGGCCGTAGATGCCACTCCCTCAGGCTGGCCGACCCGCTCCCATATGATGACTTCCGGCTTCGGTTATCGTAAGGATCCCTTCACGGGACGCTCCACCTTCCATGCCGGAGTTGATATTACAGGGGAGCAAGGCGATCCTGTCTATGCCGCAGCCGAAGGGACCGTCACCGAGTCGGATTACGATTCGGCCAAGGGCCATTATATCGTCATCGACCATCTAGGCGGCCTGCAGAGTGTGTATATGCACTTGAGCGATAGGGAAGCGGAGACGGGCGATGCCATTCGGCGCGGGGAGAGAATTGGACAGCTGGGCTCAACTGGCAGAAGCACCGGTCCTCACTTACACTTCCAGATCATGCAGCATGACGAGGCGGTTAACCCCTTGAAGTACTTACGATTGGTGAAGGAGGACTAATAGTCATGTTCAAGGAGAATAAGCGATTGGCGGCAGCGGATACCCTCATAGGACAGGGAACGCTGGTGGAAGGCAAGCTGCTGTGTGAGGCGGGGCTGCGCATTGAAGGCGAATATCGCGGAGATATAGAATGCAGAGGAGACCTTATTATCGGAGAATGCGGTACAGCCAGATCCAATATAACAGCTAAGGACATTACGCTTGCAGGCAAGCTGTATGGAGATATTATCGTTAGCGGTCGATTGACGATTACAGCGACGGGCGAGCTGTCGGGCAACGTGAAGGCCAATTCCATTATTATTCATGACGGAGGGATACTCGACGGAAGCTGCCGAATGGAGAGGGTATCTGATTCTCGTACACGCTCGCTCACGGAAGGCCAACCTTCAGCAAGCGCTTCGGCGGCTGCGGGAGGCCAAGGGACAGAAGCCAAGGAAGCACATGGTAAGGCGCGGCAGGCTGGTTAGACTATAACCTCCTCCCAAGCTTGCTTGTATGGTATACGCACAATCCTCATATAGAACGCCGTTCGCCCCCTGCCCTCGGATGAGGAAGCTTGGGAGGAACGGCGTTTGTTAGGCTGGATGAGCACGCTGGGCTGACCTTGCGAAGCTTAAGCAGCTACATCTCTCTTGTTGAAGATATACCAGGTTAGCGCCAGGAAGGCTACATAGTAGACCGCCAGGACGGATAGGGAGAATCCAAGCGTCGTCCCCTCCCTTAGGGGCTGGTCATTCATATGCTGAGTCAGTTCCAGATGGATGAACAGCAGGTAGTCTACCCACTTGTACTTCGTATAGGCGAGCAGTCCTATGAATGTATTCAGACCGAGCAGGATGAACAGGGACAACCCAATAGCAAGCCCCCCGCTCCGGAAAATCGTAGAGAGCATAAACGCAAGCGTGACCGTAACGATGAGCGATACGAACTTCAGCAGATAAAATTCCAACATGTAGGCTAGAGGTGAAGAGCCCATGGAACTATTCATGACATCCTGAGCAGCCGATGAACTGTCTGCGCCGAACAGCAATACGTTGGTCAGGATAGACACAACGAAGAGAATGACGGCGAGCAGCAGAGCGAACAACAGAAGCGATATATACTTGGACAGCAGAATCATGGATCTTGACCATGGCCGGATAAGCAGCAGCTTAATCGTCCCCGTACCGAACTCTCCGGCTACGCTGTCTGCGGACAGGATGACTGTGAAGATCGTAACGAGCAGGAACAGAACGGCTGATTCAATGCTCATCATCTCCCACATCGAAGGAAGAGGACTTCCTCCCACGGAATAGGCTATGATGGAGATGGCAAGTACGAGAGCGACTAGAATGGCCATCATGACCCACGTTCTTGCACGACGGTATATCTTCATATTCTCATTCGCAATCAGATTCATGAAGCTAGACAATACGCTCACCCCCCGTTACTTCCAGGAATTGATCTTCCAACGACTTGTTCAATACTCTCATGCCGTACACCTTGATTCCCGCTCTGACAAGCCGCGCATTCCATTCCGCTGCCTGCTCCTTGTCGGTGCTGATTGCTACCGCGTTCCCTTCGCGCTCTACAGTGAGCCCCTCAGCTTGAACCAAGCGAATGACCGCTTCAGGCTCGTCCACCTCGAATACATAACGCGAGAGAGCTGTGGAGGAATGATTGCTCTGAATGCTGCGCACGTCGATCAGCTTGCCGTTCTGAATGATGGCAACCCGATCACACATGAGCTCCATCTCTGTAAGCAGATGGCTGGATACGAATACAGTAATTCCTTCTTGCTGAGACAGCTTGCGCAAGTAATCGCGGAGCTCCCTAATGCCAGCCGGGTCGAGACCATTCGTCGGCTCGTCCAGTATAAGCAGCTTAGGCTTGTGCATGATGGCTTGAGCCACCCCCAGCCGTTGCCTCATTCCAAGGGAATAGGTCTTAACCTTGTCATGTATTCTGGATTCTAAGCCTACAAGCTCGATTACTTCTGTCATTCGTTCTGTCGTAATTCCTGGAATCATGCGCGCATAGTGCACCAGATTCTGATAGCCGGTCAGATACTTGTACATCTCGGGATTCTCAACGATTGCCCCCACATGGCGAATCGCCTTGTGGAACTCAGAGCGGATACTGTGACCGCCAATGAGAATCTCGCCCTCGGTTATCGACATTAAGCCAACCATCATTCGAATGGTTGTCGTCTTGCCCGCTCCATTCGGCCCTAGGAAGCCGAACACCTCTCCTAGAGGCAGGTCTAGAGTGAGCTTATCAATAATTGTGCGTCGTCCGATTCGTTTCGTAACGCCTTGTAGTTGAACGATAGGTTCATTCATGCGGACTTTACCCCCTTACCCATTTTGCAATTTTGCAGCGCAAATCCTCATCAGTATACCCTATAGAGGAAACGATTGGTAGATTTCTCAGACTAGCCACAAAAAAAAATCTCTCCCTACAGGCAGGCTGTAGACAAGAGACTCTCATTCAAATCCTCATATTGGCTGCTTCTCTTGCCAGCAGTGGGTAAGTTCACTAAGTTGTCAACCTCCGGCTTCATCTTCCTTAGCAAGCACGGTTCACAGCAGCCTGCGGGATGGATAACCTTGTAAAAAGCAGTTCGGAATAACATGGTGCCAGGATGATCGGCAACCATCTTCCCACAACCTACACAAAATACATCAGGTTTCATCATTACACACTCCTACTTTTTTATCGAACTATACTATTTGTATCGATTAATAGATTATATGCTACAAAATGTATCTTATGACTATTACTTTATGATAATCCCCGATTGTTGTCAATAGAGATCGTCAATTTTTGTCGGTTCACGTTGCAATATCTGACTTCATGTCTTGAATACGCTTACTGAAATAGTCAGATTAACAGAAGACAACTAAGGGCGAATGGCTGGCAGTCCGTCACCCGCCCACCTTCGCCCATTGTTTCCTTGTGTGATCATCCTTAAGATGTGGCTCGTCAATCTGATATTTCCTTCCTTGCTCATCGCTCAGAATATAACAATAGCTTCTCACCTCTGTCATATTCTCATGAAGATTATCGAGCATAATGGCTGCGGGACCGAAGCTCGTCTCCACGGTCCACTCCCATCCGCCGTTCCTCCTCCTAATGCTAGAGATTCTCTCTATCGTTGGAATCAGGTAATAGCGGTTAAGCTCCGCCTCGGCAATGCCTCTGCTCTGTTCATCCAGCTCATCTAAGGAGGGAATGAAGTGCCATTCGTCATCCTGATCATCTCGGACGGATATATACTCGGACGGATACGAGAAGGGATAACAGCGGACAAGCTTAATCCCAGCTATTGATTGATCGGATCGGCTCGCTACTAGTTCCCCTTCTCTATCGTAGCTTAACGTTAATTGGCTGCCCATGCTGCGAGTTCAACCTCCTCATCCTGCGTTATGGTCTCCTGCCCGCGCCGCTGCGACTCAATGAGCCGGTAATAATGCCCCTTAGCGCTGTATAATTCATGGTGGGTTCCCACCTCGGCAATCCTTCCATGGTGAAGCACAATTAACCGGTTGGCTCCCATAAGTGTAGATAATCGATGGGCAATTGCGATTGTCGTTCTTCCACCTACTAGGCGCCCTAATGCTTCCTGAATCTGACGCTCCGTGTCTGTGTCTACGGAGGAAGTCGCTTCATCTAATATAAGAATTCTCGGGTCCCGGAGAAGTGCCCGGGCTATCGCAATTCGCTGCTTCTCTCCCCCTGACAAGCGATGACCACGCTCTCCCACTCTCGTATCATATCCATCAGGTAATCGGCTGATGAAGTTATGGGCATTCGCAGATCGAGCAGCCTCAATAATCTGAGACGGAGCAGCACCAGGCCTGCCATAGGCTATATTCTGAGCGATGGTGCCATCGAACAAGAAGGTCTCCTGTAGCACGACACCGATCTGATTGCGGTAATCCGCCTGCTTAATCTCTCTCAGATTAGTCCCGTCAATCGTTATAGAGCCTGCATCCGGATCATAGAATCGGCAGAGCAGATGAATTAACGTAGACTTGCCAGCTCCCGAATGACCGACAATGCCGATGAATTCACCAGGCTCTATGTTCAAGCTAATCTCCTGCAGGACCAGTCGATCGGACGTATAACCGTAGCTTACTTGATTGAACTGTATTCGACCTTGTGCAATCGGCAATGGCTTCGCATCCGGCTGGTCTTCAACGTCAACAGGGGTATCCATAATCTCGAACACTCGCTCTGTTGCTCCAAGCGTCTGATTGAGCCAGCTCAGCGATTGTCCCAGCCACATGACAGGACCGAAGAACATCGTTAAGTAAGTAGAGAAGGCAACTAAGGAACCTACACTCATCGTACCCTCGATCACATACCGTCCTCCTGCATACCATAATCCCACACCGCACAGCGCTACAACCAAGGATACGATAGGGGAGATGCCTTGCCATAAGTAGCCGATCGACACCGCTCTCTGGATAGCAGCTGAATTCGCTCTATGATAGCGATCCTTCTCTGTCTGCTCCTGCGCGAACGCCTTAATGACCCTTATGCCTTGCAGAGATTCACCAATCAAGTTCTGTACGCTCATGGAGGAATGCCACTGGCTGTACCACATCGACCTTGCCTTGGGCCATAACCATAGGAAGAGAGGAGCAAGGATAGGCAGGGGCAGCAGGATTAGCAGTGTGAGCTTCCAATTAAGCTGCAGCATCATGATGAATATGAAGACTGCGAGTAAGGTCTGAGTCATGAGCTGAATAATGCCGTCTGTCAGGAACTCCTTCAGATCCTCCGTATCCTGATTGATTCGGCCGATGAATTGGGACATTTGTCTCCGGTCAAAAAACTTCATCGATAAATCCATCAGTTTATCAAACATGATTTTACGTATATCCCTCATCAGCTTCCCGCCAAGCTGCAGCCCCAGGAAGCCCCTTGCCATTTCCAATCCGCTTTCAATTATGCGCACAAGGAATAAGCTGACTACCGTCCATAACAGCACGGTGTAGCTGGCTTCAGCTGTATTTATCTCATCTAGCATCATTTTCATTAGGTATGGGGGTATAACTTGAATCAGTGAGGTTACGGCTAGAATAATTCCGCTTAGTACAATGAAGTGGCGATAGGGCTTGCCATATTGCAGCAATCTTCCCCATATATGAAGCTTCCCTCTGCAGCGCCAACAGCGCTTGTCTAACGGAGCTGACCTGCCACATTGTGGGCATGTACTCATCTCTGTGGAAGATTGTTCCTCTGATTGCTTATGCTCCCTTGCTCCATAAGCAATCCAGTGCATGAGATCGCTCATAGCTTCACGATGAAGCTCAGCAACAGACTCGGTCATCCGAGCAGCTTCGATCATTCGGCCCTGGGACTTCACGTACAGGGATGCACCGCCTCTTGCACTGCGCACCTCAATGCTGTCTATATCGGCTCGGTCCCATTCCATCCTGATCGTTCCGTCTCCATGGCGTATATACATTCCATTCCTTGTGAACTGGATGGAGTAATGGTCATAGTGATTAGCAAGACTAATGTCCGCTGGCAGTTCCAGCCATGGGACTTCAGGTTCATTCCGTTCATCCTCGTGCTTCAACTGCTGATTCATCTAACATTCCTCCGCTTAGGAGATGATAATGCCTGACGTCGTAAGGCTAGCAAGGTTACCTGTCTGTATCTTGCCAGTCTGCGCATCAGCTTGCTCCAGCCTGGTGCTCTCTGTACCATCCAACCTATCCAGCGTGCTCGTATGCCGTCAGATGGAAGCCATCTCGTTCCTCTACGCACTCCAATTAAGTGCCCAATTATTGAATCTCTACTCACAGGGGAATCCAACTCATCGCAGGTATCACCCTTGAACAGATAATTGCAGACTACAGGCTGTGAGTGCTGGGATTGCTGGGATTGCTGTATAGAGTGGAGCCTATGTCCAACTAGTGCTCCGTCTTCATTAATGAACAAGTAGACCTGACCAACCTTCAAGCTGTTGCTATCCACAACCTCGAAGGTGCTAATATCTCCTTCTCTAATCAGAGGATACATGCTAATGCCATAGGACGCTAATTCCATTTGGCTTCTGCGTTGAAGGAGCTCGGCTACAATTCTGGCCTTTTCACTCATCTTGCAGTTCAAGCAGCTCGCAATCCACCAGATTTTCAATGAAGGAAGAGACATCTGCCTCTAGCTGACTTTTCTCTACTTCATAATCCAACTGGATACGAGTAACTAGTTGATCAACTGTCGGATATTCTGGGATGAGAGACCAGATAACACCTCCAACGCCATTGATTTTAGTGACTGAATGTGTTTCCATATGAAGCAGCACCCATTCCCCTTCCATCTCTGCCGCTTCTACGTATGGATGCTGCCTTAGCTTCTGATTCTCTAATGTTTTCATGAGATTCTCTCCCAGAATGAGTCATTTTCTTGAAAATACAGCTGATAGGCGGATGTGCTCATCACAACCTTTTTACATAAGGAAATCATCTTCGAGGTCTCTTGAGTGCTGTGTCTCCAATAGAATACTTTATCCATAAGAGCAATCAGCGTATCGCCCTTCGTCATGGGCACCCGATAAACATCTGGAGATTGATTCAGCAGATGAATGCCTCCAATCGAGCATTCGTGAACAGCACATGGTCCAGGAAATTCACTGCGGAACGGAGAGTCGTGGACAACTAAGTTACCTTCATCAATAATGATGTACGTAGCTTCGTCGGATAACACGGGTCTTGGCTGGGACAAGGTCACCACAGTAGACTTCCCAGCACCCGAATCCCCTGCGAACAGCCAGGCCTTCCCATTCTCAATAATACACGAGGAATGCAGGAGCAAGCCTTGCTCGTGGTAGATGAGGTAGCTGCTGTACAGGTTGAGCAGAGCATGCATGAGACCAACGGGATCATGCGCCAGTATATGAGCCTTACGGTAGTCTAGGCTTGTGGTCAGTTCGTAATCTGTCCTAACGAATCGAACATGCTCATCCGTCTGCTCTATTGCAACATCGATCTCGTGTTTCATATATTCTTCCCCAACGAATTCGAAGATTTCAATGGTTATATCCGGCTCGATGTGTACAGCAGGTGGCTCAATCTCAGTGAACCTCTCTTGCAGTGTATGCTTGAGCAGATCTGTCTGAACGGAGAACAACAGGTAATGACGACCAACCTTAGACCACATTTGCAGCATGTTCAGCCCTCGCTTTATAATGGATGCTTTGTGTTAGAGAAAAGAAGGAAGCGAAAGATTATCGCTTCCACAATAAGTACAGGTATGCGTGTTCAGCTTAACAAGGATTAGGATAGTAAGGCGCACAATGTGCTGGATGCCAAACCCCTGTGCGTCTTAGGTGTGTAAGGCATCTCAGATAGTTCCATTTGCGTGTACTTGGTCTGGCTGTACCGAATTCTACCGTTTCATGCAACAGTACTTTTGGAGCTACATAAGTATTCTTCATGTTATCACCTCACTTTTCCTATAATTTATGATACATTTTGTATCAAGTCAAGTGTATTTATGAAAATAGCTTTTAATGCGTTTTCTTGCTATTTTGATAGGACCATAATAGCTTGTAGTGACCTTGCTCCTGTGTGACATAGCAAAGTTGATGCATACTAAACCTTCCAAACTTGCTCGCAAAAGTCTGCTCAACAGGGATCTGCACCACATTGTACATAGGCTCTGCTTCATCTGACATCTTCCAATGATCAAGCAGCACAGCTTCACCCAGCTCGAATTCAAACGTGTGGACGCCTAAATCCTGCATGAACACATGTGCACGGCTCTGAATATAGGAGTCCTTCTTGAAGTGCTCTTGCATCGCACTGTGAAACAGCTCCCAAGAGCTTCCGTAGTCTCCGTCTTGCTCAAGCTTGTAGAACTGCTCAACCAGCTTCTCTGCGGATTGATCCGTTCCTCCGGAATCTGTCCAGTCCGCCAGAGATCGCCAAGTGAGCCAGCCCATTAGCACTACCATGCCGAATAGAATGATTCTCCACCCTGCTGCGCCTCTTCTGCGCCTTCTCACCGTCCATTCCCCCTTGTCCACAAGCTACTTCAACTGTATGTGGGGGAGGAGAGGATTATAACCCGCAGTTACGGAGCCGAGGCAGCATCTATACCCGACTTCGCAATGACAGACTCTTGTACGCTAAGCTGCTCCTTAAGCAATTGATGAATACGATCTCGCTCCGCCTGAGCAACCTGATAATACCAGATACCGTTTATCATCTGACCTGTGCCTACCATCTCGACGGATTCAATCGTATTGAGGTTAGACCTATAGTCCGTTAGGAAGGCCTTCATCTCCTCGAACTTGATATTCGTCTTCACTGTGGTTCCCAGCTGGTCAAGAATAGATTGAATCTGAGTAATTGTAGAGAACTGCAGCGCGCTGCGCATCACCTGCGTTAAGACATCTCTCTGTCTGCTGTTGCGTCCAAAGTCGCCTCTAGGATCATCGTACCGCATCCGCGCATAAGCCAGGGCTTCTTTGCCGGATAACTTCAGTTCACCCTCGTCGAACTGTATCCCTTCATAGAAGAATTCGAATGGATTATGAACCTCAACCCCGCCAAGGAGATCAATCATTTGCGCAAAGCCTTCCATGTTCACTTTGATATAGTAGTCAATGGGGTAGTCCAGCAGATGCTCTGTCGTCTGCAGCGACATCTGCACCCCTCCGAAGGCATAAGCATGATTAATTTTGTCCATTCTGCCATGACCGATAATCTCAGTCCTCGTATCCCTCGGGATATTGAACATTAAGATCGATTTCTTCATTGGATTGACAGCAAGCACAATCATCGTATCAGAGCGCCCAGCATCATTCGCACGCTGGTCGACCCCAAGCACTAGCACCGAGAATGGTTTCTGCTTAGCGGGCATATCCGCTTCTGTCGGCACTTCCGGATCAACGCTGATGTATTCTTCCTTAGTAACAGGTTCGTACATGATCTCAGCTGTCTGCTTAACGGAGTGATAGAGATACCAACTGTATCCACCCAGTCCAGCAGCCGTTAGGATGAGAATCGAACCGCATATGATCAGTATCCGCTTGACCGTCTTAGTCATCTTGATCTCCTAGTGTCCCTTCTGCTCATTCTTCCTCGCTTGATAGGCTGTGAATAATTGTCTCATTCGTCTAGAATAGACGTGGCCATATAACCCAATCAGTGACTTGTGCTTATTCTGAGCAGTAGTAAGTTGAAAAGATGCGAAGTCTCGTGGAGGAAAAATCATATATCTGAGGTGTGCCACGCTGTGAGATAGTTGGTCGTAGGTCATAAAGGTGGAAAACATACGAAATAAATAATATTGCATATCCTTGACATCCGCTACCTGCTTGCGCATAAGCTGCAGGTCCCACAGAGGCCATCTCTTCTCCTCTGGAAGCGGCCTAGCGGCTCGAAGACTTGGGAACAAATCATACACATGCGTCAAGACAATAATCATCTTGGAGTAATTCCCGTCCCTCTTCGCTTGTTCGAATAATTCAGAGTAATCAATATGCTCAGCCTTGGTATACAGGAAGTGGACAATGTCTATGACATACTTCAGGGATAGAATGTGATGGTTGTAGCCATGCAGGCACAGATGATAGAACGTATGCTGTGTAGTCAATTCATGCACATAGCGATAAGGCAGCATTGGTTCTGCTTGCTCCCAGAGTGCATCTACCTGAGTATTCGATGTATGACCTCGCAGTATATTCCAATGGATCTCGACGCTGAGTGAATCGAATAACTGATTAGAGAATGACTTAGTGTATACTTGATGAAAATGTGCCGAGTCCGCTTCATCTTCCTTCTCGTAGCCAAGCTTCTCTAGAAGCTCGGAGGTTCGCTGCAAGTCCATCGGACGAATGAGCAAGTCAATGTCCGAGGTTCCTCTAGCGGATAAATGGCCAAAATAAGTCTCTGCTAGCTGGACTCCCTTAAGCGGTATTACATCAATCTGGAGCTCATCCATTCGTGAGAGCAGCCTTCTCATCTCACTGCGAATGAACAGATTGTTGAAGAATACACGTTCCGTCTTCATCTTAAGGGCTGCACTTATGAATTCGGGCACTTCATCCAGCAGTTCCTTACTCTTCAGCAAGTGATAGACTGGCGGAGAAATCTCGAACCGCTCTAAGTCCTCTAAGATCAACTGAGCCTCGTCTGTTGTGCTGAGCAGAGGGAGATTCGTATTATAGATTCGTTCGATGAAGGCTACTGTATGCATACTAATCTCCCTACCCTCTATTCACTTACCATGCTTATAATCTCTTCCCACTTCATGCTCAGCCTTACGATATCTTCCTCCACTAGCAGTTCGCCGGACTGCACTTCTATAATCTCTAGATCGGTGACCGCGCGAATGCTATGTCTCGTACCCACTGGAATCTGAATGACATCTCCCGTCTTGATGAGCTGATGCTGCTCGTTCATAATAAGCTCACCCTGTCCAGATATAACCGTCCATACTTCACTGCGCTGCATATGGTATTGGTAGCTTAAGTTCTTGCCCGCAGTAATGCAGATCCGCTTAGTCAATATTTCCCTGCCCTCAGGGTATTGAAGGAAATCGATGACCTTGTAATAGCCCCATCTGCGTTCCTCGTACATCGGCCTCTGATCCATTTGACCTGCAATCTCTTTGATTCTTGTACTCATGGATTTGTCCGACACGATAATTCCATCCGGACTTGCAGCCACAATTACATTAGACAAGCCAATAATAGAGATTGGTGTCTCTAGCTCATTAATGAGATGCGTATTCTCACAATCTGCAGTCATGCTCCCCTTGCCTAGTACAGATTGCTTCATCTCTCCGCTCAGCGTCGTCCAGGTACCGAGGTCCCGCCATTCTCCTTCATAGGGAATAACTGTAATGTGCTCGGCATTCTCAACGACCTCGTAGTCGAAGCTGTTCTTCTTAAGCTTCTTATATTGCTTGTGCATCTCATCATATTGAATAGGCAAGCCCATGCTCATGAGCATCGTAATCATCAGATCAAGCTTGAATGCGAACACGCCGCAGTTCCATAATGCTCCGTCCTGGATAAGCTGCCTTGCATCGGCTTCCTTCGGCTTCTCCTTGAAGGATGCCACTCTTCTATAGAGCCCTGAATGATCCTTGTGTTCGGTGGCAGGTACGATATAACCATAATTCTCAGAAGGAGCCGTCGGCCTTACTCCAATTAAGCTAAGGTCAGCTCCGCTTTCCTTCAAGGCAGGATCCAGCAGCTTCATGCTGTCGTAGAAGGATTGTTCCACATAGGGGTCAACAGGCATGATGACAACCGTCTCATTCAGAGATACGCCAGCTATGGAATATAGATAGGTCGAAGCGAGAGCAATAGCAGGGAATGTATCTCTGCGTTCAGGTTCAACGATCAGAGGAACATCTGTACCGAGCTGACTCTGCAAGACCTCGACCTGAGTTCTTCCTGTCGCAATATAGGAATGCTCAGCCAGACCTGCTTCCTCCAGTTGCCTCCACACTCGCTGTACCATTGATTCTGATCTACCTTCCGGCCCTTCAAGCACCGATAGGAACTGCTTGGAGCGGAAGTCATTAGATAATGGCCAGAGTCTCTTGCCTGAACCGCCTGACAACAGTATAATTTTCATCCTGTCCACCATCCTATTCTCTATCTATGTACAGCCTTAGTTGCTGCCCGCCGTCTTGCCATAATATCTATAGTAGAATGCATCCTTGTCCTTGCGCTTCTTGTTGTTAAGCACAGCACCAAGTACTCTGGCCTTCACATGCTCCAAACTGGCATATACCTTCTCAGCTTGACCGCGCTTCGTAGTTCCTACATTAATGACGAATACGACACCATCACACATGGATGCTACCACGAGGCCATCCGTTACGATTAGAGCAGGAGGCGCGTCGAATAGAATAATATCGAACTGGCCCTTCAGCTCTTCAATCAATGCCTTCATCCGCTTGGATCCAAGTATCTCGGATGGATTGGGCGGTGTAGGACCAGATCCTATGAACTCAAGATTATCAATCTTGGTCTCTCTTACTGCTTCCTGCCATGCCACTTGATTCGTCAGAATATTGGTTAATCCAATTTGATTGGATTGAGAGAACAACGCATGCAGCGACGGCTTTCGAAGATCAGCATCAACGACAAGCACTCTTTTGCCTTCCTGCGCATATGCCACTGCCAGATTGGCAATCGTCGTTGTCTTGCCATCCCCAGAATCAGCTGATGTGACGATAATGGTCTGTACGGGCTCATCAACCGATGAGAACTGAATATTGGTTCGAAGAGACCGGTAAGCTTCCGAGATTGGAGAATCTGGATTTAGATAGGTAATGAGCTTTTTATCATTGATTTGCCGGGACATATGTATTATCACCTGCCTGTATAGGATGTTTGTTTGATTTGGACCGTTTAGAGCTGCTGAAGTCGTTTTTTCCAATCATATTAATTGATGCAAGTGTAGGAATCTCTAGCAGGGTATTAACATCCTCTTCACTCTTAATCGTGTCATCCAGATACTCCATGAGGAATATCAAGCCAACGGATAACATCCCAGCAACGACAATGGAGATGAATATGTTAAGCTCTGGATTCGGAGCAATCGGGCCAACAAGCTCTTTGGGGTCAGCCTGATTAAGAATGGTCACATTATCTGCATACATGATTTTGGGAATTTCTGTTTTGAAGACCGTAGCTACGGCATTCACAGCCTCAGCAGCACGCTTGTAAGAAGTGTCTGTCATCTGGAGTGTCATCACTTGCGAGTCCATGGAGGTGCTGACCGATACCATGCCAATCAGCTCTTCTGAGGTAAGTCCAAGTGTAGGATACAATTCGACTACTTTGTTCATAATGGCCGGTGACTGGAAGATCTCAACATAAGTGTTAATGAGTAATAGATTTGTATTAATGGAATTCATATCGACCTCTTTGATTCCGCCGCCATAATCCGTAACACTATTTACAATTATTTTGGATGAAGCAGAATAGGTAGGTTGGATGAATGCGTAGCTGTACACACCGGTTGTTACACTGGCTACTAGAACAAAGGCGAGAATGAGCCACCATCGATTACGAATGATTTTGAAATAATTTTTCAGTTCCACGGGTTACCTCCAGTTTTTGTTTGTGAATTTTGTTTCAAGCCTTGATACAGCTTATGGACTTGAGATTGATGCGGATTCCTCCGCAGCACCTCTTCGTTCATTAGCTGGAGGAGCTTCACTTGGATCTTGTTCACTGGATAGAACCGAATGCCATGTTCATATAGACTCTCCAGCCTATGGCGCCAGCTTACTCGACCACATACGGTAAGAGGTATTCCGGCAATCTCGAACTGCAGTCGAACCATATAAGGCTCCCTAACAGGAAATCTAAGGTCTGAGACATAGGTAAGGCCATCCTGACTTATTTCTTGAATGTGAACGGTACATGATGATTCGGTTAACAAGGAGCCCTTGAGATCTAACAGCTGCAGGTTTGATTGGACGCCTTTTGTTAACTTAAGGCGAATTTTTGGTCGGGGATTGATTTTTTTCGAAGGTTGAATATCCATTATTCACTCCTCAGTTGGAACCAGTAGGACTATAGAACAGGTCATCTGGATATCCTTAGAGTATGATACATTTTGTATCTATTTGATAAACCTACTTTACGATACAATACGTAGCATGTCAAGTGATTTTCATGCATTATTTACAAATATGCGACGTTTTGTTGCAAGTTTTCTAAAATGAATGCATTCGTCTCGTTTACGTATTAATATAAATGTAACGGATGTAAGGAGGATGTAAGATGAGCATCGGTAGCCGCATTGCCGCATTGAGGGATGAGCGGGGATGGACACAGGAACAAACCGCTGGAGAGCTTGGAATATCTCGAGCAGCTTTATCGCATTACGAGAAGAATCGCAGGGAACCCGACACGGAGACCTTATCTAAGTTTGCTGACTTATTCAAAGTGTCTATCGATTATCTGGTCGGGAGAACCCTTAATCCTCATACTACCTTAACGGATGATATACGAGAGTTTGTTGATGAACTTGAGTTATCTAATGATGAACTGCTGGAGAAGTACAGCTTGAGTGTGGATGGACGCAAGTTGACGGCGGAGGAGACTAGACGGTTTATCGCTTTTGTTCGAGCGGAACGTCAGATGAACTAGCTTGCTCAGTGCTTGAGTCTTCTAATAAGTGTTTTTGCCAGTTTTCCAGAGGGATACCTAATTGCAGCAATATATCTGATAAGTTAAGCTCAATCGGTGTTTTCTCTTCGCTTCTTAGATTACTCTTTCCAATCATGGTTCCCCGGCTCCCATTCTATATCTCTATTTGTATGTAATGCCCCATATTTCCAAAAACATATGGCTATTATAACGAATAGGTCTTATGGAGTATGTCGGATGATGGAGGCAGTCCTCCACTTTTTTAGTGGCATTTTGTCGAATGATTGTTTTTTCGTGACATATATAGGTATAAATATTCGAACTCCCAAAGCGTATGAGAAGAAGCGCTAGCTTCATTATCCTGCTTTGTGGGTTTTTTTGTTCTTATAAGGTATGCACAATTTCATTAAATAGAATATATGATTCCTTGTTAGATACTATGTAACCGCTTAAATATTAATAGGCTAAGGCGCAAAAAGAGGCTGAGCAGATTATTCTGCTCAGCCTCTTATCCATGCCTCGATCCCTTAATTGCCGCCTACACGGGCCAGCTCTCTCATGTTGGCTTCGAATGCCGCAAGAAGCGCCTCATCGCCCTCAAGACCGGTCTCCTCGACCTTGTTAATCTGCTCAAGCATACGCTTGTAGTCCTTCGGAATGACCTTGACGAACTTGCTTAGCGAGCTCTCCCAGCCGTTCAATACTTCAGTACCAGGTGCCGAGCCAGTATACTGTACATGACGCTCAATCAGCGTGCGAAGCTCTGCTATATCTGCAGCGTTCTCCAGACGTTCGAGGAGAACCATCTCCAGGTTGCAATGCTTGTAGAACTCGCCTGACTGATCATAGATGTAAGCTACTCCGCCTGACATCCCCGCAGCGAAGTTCCTGCCTGTCTCACCGAGTACAACTACACGGCCGCCAGTCATATATTCACAGCCATGGTCGCCTACTCCTTCAACGACCACTTGTACGCCGCTATTCCGAACCGCGAATCGTTCGCCGGCAATGCCTCGAATATAAGCTTCCCCGCTCGTTCCGCCATAGAAGGCTGTGTTGCCAATAATGACATTCTCTTCTGCCGGGAAGGTTGCCTTCGGCGATGGAGCTACAATCAGCTTGCCGCCCGAGAGCCCCTTGCCCACATAGTCGTTCGAATCACCTTCGAGAGATAAGGTAATGCCCTTCGGTACGAAGGCGCCGAAGCTCTGTCCAGCTGATCCGACGAAGTGGAAGGAGATGGTGTCCTCTGGAAGCCCCTTCGCTCCATAACGCCGAGTAACTTCACTGCCGAGTATCGTTCCTACAACACGGTTCGTATTCAGGATAGGCAGTGTTGCTCTTACTTGCTCACCGCTCTCAAGAGCAGCTGCCGCAAGCGGGAGCAGCTGCTGCATATCAAGCGACAGCTCCAGTCCATGATTCTGCTCTTGCACGCAGTGACGAGCAGCCTCCTGCGATACCTCCGGCTGGTGCAGAAGCGGTGTCAGATCAAGACCCTTAGCCTTATAATGATCAACTAACACCTTCGACTCCAGAATATCAACCCGACCAACCATCTCATTGATGGTGCGGAAGCCAAGCTCTGCCATAATCTCACGAAGCTCTTCGGCAATGAAGCGAAGATAATTCACTACATGACTTGGATCACCCATGAACTTCGCACGGAGCTCAGGGTTCTGTGTCGCTACACCAACCGGGCAAGTATCCAGCTGGCATACACGCATCATTATACAGCCTAGCACGACAAGCGGAGCAGTGGAGAAGCCATATTCTTCTGCGCCCAGCAAGGCTGCAATTGCAACATCTCGTCCAGTCATCATCTTGCCGTCTGTCTCGACGGTAACGCGGTCACGAAGATTGTTGAGCATGAGCGTCTGATGCGTCTCCGCAAGCCCAAGCTCCCACGGCAAGCCCGCATGTCTGATGGAGCCCATAGGTGAAGCTCCAGTACCGCCGTCATAACCGCTGACCATGATTACATCCGCGCGTCCCTTAGCAACACCAGCAGCGATCGTACCTACACCAACCTCGGAGACCAGCTTCACATTAATTCTAGCACGAGGATTCGCATTCTTCAGATCATGAATAAGTTCAGCAAGATCTTCAATAGAATAGATATCATGATGCGGCGGAGGTGAGATTAGACCAACTCCAGGTGTAGAGCCGCGAACTTCAGCAACCCAAGGATAGACCTTACGTCCTGGCAATTGACCGCCTTCACCAGGCTTCGCGCCTTGAGCCATCTTAATCTGAATCTCATCCGCATTGACCAAGTAGTTGCTCGTGACACCGAATCGTCCGGAAGCGACCTGCTTGATTGCGCTTCGACGTGAATCACCATTGGCATCTGGAATGAAGCGGGCAGGATCCTCTCCGCCTTCACCCGTATTGGACTTACCGCCAAGGCGGTTCATCGCAATAGCTAGACTCTCGTGCGCTTCCTTCGAGATCGAACCGAATGACATCGCTCCAGTCTTGAACCGCTTCACGATCGTCTCGATGGATTCTACTTCATCGAGCGGCACGGAGTTGCGGTCCGAACGGAAGGACAGCAAGGAGCGCAGCGTCAGATGCTTCTTGTCTTCTCCTTGGATGAGTGCCGAGAACTTCTTGTACAGCTTGTAGTCATTCGCACGGGATGCCATCTGCAGCGTATGAATCGTCTGCGGGCTGAAGAGATGGTCCTCTCCATCCTTACGCCACTGATAATCTCCGCCGGAGTCCAGTTCCTTGTCCTTGCCCTCTTGTTCGGCGAATGCGCGATTATGATGCTTCAGCGTCTCCTCCGCAATGACATCAAGGCCAATTCCGCCGATTCGGGATGGCGTCCAGGTGAAGAACTCGTTAATTACGTCTTCCTTCAGACCGAGTGCTTCGAAGATCTGAGCACCCCGATAAGATTGAATCGTAGATATCCCCATCTTGGACAGAATCTTAACGACGCCCTTCGTAGCGCCCTTAATGAAGTTCTTAACCGCCTTATCGTGAGTAACTCCCCTGATCATGCCTTGACGGATCATATCATCAAGCGTCTCGAAGGCAAGATAAGGGTTAACAGCGCTCACGCCGTAACCAAGCAGCAATGCGAAGTGATGCACCTCACGCGGCTCGCCTGACTCGAGGAGCAGCGATACCTTCGTACGGGTTCCCTCGCGAATCAAGTGATGATGTAAGGATGATACCGCGAGTAATGCTGGAATAGCAGCATTCTCCGCATCTACACCTCGATCGGACAGGATGAGTATGTTATGCCCCTTAGCGATGACACGGTCAGCTGCTTCACACATCTGCTTAATCGCTGCGCGAAGCCCGGCTTCACCTTGATCAGCAGGGAAGAAGATCGGCAGTGTAATGGACTTGAAGCCAGGGCGGCGCACGTGACGCAGCTTGGCGAAGTCTTCATTAGACAGTATCGGAGTCTCCAGACGAATCTGTCTGCAGCTCTCCGGCTCTGGCTTCAGCAGGTTGCGCTCAGGTCCGATCGTTGTGCCAGTGCCCGTAATAATCTCTTCACGAATCGCGTCGATCGGCGGGTTCGTTACTTGAGCGAACAGCTGCTTGAAGTAGTTGTACAGTCGCTGAGGCCGTTCCGATAATACAGCGAGCGGAGCATCGTAGCCCATCGATCCGATCGGCTCTTCACCCTTGGTAGCCATTGGCTCAAGCACCTTGCGAAGATCCTCGAATGTATAGCCGAACGCCTGCTGTCTGGTCTGTACGGTATCATGGTCCGGCTCTGGAAGCTCAGGCGCGTCCGGCAGATCATCGAGTCCAACTAGATGCTCCTCCAGCCATTCGCTGTAAGGATGCTCAGCCGCGATAGAGGCCTTAACCTCCTCATCGGAGATGATGCGTCCCTCTCTAGTATCAACAAGCAGCATACGGCCAGGGCGAAGACGATCCTTATATAGTATATTCTCCGCAGGAATGTCAACCGTCCCTGCCTCAGAGCCTAGAATAATATGGTCGTCCTTCGTCACGTAATAGCGTGCTGGGCGAAGACCATTCCGGTCAAGAATCGCGCCAATCTGAACACCGTCCGTGAACCCCATTGCGGCTGGTCCGTCCCATGGCTCCATGAGTGTGCTGTGATATTCATAGAATGCCTTGCGCTCAGGACTCATCGCTTCATGCTTCGACCAAGGCTCTGGAACCATCATCATAGCGACATGCGGCAGAGAGCGGCCTGACAGGTGCAGGAATTCCAGCGTATTGTCGAACATAGCCGTATCCGAGCCATCCGGATTAATAATCGGCTTGATCTTCTCCATATCGGATCCGAACAATTCCGATTCGAACAGCGTCTGACGCGCATGCATCCAGTTGACGTTGCCGCGCAGCGTATTAATCTCACCGTTATGGATGAGATAGTGGAATGGATGAGCCCGCTCCCAGCTAGGGAAGGTGTTCGTACTGAACCGTGAGTGAACGAGTGCCATCGCTGTGACGACGGACTCATCATTCAACTCCACATAGAAGGAACGAACCTGCTCAGTTGTCAGCATGCCCTTATAGACGATCTTCTTGGATGACATCGAGGAGAAGTAGAACATCTCTCCGCCTTCCATGCCGGAATAGCGGATAGCAAGCTCAGCACGCTTACGAATGACATACAGCTTGCGCTCGAAGCTTAGATCATCCTTGAGCTCTGAATTGCGACCTATGAATACCTGGCGAACGTAAGGCTTAACCGCAAGAGCGGACGCCCCAAGCTTCTCATCATTAGTCGGCACGGTACGCCAGCCGATCATCGTCTGGCCTTCCTCCTGCACGATCTTCTCAAGTACCCGTTCCATCGCAGCTCTCAGCGACTCGTCATGCGGCATGAAGAGCATCCCTACGGCATAATTGCCTTCCGCAGGCAGCTCAATCTCAGCGCGCTTCAATTCAGCAGCGAAGAATGCGTGAGGGATCTGCAAGAGAATGCCTGCTCCGTCCCCTGTGTTCGGCTCGCTTCCTTGACCGCCCCGATGCTCCATATTCTCCAGCAGAGTTAATGCCTGGCGGATAATCGTATGCGACTTTCTACCTTTAATATTGGCCACAAAGCCCATTCCGCAAGCGTCTTTCTCGAATTGCGGATCATAGAGGCCTTGCTTCGGCGGCAATCCCAAAAATTTCTTTTTCATCTGTGTGTGCAACCTTTCTATCAGAAGATAATTGGGCATACATCCAAGCTTAACCTTCGTGCTGCATTCCATCCCTGCGCAGGTATTCCCGGATATCACGAACAACCGCGCGACAGCTCATGCGCTTTGTGCTTCATATTTGGCTTGTTTTATCATAGAATGGTAGTTAGCGAGGCACAGCGGCCTGCTTGATTCCATCCCTCACTTATGTGCCTTTCTTCCTTTAATGAAGCAGTGCACTTAAGTGTGACTATATCCCGGGCCGAATCCGCTATTACGCAGTTATTATGTTATTTTAACATCAGGGTATAAGGGAAGCAATTTAATATTTTTATGAATGCGATAAGGATATCTAACCGCCTTTCCTCACAAGGGTTGAATGATTATTAGTCTTTTTGAATTTTTATTCTATAATTATACCAGAAGGATGTGGAGTCGTTGCCTACCAAGTTCAGGAAATCTATATTCAGAGGTGCTGCAATACTCATCAGTGCAGCTGTCATGAGCGCAGCGTTCAGCCCCGTTGGAGGAATGTTAGCTGTCAATCAACAAGGGCCCGCAGCCTATGCGGCTGAAGCAGCGCCTTCTCAAGACGGCGTGTACCGCATCGTAGCGATTGGTGACTCCTTAACCGCGGGCTACGAGTATGGGATGGAGAACGAATCGAATCCAATCCCTTATGGCTATGTGGAGCATGTCTACGAGCAGGCTCTGTATCAGGGGCTTAGAACCGAATATGTCAATTATGGTGTAATCGGACTTACAACCGATGGACTGGCTTCCTTCTTAGAGGCTGCTGCTGATGGCAAGCCGCTAGACCCTTCCAAGGTCGTGAGCAAGGATCCTCGTGCCAAGCAGATTCTGGGACAATCCGCTCAGCTCGCTGCTGACCTGAAGCAGGCGGATCTCGTACTCCTGACGGTCGGAGCGAACGATGTGCTGCCTATCTTCAACCTCGTGACCAAGAAGGAAGAGGATGCCGCAGAGCAGCAAGAGAATCTGGAGCAAGGCAAGCAAGACCTTCAAGGTGTGCTGCACAATTACGAGCAGAAGCTTATGCAGTCTCTTCGAACGATAACTTCCCTTCAACCTAATATACATATCGTGACGTCCAATCAGTACCTTCCTGTTCCAGAGACGATCCAGGTTGCTAATTCAACGATACCTGTGTTCAGCAACCCTCAGATCTATCCGTTCCTCGTAGAGGCGGCCGATGAATTGCAGGTTCATCTGGACTCCGCTGTATCTGGGTTAGAGAATGAAGGAGTTCACCTTGATGTAGTTAATATGAGAGAGGCATTCCGGGGAAAAGAACTACTCTACATCAACTTCAAGAAAGGCGACATTCACCCTAACGCCAAAGGTTACGGAATTATGGGCAAAGCCTTCGCTGAAACGATATGGGGCGCATACAGAGCCGCTGCCCTGCCGAAGCCTCCTGCTCCTATTAACGTTATTGTTGGCGGCAAGGAGCTGATTACTCCATATAAGCCGGTTATTAAGGAAGGCCGCACCTTCGTCGCTATGCGTGATATTACAGACGCGCTTGGAGCGAAGCTTACGTGGAACCAGAAGTCGAAGACAGCCGTTGTCATCTCAGGCACGAGTAAGATCGAGATTACAATTGGCGCATCGACGATCAAGGTGAACGGTACAGCTGTCAAGCTTAAGACACCGCCGGCTTATCTCCAGAGAATCGGCTCCGAGAACAAGACGTATCTCCCCCTGCTTGCTATCTCAGAAGGACTGGGCTACCAAGTCGTCTATCGAGACAAGATGAAGACCGCCTTCATTAATAAGTAATCATTCTTCCCTTCAGAAGCAAAAAGAGCTGTCATCCATCGGCCAGGATACCAGGCTAAGGATGACAGCTCCTTTTATGTACAAAAGCTATCTCTGATTATAATCCTTCTCCAGCTGGCTGAGCTGCTCAAGCCCGCGCTCGGCCCATCGCTTCAAGCGATCAAGAGCTTCGATCTGCTGGCCTAGACACCGCTTCAGAGACTCATTGTATTCAGGAATGGCTCCTGTATACGCTTGAATGTCTCTCATGGGAACCGTTGTCTTCTCCGTGAAGCTGAGCGCACGGCGCTCATGGAACATGGCCACATCAGGATCATACGGATTATGAAGATCCCCTTGCTCCGGATGCTTCAGCACGGCCAGCACCTTAACAACTGCTCTTGGGCCGTACAATTCCACGATTTCACCAATGTATTGACCCGTTCTAACTTCTGCCTGCACGATACTTCCAATCGGTAGTTCCAACTGTTTATCCATGTTCCGCCTCATTCCTTCTCATTAAATGGCTCTATAGCGATTGTAACATTAAGGATCTGTAAATCCTCCTAAAATAATGAAATTAATTCTTGACAGTGAACCATCTTAATTTTTAGGATAAGTTAATCAAGATATGTAATGCAAGATGCAGGAATAAACTTGTGTTACCTCCTTGTACATCGTAATATGGAAATAGAAAAGTAGGTGAGTCTATGCGTAAGAAAAGGGTGCTTCTGCTCTCCGAGGGGTTCGGGTCAGGTCATACTCAAGCCGCTTATGCGCTTGCGGTTGGTCTTCGGCAGCTCTCCCCCGGCATCCAAACCAAGGTGATCGAGCTGGGCAAATTTCTTAATCCCGTGCTTGGACCATGGATTATCTCCGCCTACCGCAAGACCGT
The DNA here is from genome assembly GCF_042653305.1 of Paenibacillus sp. GCM10023252. Lineage (NCBI taxonomy): Bacteria > Bacillati > Bacillota > Bacilli > Caryophanales > Paenibacillaceae > Paenibacillus > Paenibacillus sp. GCM10023252. Next base: position 39,644 of record NZ_JBHSHW010000008.1, read on the forward strand.
AAGCAAGCAGCCGAAGATGGTTGGGATGATGTATCGGAGCAATTACAAGAAGTCACTTAACCGATTCACGCAGCTTGCGCTGCATCGGATGTTCTATACCCAGACTTCACAGGTGATCACACAGCTCAAGCCAGATCTGATTGTCTGCACGCATCCAGTGCCGAATGCGGTGGTTGCCCGTCTGAAGCGATTAGGACTCGATATCCCGCTATACACCTTAATTACCGATTATGATGCGCATGGCTCCTGGATTAACCAAGAGGTTACGAAGTATCTGGTGTCCACCTCCTTAGTCAAGAAGAAGCTGACGGACCGCGGGGTATCGGCAACCCATATTGAAGTGACTGGCATACCCGTTCACCCTAACTTCTGGGAGACGTATGACAAGGACGCGAGCCGATTGCAGTTCAATCTGCTTCCTATGCCTACCGTACTTATCATGGGCGGTGGATGGGGCCTCATGTACGAGGATAACCTGGTTGATTATATGACGAAGTGGCGAGACAGCGTTCAGCTTATTTTCTGCGTTGGCAGCAATGAGAAGGTAAGAGAGAAGATGCTTGCAGATCCAATCTTCCAGCACCGCAATATACGCGTTCTAGGCTTCACCAGAGAAGTCAGCAAGCTCATGGACGTATCCGACCTGCTTATCACGAAGCCCGGGGGCATGACCTGCACCGAGGGCATGAGCAAGGGCATCCCCATGCTCTTCTACAGCCCCATTCCCGGGCAAGAGGAAGAGAACTGTGAATACTTCGTGCGTAACGGATTCGGAGAGCTGCTGGAGTCAGCAGAGACGGTCGACAAGTGGTTCGCACTCATTCAAGAGCCGTATGCATCAGGGCAATTCCGAAGGACGCTTGAAGCGAAGCGCAATCAACAATATAATCCCACGAGCTGTCCTAGCGCCGTCCTGCGGTTAATGCAGTGACGGTTTTTTTGGGATCAGAATGCTCCGCGACTCATGCCGAATGAAGACTGTTCACAGCGACTGCTCCCGAATAACGGACCGCTCTTCCGGTTATAGTTACCCTATAGCACTCAAGCTTATTAGACTACATAACGAGGGAGTCGATACTCATGAATCATCAAGCAATGGACGGCAAGACTGTCATTATCCGAATTGAGCTTGAGACCCGCCTTGCTCACTTCGGCCGTGCAGCTACAGCCATTGAGCAAGCAGGAGGGGATATCATTGCGATTGATGTCATCCAGACGAACAGAGATCGATCGGTACGCGACCTGACGGTCAAAATATCCGAAGTAGGCTCAGTGGAGCGTATTAGCGACGCGATTCGCACCTTGCCTGGTATTAAGCTAATCAATATGTCAGATCGAACCTTCCTGCTTCATCTAGGTGGTAAAATTACGATTCAGCCTAAGACACCTATCAAAAACCGTGATGATCTGTCCAGAGTGTATACACCTGAGGTAGCTCGAGTGTGCGAGGCAATCCACGATGATCCTTCCAAGGCCTATTCATTAACGATTAAGCGCAACACGGTTGCAGTTGTATCCGATGGAAGCGCCGTGCTCGGACTAGGGAATATTGGACCTTATGCAGCCATGCCTGTCATGGAGGGGAAGGCCATGCTGTTCAAGCAGTTCGCGGACGTCGATGCATTCCCCATATGTCTAGACACGCAGGACACGGAGGAGATTATTGCTGCTGTGAAGGCAATGGCACCTACATTCGGCGGCATTAATCTCGAGGATATCGCCTCCCCGCGCTGCTTCGAGATTGAAGAACGGCTTCGCCAGGAGCTGGACATCCCCGTCTTCCATGATGATCAGCACGGAACGGCTGTCGTGCTCTATGCCGGATTGCTGAACGCGCTCAAGCTGACAGGGCGCAACCTTAGCGATGCCCGAATCGTTATATGTGGTATAGGAGCTGCAGGTACAGCTTGTACGAAGATGCTTCTCGCCGGAGGAGCGAGGCATATTATTGGAGTAGACCGCGACGGCATTCTCCAGTCTGATCAGACTTATTCGAATCCGACTTGGCAATGGATGGCCAGTCATAGCAATGCCGAGGGCAAGCGCGGAGGGCTAACCGAAGCGGTGCAAGGGGCTGATGTATTCATCGGTGTGTCTGCTGGCGGCATCCTCACGAGAGCACATGTGGAGAGCATGGCTGCTGATCCTATCATTATTGCCATGGCCAACCCTGAGCCCGAGATTCGTCCCGAGCTCATAGAGGATATTGCTGCCGTTATTGCAACAGGCCGATCTGATTATCCGAATCAGATTAATAATGTGCTATGCTTCCCCGGTATCTTCCGAGGTGCTCTCGATTGCAGAGCTACTGTCATTAACGAGGAGATGAAGCTGGCTGCAGCACAAGCCATCGCATCGGTTATCGGAGACGAGCTGAACCCCATGTACATTATTCCGAGCGTATTCAATACGAGAGTAGTGGAGGAGGTTCGCAAGAGCGTCATTGCTGCTGCCCAGAACAGCGGCGTTGCTAGAAGGCAGCCGCGGGAATAATGCTGGAATTAATTAAGCAGGGGATTATTACGGAATTGTTAACAAGAGCGCTTAATCATCCTATATAATAACTATGGACTATTGTAATCTTAAGAATGATCCATAATAATATGAAGAGTTAGTAAATAAGTGGATAATGTGGCAAGGATTATTGCCCCCTCTTGTTCGATATTGTACCATTCACAAGGTACCTATTAATCGACTACTAGAGGAGGCAGCTCCAATGGCCGCACCCATTCAATCTTCTAACCCGCATATCCCTCAGCTGCAGCTCGTGCGTGCAATGGCGATCATCGGTGTCTTGTCGGTGCATGCCACAGCTTCGGCTACGGTGACGATGAAGAATTCGGGCGCTTATTTTATCTACAGCGCTGCTAACATCTTCATGAAGTTCGGCACGCCGACCTTCATTCTGCTTAGCAGCTTCGTCCTGTTCTACAGCTATTATTGCAGGCCGATCACGATGACGTTAATAACCAGCTTTTATAAGAAGAGACTGCTCTATATCATCCTGCCGTATGTATGCTTCTCACTGATCTACTTCTTAATTGTTCAATACGTAACGCATACACCTGTCTTCACTCGGGACAGTCTGGACAGCTTGTGGACGAAGCTGCTGACTGGCAAGAATTATGCCCATCTCTACTTCGTATTCATCAGCATCCAATTCTACTTGCTCTTCCCGCTGTTATTGTGGCTTGCCAGAATGGTTCCGAGATTCGCTTATGCGCTCATTCCGATCGGGTTCGCGGTACAATGGGCATTCGTCCTGTACAATAACTACGTAGAGCTCGTTCCGAACAAGGGAAGCTGGTCGCTCTCTTACTTCTCGTATTATATGACTGGCGCAGCGCTTGGCATCTACTATCCTAGATTAAGAGAATGGGTGAAGAGCAGCTCGAATAAGCATAGGGCTTCGCTCCTCTCCCTGTCCTTGTGGGCCATCTGGCTGGGGGCAGCCGCTGTCCATGTGCTAATGTGGTACAACGCTCGACTGTACGCCGTGTTGTATAATCCGATGCTGTACGAAGCTATGTGGAACCTGCATTCCCTCACTTCCGCTCTGGTCCTGCTGCAGCTGGCGTTCCTCTTGTACAGAGAGAAGGCATGGCTAACGCCGCTGCTTAGCAATCTGGGGGAGCTGAGCTTCGGAATCTATCTCGTTCATCTCGTCTATCTGCTAGCTTATGAGAGGGGCATTCCTGCTCCGTCAACAGGTATTGCCGTCCATCTATGGTACCTTGGCGGGTTCATCCTCATGCTGGCCGCTTCATGGGCAACAGTTGCCGTTGCAGCACGTTATATCCCGCAGGCTTGGATCTTATTGGGCAGACTGCCCAGAGCTAAGGCTGTGAGGAAGAACAAGGAAGCGGAACATCAACTTATTACTATGACTTAGGAGTGTACTTATGGCTATATCTCGTCGCAAAATAACCTGGATTGCTCTTCCAGCAATCCTGCTCATTGCTGCTGCTGCCGCAGTATGGTACTGGCAGAAGCAGCATTCAACCGTTAATGAACATAATAGACAAGTTCTCACCCCGGTTGTCTCCACCGACAATATTAGCAAGGAATACGATGTTATCGTGGCAGGAACAGATCCTGAGGGGATAACGGCCGCGATCTCGGCTGCTCGCAACAACCTGAAGGTGCTGCTCGTAGATGGCAGAGACCGGGACATTCTTGGCGGACTCATTACGCTTGGCTGGCTTAATTCCTTAGATCTTAACGAATCACCGGTAGAGCCTGCTATTCCAGGGCAGCTGAACTTCCTGGACAAGGGAATCTTCCAGGAATGGTACGATCAATTGGAGGGCACCTCCGTTGATACAACCTCCGCAGCTAACGTATTCTACTCCATGGTTAAGGACGAGCCTAATATTGATCTGCTGCTGAAGACTCAGTCGATGAAGCCGCTGACGGAAGCCGGCACGGACGGCCATACAGCGGTGACTGGACTTGAAGTCGTCCTGGCGGACGGAACGAAGCAAGAGATGCGGGCCAAGGCGGTTATTGATGCTACCCAAGACGGCGACATTGCCGCTGCAGCAGGAGCGCCGTACACGATCGGCCATGAAGACCTTGGCGATCCTGACGCGCAGATGGCGGTTACTCTCGTCTTCAAGATGAGCGGCGTTACCCAAGAAGTATGGGACTCGTTCAAGAGGCGCACAGATGGGACTAACATTGATAAGATGAGCGCCTGGGGCTTCGGTGCAGCTAAATATTATAAGTCAACGGATCCGGAGCGTGTTGGCCTAAGAGGTCTGAACATCGGCCGGCAGAATGACGAGACGATCTTAATTAATGCGATGCATATATTCGGAATTGATCCGTTGAATCCGGAGTCTATCAAGAAAGCATTCGCAATTGGCCAGAAGGAAGCTCCTCTCATTGTCGAACACCTGACGAGCACCTTCCCGGAGCTTAAGGGTCTGAAGTTCGCGGGAACGGCTCCCGAGCTGTACGTGAGGGAGACACGCCATATGATTGGCGAGTACCGCCTCACAACCGCCGATCTGATGGAGAATCGCGATCACTGGGATGCAATCGCCTATGGCTCCTATGAAGTTGATATCCAGCGTACCAGCAATGCCGATCACGGCGCTGTCGCGATGGTTCCCAAGCAGTATGGCGTACCCTTCCGCGCACTCGTGCCGAAGAAGGTCGACGGACTTGTCGTCGTAGGACGAGCAGCAAGCTTCGATACCATCCCGCATGGCAGCGCACGTGTCATCCCGCTCGGCATGGCAACCGGCGAGGCAGCCGGAGCGGCAGCCAAGCTGGCTATTGAGAAGGGCGTATCCTTCCGTGAGCTGTCCCAGTCCAAGGAGGATATCGCCGAGCTTCGAGAGCTGCTGACGAAGCAAGGCATGGATCTGAAGATGAACAGCTTCGAGAAGCCGGCTTATACGCAGCATAAGGACTACCCGGGCTTGCTAGCGGCAGTAAGCATGTATGTCGCAATTGGAGGCTACGACAATGATCGCTGGCAGCTAGATGCAGATTCCAATGCGAAGCGGTTCATGAACAACATGCTCCGCGTACACAAGGTTCATCGCTCCGCATTCCCAGGCGACCCATCTGTGTCTGTCAACAAGCTTGATAAGCCGGAGGAGCAACCGCTGACCCTGGCACAAGCTGCTCTGACCATATGTGACGCTTCGAACATTAAGAGTACGTTAGCCGGTGCGGTGAATGAGCTGACAAGCCGCGGCTGGTTGAAGCAAGAGACGATAGACGGCATTAAGGATAAGAACAAGCTGACGAATGGTAATGCTTTTATGATTATTCGCGATATTGTGGAATATCAAGCTGGCGTGGTGTACCAATAACGCTGTACCATTAACGTAGTAGCAATAACGAGTAAGAGCTGTCCGCAGGCGGACAGCTCTTCTTCTTTTTTGTCATAACAAATGCAGACCTATAGTGCACTTCCGCCGAATAAGAATCGGTATTCCCAATGTGTACCTGCCATGCTGCTGATTCTTACTCCGCCGCTCTCCTTGGAATAGGTGTGCAGCACCTTGCCGTCACCTAGGTAGATGCCGTCATGGGTGATGGACTGCTTCGACTTGTTAATTCCAGCATAGGAGGAAGCCTTCGAGCCTCGATAAGACATGAAGAAGATGATATCTCCCCGCTTCAATTGCCGCCAGTCCGTGACCGCTGCCCCTCTATTCTTGACGAACTCTCCTTGCCCTCTCGAGTCCGCCGGTAGCTTCAGTCCAGCACCATCGAGGAAGGCTTGCCTCACGAAGTCTGAACAGTCGAAGGTTGCCGTAGAATTACGATCAGATCCGTATTCGTACGGTGTGCCTAGATACTTCATTCCTGCTGAGATGACCTTCTCCACGCTGCCTTGGATGGGACCAGGCGAAGGTGTTGGAGAAGGGGCAGGGCTCGTCCCGCCGTTCACCTGTATGTACTCGCTGCTTGAGCTGACATACCCTCTCTTGCCGCTTGCATCCTGTACTTCATACCAGTAGGCATTAGGCGAGCTGATCACTTGCACCTTCTCCCCCGCTTGCAGATAACGAATGCGGGCTGCGTCCGTGGACGGACTCGTTCGGAAGGACACTGAGCGTATAATTACAGCGCTGCCGCTCGTATTGCCAGTCTGACTGGATAACTGAATATAACCTTCACCAGCTGTAACATAACCTACTCTGCCTGATGTATCTTGGGCTCTGTACCAATAGTCATTCACCTTCTCAATGATGGAGAGGGGCTCACCTGGCTTCAGCGTACGGATAATCGATGCAGATGCGGAAGGCTCTGTCCGGAAGTTCACCGACTGCTGAACGGTCGCTGTCTGTGCAGCTAGAGCGGCAGGAATGGATATCGATCCGAATACTAGTGCAGTTGTTAATGTAGCAGTAATAAGCTTACCTCGAATCGTACGGCTTGGCATGAGAGCATAGCCTCCTAATGGGGGTTATTAGTAATGCTGCTCTCATTGTAGATTCGACGCCGTTAGACAGACATCCACCCTTATTCCTAATTGATCGATTGTTGATATGAGTCCAATGAATCATGGACTTCATTCCTCATGAACGAAGAGGCACCTCAGCATGCAGGTGCCTCTTCCTTGTAATCATCTATCTAAGCTAAGCTCTCACTACATTCAGGCATTCATGGAACACCCTCATATCCTATAGTTGGTCTCCAAGGAAATGGATGGGTCTAAGGAACTACTGAAGATGCATTATCCATCAGAGGAAACATTTACTAACCCTGCGAATTAGCTCTTATGTCCATCCAATGCCGGATAGTGTTCTTCATCCAGAGGCTCGACATGGACGTGTACGCTCATAATATTATGCTTCTTCTCCATTCGATGTTCGATCTCGTCACTAATTCTATGACTCTCAATTAAGGTCAGATCAGGACTTACCTGCACGATGACATCAATGAGAACATGGCTCCCGTGTATACGCGCCTTAATATCCTTAATCGACTTCACACCTTGGGTTCGTTCGATCGTCGAGCGCAAGCTGCTTAATCTATTCTCATCGAAGCCGTCAGTTAGGGCATGCGTTGAGGAGTAGAAGATCTCCCACGCGGTCTTGCAGATGATCACTCCAACTGCAACTGCAGCTACAGGATCCAGCCACGGCAGTCCAAGCTGAGAGCCTATAATACCAATAGCAGCTCCGACGCTCACGAGCGCATCGGATAGATTGTCCTTGGCAGCAGCTAGCAGCGCTTGGTTGTTAATCCGAACAGCCAGTCTCCGGTTATAGATGTACACCCCTGCCATACAGGCCGCGGCGAATAGCGCAACCCATGCGGAGGTAAGCTCAGGTGCTTCACCTGCGCCCTTGTACAGCGACTTAACAGCGCTAATCAACACTTGGATACCGACCGTTGCCATAATGAAGGAGGCAATTAACGCTGCAATCGTCTCCGCACGGAAGTGGCCATAGGGATGGTCCTCGTCCGGCGGCTTCTGCGAGATACGCAATCCTATTAACACGGCAAGGGATGCCACAATATCCGTCAGATTGTTGAAGCCGTCCGCTACGAGCGCACCTGAAGCGAACCAATAACCGCTCGTCAGCTTCAGAGCCGATAAGGCCAAGTATGCGCCGATGGAGATCCAGGCTCCCTTTTCCCCTTGCTTGATTTCTTGATACTGATCCAGTTTCCGTACCTCCCTAGCTAGCTGTATGCCTGTCGTTCTTACCTTCTTCTACGAATCCAATAAAGGTATCATACCTGACGATTCCTGTGTGGGTCTAGAGAAACAGTGTTGACCTTCTGCTCGCTTTTATGCATAGAGGCAACATATGTGAGCTTGTCCAAGTTGGGATTCCATGGGAATCTATTCGAATATCCATACGAAACCATGCCATTCCATCGTAATCAAGCTAGTCCTGCAGGTCCATCGTTAGATTGCCCAGATCAGCACTAAATTATGGGATTATAGATGCTGATGCACGTCCATACCATTAAAAAAAGCTGCACCCCGGGTTCGTCACCCAAGATGCAGCTAAGTTGTTCAATTAGACAGCGTACATACGCTCGCGGAGCTCCTTCACTTCAGCGCTCTCCAGATATTCATCATAAGTCATTAACCGATCAATGATGCCATTCGGTGTAATCTCAATGATCCGGTTCGCAATCGTCTGTACGAACTGATGGTCATGGGAGGTGAAGAGTACGGTGCAATCCGTATCGGTCAGCCCATTGTTAAGTGCCGTGATCGACTCCAGGTCCAAGTGATTGGTAGGCTCATCCATGATGAGGACGTTCGCGCCACTAAGCATCATCTTGGACAGCATGCAGCGTACCTTCTCTCCTCCGGACAGGACGCTCGCCTTCTTCATCGCCTCATCACCGGAGAACAGCATACGGCCGAGGAAGCCGCGGATGAACGTCTCATCCGGGTCCTTGGAGTACTGGCGAAGCCATTCGACCAAGGTCAGGTCAGAGTTCTCGAAGTACTCCGCATTGTCCTTAGGGAAGTAGCCCTGAGTCGTCGTTACCCCCCATTGATACGTCCCAGAATCGGCTTCAAGCTCACCCATCAGCAGCTGGAACAATACGGTCTTCGGAAGGCCATTAGGACCTACGAATGCGATCTTGTCCCCCTTGTTAATCGCCAAGGTCAGGTTGTCGATGACCTTCTCACCGTCAATGGTCTTCGTGAGGCCGTCAACGAGCAGCAGAGACTTGCCTGCTTCCCGCTCTCCCTTGAAGTTAATGAATGGATACTTACGGGACGAAGGACGAATGTCATCAAGTGTAATCTTATCTAGCAGCTTCTTACGAGAAGTGGCTTGCTTCGACTTCGACTTGTTGGCGCTGAAGCGCTGAATGAACGCTTGCAGCTCCTTCATCTTGTCTTCCTTCTTCTTGTTCTCGCCGCGCATCAGCTGCAGAGCAAGCTGGGAAGACTCGTACCAGAAGTCGTAGTTGCCGACATACATCTGAATCTTGCCGAAGTCAATGTCCGCAATATGCGTACAGACGGTGTTCAGGAAGTGACGATCATGGCTGACTACGATAACGGTGCCTTCATAGTCGGCAAGGAAGTTCTCTAGCCAACGAATGGATTCAATGTCCAAGTGGTTCGTAGGCTCATCGAGCAGCAGTATGTTCGGATCGCCGAACAATGCTTGGGCCAGCAAGACGCGGACCTTCTCATTGCCGCCCAGCTCAGCCATCTTCTTGTCATGCATATCCGGTGTAATGCCAAGTCCGTTCAGCATGCCTGCTGCTTCGGATTCCGCTTCCCAGCCATTCATATCGGCGAATTCCGCTTCCAGCTCGCCGGCACGCATACCGTCCTCATCGGTGAAGTCTGCCTTCGCGTAGAGGGTGTCCTTCTCCTTCATGACATCATAGAGCTTCTTGTGGCCCATAATGACGGTCTCAAGCACCGCGAACTCATCGTATTCGAAGTGGTTCTGCTTCAGTACAGCGAAGCGTTCGCCTGGTGTAATATGCACTTCTCCGCTCGTCTGCTCGACTTCACCGGAGAGAATCTTGAGGAATGTAGACTTGCCAGCGCCATTCGCGCCGATGAGACCGTAGCAATTGCCCGGTGTGAACTTAATGCTTACATCTTCAAAAAGCGCCCGCTTCCCAAATCGAAGCGTAATGCCGCTTGTACTAATCATAGTATGGATCCCGTCCTTCTTCATCGAATCTCGTTAATCTCGAACTATTATAGCATAAATGGTGCAAGAAGTAGCGTATTACTGGCTATTCCCAGTGCAGCTTCACTTCATGGCCCGTTCTGGATGATTCATAGATCGCATCGAGAATTCGATTATTCGTATAGCCGGTAATCGCAGAGGTAATCGGCTCCCGTCCCTCCAGCACACACTCTACGAAGTGTCTGCTAAGCAGCGTCCGGTCCATCTCACCCTCAAGCGGCTGAATATCCGACTCAATGACCTCGTCATTGGCATGGGTCACATAACGTCCGCTCGATCCATACAAGGTAATTCCGCCCTGCGTGCCCATGAGATGCAGATAAGGATCCTCCGTCAACGCAGCTACATGTGCAGCCCAGCTGACATCCAGCGCCAGCGTCGATCCGTTGTCCATCTTAATGAGAGCGGAGGCCAAGTCCTCCACGTCATAGTAGCCTTCCCAGTTGGGCGTGCCCCATGTCCCGATCCCTTGCTTCTGCGGCCCGAATTCCGCATACGTAGAGCCGTAGACAGAGATCGGCTTCGGATTGCCCATGAAGTAGAGGGCGAGATCGAGCATATGAACCCCGATATCAATGAGCGGTCCTCCGCCCGATTGATCCTTGCGAGTGAACCAGCTGCCCCAGCCGGGTATCCCCTTCTTGCGCATCCAGCCTGCCTTCGCATTATAGATGGTACCTACATCACCCTTGTCAATCTTCTGCTTAATGGCCCTTGAGATGGCCGACCAGCGCATCTGATGCGCCATCATAAGCACCTTGCCGGACTTCAGCTTCTCTTCCACAATCGCCTTGGCGGATTCAGAGTCGATAGCCATAGGCTTCTCCAGCAGCACGTGCTTGCCTCGCTGCAGCGCTTCAATGGCAAGCGGAGCATGCGACTGATTGGGCACGGCAATAACAACGGCGTCAATAGACTCATCCTTAAGCAGCTCCCCTGGGCTGCCATATACGACGGGGATATGGTGCTCCTGTGCCCGCTTCTGTGCGAGCGGGAGATAGATATCTGTTACGGCAGCAAGCTCTACCTCTGGTATTCCTTCGAATACTTCCATGTGAACCTTGCCGATTCCTCCAGCTCCAATCATACCGAGCCGAATCGGTGAATGCGTCATGCGTGAGTCCTCCTTGCGAGCTTCCTCTATCATTCAATCAGATGAGATGATCTAATATACCAGTATACTGATATTTGTCCACTGTAAACAGCATTCACGATCTAGGGTTACAAAAAAATGAACTGAAAGCAAGCAACGATCGGGCTCTTATCTGCCAGACAGCTTCCAAGTCTCGCCTTGGGGCAGAACAAGGACGCGCTCAGCTTCAATATTCAGCTCCTGTATGCCGGACTGAAGGCGATCAAGCGCCTCTCTCGGAGTGTCATCGGCCAGCTTGAAGGCACCGTAATGCATCGGTACGAACCACTTCGCCTTGCAATCCAGATAGGCCTGCAGAGCTTGCTCCGGGGTCACATGCTGAGGTCCCATGAACCACTCCGGCTCATAGGCTCCAATCGGCATTAAGGCCACATCAAGCTCGAACTTGCGGCCAATCTCTTCGAAGCCGCGGAAGTACCCGCTATCACCTGCGAAGTATAGGGTAGGATATTCAGAGAGCACTGGTCTTGTTCCCACTTCAGCGGGGGCTGCAGCCATCGATTCATGCCCGCTTGCCGCATATGGCTCCATGACGTAACCGCCCCAATGAGAGCTGTTATTGTCCCAGGGATTACGCCGTGTGCAATGCTGTGACGGGACGAAGGTGAACTTCACCCCGTGAATGTGCACGGATTCCCACCAATGCAGCTCATGTATTCGGGTGAAGCCCTTCAGCCTAAGCTTCTGCCCGAGACCAGCAGGAACGATAAGCTGCTTCACACCGCCAAGGCGTCTAAGCGACTGTATGCTGAGGTGGTCATAATGGGAGTGAGAGATCAAGACAACATCGACAGGCGGTACGTCCTCGATCGGAATACCCGGCTGGGACAACCGCTTGTGGAACGCCATCTGGCCTGACCATACAGGGTCTGTCACTATGTTGAGACCTGCCAGCTGTATAAGGAAGGTAGAGTGCCCTACCCACGTCAGCGAGGGATGGGTCCGATTGTTGTGCAGGTAGTTCAGATCAGGCGCTACGCTAGGAACGGTGAAGGAGTAATCCTTCTTCTGCTGCCGCTTCATACGTTCCTGCCGCCAACGATTGAACTGCTTAACCGAGGTATGCTGCTGTATGGTGTCAAGGTTGCGGAACCGTCTTAGCCTCATACGCTGATTCCCCCTTCTACATGTGTAAGCTTAAGATACCAACTGCGCCCGCGGAGTGCAAATGGAGGTCATTCGCGCGGACAGGAATTATCTTGTAAACTGTATCTATACCATATGCAATTACCCGAACGGAGGAATCCACCATGAAGCTAATCTCCATAGAACCGACACCCAGTCCGAATTCCATGAAGCTGAACATAGATGAAGTCCTGCCTCCCGGAGTAAGGCAGTCCTATTCCAAGCAAGAAGCAGACAGTGCCCCTGAACCGCTTCGCAGCCTGCTTCAGATTACTGGAGTCCGCAGTGTGTTCCGTACCTCGGACTTCATCGCGCTCGATCGCGTGTCCTCTGCCGATTGGTCAGCTATCCTGTCGGAAGCTCGTACCCTCCTCGGCGGAACGGCGCCAGATACGGCGGCGGAGGCGGCGGTAACAACCGCCCAATATGGCGAAGCCCGTGTCCTCGTCCAGACGTTCCGCGGCATTCCGATGCAGCTACGAGTCCGGGCAGGCGATCGGGAAGTGCGATCAGCTCTTCCCGCGCAGTTCACCGATGCGGTAAGTGAGGCAGCAGGTTCGTCCATGATCCGGGAACGTACCTTGTCGGAGCTCGGTATCCGCTATGGTGAACTGGAGGAGATTGCCGGTGAAGTCGTGAAGGAGCTGACCGCTTCCTACCCGCCTGAGCGGCTTCAAGAGCTCATTGAAGCAGCCAAGTCAGCAGCCAGTCCTGCTAACGGTGATTCAGCAGCTGCCGTAATCATGCCTAGACGAGTGCCCTTGTCGGCAGATGAGCTGGAGCTTCGTCTGCAGTCCCCGGACTGGCAAGTGCGATATGCGGCTCTAGAACGAGTCACTCCATCACCTGAACTCCTGCCTATACTGGCAGGAGCAGTCCGAGATACCCACACGTCGGTGAGGAGGCTGGCGGTTGTCTATCTCGGCGATCTCAAGATTCCTGAAGCGCTGCCTTACCTGTTCGCCGCCCTCCGAGACACTTCTGCCTCAGTCCGAAGGACTGCAGGCGATACGCTGTCAGATCTCGGCGATCCTGCAGCAATCCCTTCCATGATTGAAGCGCTCCGGGATAGGAACAAGCTTGTTCGGTGGAGAGCCGCACGCTTCCTGTACGAGGCTGGAGATGAATCGGCTCTAGATGCCCTTCGCATCGCTGCCGAGGACAGTGAATTCGAGATCCAGCTTCAAGCTCAGATGGCCCTTGAGCGCATTGAACGCGGGGAGGAAGCGGCCGGATCGGTCTGGCAGCAGATGACCTCCTCGCGGGATCGCACAGAATGACAAGACATTTCAAGCAAGCCCTGTTTCAACAAGCACCCTCTTCGTGTATAACCTATTAACCGCTTAAGTCCGGTTAATAACAGGTCTTCCAAGGAGGTTGTTCCAATGAGCACGAAGCAACTGTATTATGTATCTGTATCCGGTAAGTCTGTAGATGCCGCTGAATCCATGGGTGAGCAGCTGCAGGTAAGAGCGACCGAGCAAGAGGCCTCTGAACTCCAGCTGCTTCTGAACTTGATCGGACAGGATGATCGCAATACGGCAATCAAGGCTCCGGTGCCCTACAAGTCCGCTGACCATGATCCAGCAACCGATAAGTTCAATGAAGATATCGTCAAGGTGTACCGCGCGATCTATGAGCTGGGAACTGACCGGACGAGAGAGCATATTCGCAGCATGAACATCATTCAGGAGCTGAAGAATCCTGACTTCCATCATGCCGGCTACAATGAAGACAAGTCTATTCAAGGCTAGCTAATCCATGCTCGCGCAGACTAAGCCCGAACGCTGTCCCGCAAGGGAGCGTTCGGGCTTCTACTTGCCTCAGCAGGGAGAGGCATTACATCGAATAATAATCAAGCACGAGCGCAGATAGCAGCCCAGCGCTGGCTAAGAGGCCTACGACAGGTCCCCCCTCTTGGTACGCTTCCGGCATCATCGTCGAGGACACCATCGCGACTATAGCTCCGCCGGCGAACGCCGCTATCATCGCCTTCACTCCGCTAGAGGCTTGATCCAGCAGCGTGTATCCGCCGAAGGATGCCAGCGCAGAGATGACAAGGACCGAGCCCCACATGAGCATGATCCTCCTCTTGCTGTAGCCCCCTGACAGCAGCCCAGCTGTGCTGGACAGCCCTTCCGGAATATTGCTCAGGAATACCGAGATGACAAGCAGCCAGGAGACTGAGCCTTGGGCGAGCAGACTCGCGCCAATCATGATGGACTCAGGAATCGCATCCAGCACGGTTCCGGCGAAGATCGTAAGCCCGCTCTGCGGCTTGTGAGCCTCAGCAGCAGCAGCAGGAGCAGAAGCTGGGGGTGAGCTGTGATGCGAGGACCTTTTGCGACGTGAACCGCCCTTATGCGATAGATACAGATCGACTGCCGTGAAGACCATAGCACCTGCGAGGAAGCCTGCTGCCGTATAGAGAAGCCCGCCCTCAGCTGCAGACTCTCCCAACAGCTCGTAAGCCGTCGCACCAATAAGGATTCCCGTACCATATGCCATAATATAGCCAACAATTCGAGTGGGAATCGACGTCAAGATGGAACAGATCGCTCCGATCAGGACAGCCGAGCCGGATATGGCACCCCATAGCAGCGCGTATAGCATGTGATGCCTCCTCTAATCGTTGAACTGCAGCGTCACCAGCACGGAGCCGTCGTTGCCGAACGGTTCATACTGAGCGTTATAGGAAGACAGAGCGACTGGCTCTGCTGATGCACGCTCAACCGCTTCCCTCAGATCCGCCTCGAGCCCCTCACCGTTCAAGTATCTGAATTGCATGCTGTCTGCGCCTGACGCGACAGCCTTCTGCACCTTAGCTCTCAGCTGGCCAGCATCCCGTATCGTATGAGCAGCCTCTTCCCAATGCAGGCCGACTTGCTGCTTAAGCAGCTGAAGCTTCTCTGCTCCTGCAGAATCGGTAGTCTCCGCTATGGCTCGGTCCAGTGACAGCTTATATGAGGAAGGCGCCTGCGGGTAATCTCTCGTCCAGCTGTGGTCCTTCCGAATCTGTTCGTCGCTTAGCAGATAATAGCGATAGCTGATGACATCGGGCTTCGTATTCTCCTTCATACTGCCATCCGAACTCTGCTGCTGTATCGTCACAGGGTCATCCCACGTTAGATCAAGATGGTACCACTGACCATCGATCTGGACTAGATTCCAAGCATGGTCGCCGGTATTGACGGTCCCCTCGACAATCCGCGCCTTCAGGCCCGCATCCTTCAGCAGCTGATATCCTAGCAGAGCATATCCTTGACAGACCGCGGTCCCTTCGGTGACGGCTTCGTAGGCGGTATACTTTTGCAAGGATTGATCGTACTCAAGCTTGCCGACCACATAATCATGGATAGCCTTCACCTTCTCATGCTGGGTCATCTCTGGATGAATAATGGAGCTGAGTATGGCTCGGGAGCTGTCCTGAACCACCTTCGTCTGCTCCTCCGACTCTCGGTACTTCGCATGCAATTGAATCGTCGAGCGGTCCCCCCAGCTGCGAATTGTATAGACGTAGGAGTCCAGCACGTAGGCGACGTAGTCTCGTCCCTCCAGAGATTGGCGGATGAGAGCAGGCAGCTGCTCGGAGAGCTGGCTGTTGTCCCCTTCATAAGTGACCGTGAACTCCGTACTTCTTGCCTGGAAGTTCCGTCCTATCTCCTCTGACAGCGCACTCATCGTTGCAGCATCCGCATCTTCGGCAAATACCGAGTAGAGGTCTACCTTCGTATGCCAAGCGAAGGCTATTGCCACAAGCACGAGCACCGAAGCAATCTTAATCGAACGCAATAGCATAAGTATGAGCTCACCCCTTATATAGCCATTCAACGTAGATCCGTTACTCGCTATTACCTCTATCTCTCTATTCATAACCAACTTTGCTGCAAAAGAGACCATCTGGAGCGAATCTTCGCCCTGATGCGGGCCGCCTGCCCTGCTCTGGGCAAGCCTAAACACAAAAAGATAGAGGCACAATCTGCCTCTATCTCATTATTCATTGGCTTCGGTTCGAGGGAAGGTTATACATGCACTGCGTTCGTCCTCCGGCTATGTCCCTCTATTGACTGACTGTCTCACCTGTTAGATCAAGCCAGTCCAGCTCTTCTCTCGTCAGACGAATCTGTGCTCCCTCGTCGCAGGATTGCAGCTCCGCCGAATTCTGCGCGCCGATGAGCGCACACGTCGGGAACGGCTGGTTCAACACGTAAGCTAGTGCAATCTGTATAGCCGTCACGTTCTTCTGCTCAGCCAGCTGCTCGGCACGGCGGAGACGCTCCCAGTTGTCATCGCTGTAGAACACGCGCACCAGGTCGGCGTTATCCCTTACCTCTGGGGTGAATCTCCCTGTGAAGAAGCCCCGCGCCTGGGAGGACCAAGACAATAGCGGAAGCTTCGTCTGCTCATGCCATGCGAGAGTCTCCTCGTCTGCGGACACACAATTCTCCCAGAATGGCTCGTTCGCCTTCGCCAGACTCAGGTTAGGACTGCTGAAGGTGAAGCCGCGCAGACCGTTAGCCGCCGCATATTCGTTCGCCTCCTGCAGCCGCTGCCAAGTCCAGTTGGACGCGCCGATCGCCCCGACAGTCCCAGCAGCGATATGCTCATTAAGCGCATCCATAATATGGCTGACCGGAGTTGCCGGGTCATCCCGATGAAGGCCGTACAGCTCGATGTGATCTGTCTTCAGCCGCTCCAAGCTGATCGCGAGCTCCTCCGCAATAGCAGCCTTGTTCACGCGCGGACCGAGCGGACCATGATGACCCCCCTTAGTTAGAATAACAAGCTGCTCGCGATTGCCCCGCTCCTGCATATAACGGCCAATCACTTCCTCGCTCTGGCCTCCGCAATAGATGTGCGCGGAATCTACCGTATTGCCGCCAATCGCTATGAAGGCATCAAGGTTGGCAGCTACTTGCTCATACTTGTCATGGGTAAAATAATCCGTTCCCTTAATCAATCGGGATACAGGCTTACGCGAGCCTTCAACTGATATATAATCCATAGCAGCCACTCCTCTATTAGAAATGTTATAAGGTAATCCTTGCTCTCTGCCGCGCGGAAGCAAGCACCGCATCTACAACTCTCATATTCAGAACCGCATCAGACGGCTCGAAGGGCAGCGGCTTGCCATCTAGTACGGCAGCTGCGAACTCATCACCTTGCAGCGAATATTGATTGACATTCGCCACCTGAACCTCGCGTCGTCCCTCCTTCGTAGACACGAAGAAGTTCGAGCCTCCATTCGGAGAGGTAACATAAGCGGAAGGCACCTGAATGGTTCCATCCGTGCCCAGTACTTCAAGCGTGTTGCGGAAGGCAGCCCACATGCCGCAGTCGAATGTGAGCGCAACGGAGTGAGGGAACTCAATGAGTCCAGAAGCCATCATATCGACATCTCCATGCTCGGGGGAGAAGAAGGCATGAGCCGTTACGGCCTCCGGCTCCTGTCCGAGCAGCAAGCGAGCTGCACTGATCGGATAGCAGCCCACATCGTAGACCGAGCCTCCGCCCCATTCCTTGCGGTACCTCACATTAGACTTATCTCCGGCATTATTGAACGTGAAGGCGCTATGAATACCGCGCACCTGGCCAATCTCTCCGGAAGCGATTACATCTCTGATCTGAGCATAACGCGGATGATAGCGATACATGAAGGCTTCGGACAGCTTCACTCCCGCCTTCGCACAGGCCTCTGCCATCTCCTCGGCTTCATGCTCCGTTAACGCCAGCGGCTTCTCACACAGTACATGCTTGCCAGCTTCAGCGGCTCGAATCGTCCATTCTCTATGAAGGTGATTCGGCAGCGGAATGTAGACAGCATCAATGGCGGGGTCTTCTAGCAGAGCCTCATAGCTTCCGTAAGCGGCAGGTATATTCAGCCTGTCTGCTGTCTGCTTCGCCTTCTCTTCATCACGACTAGCGATTGCAATAACTTCATTGCGCTGTGATTGCTGCAATCCCGGAATGACCGACCCTTGGGCGATGCCGGCACAGCCGATAATGCCCCATCTTAACTTGTTGTCCATAACAACCTCCTCTAGCTGATTAACAACCTTAGCTCATTACTCTCACTACACAATCATTCTTAACGTATGATGCTTATGCTTGATTGCGATTATATTGTCATTATATTGGACATCAACTAAAATTAAAATATAAGCATATTGCATACATATAAAACAATATTGTCATATCGGAGGCTTAACGAGATGCAAAGACAAAGCCATCTGCTGACCTTAACTGACTCCCCCTTCTTCTGCTGCCCGGAGTCCGTTGGTATCTATCAAGATGAACCTAATCATGCAGTTACCCGCGGGCAAGGAGCGCTTAACAACTTCAATATCCACTATGTCGCTTCTGGCAAAGGATACGTCGAGATTGATGGAGTAGAATATGAATTGGAGGCAGGTGAGGCCTTCCTCTACTTCCCGCTGCAGCAGCAGAAGTATTACAGCAGCAAGAGCGAGCCTTGGGATATTAGGTGGGTCCACTTCTACGGCGGAACAGGACTGCAAGAGTATATGGTCGACCGCGGCTTCATGAACCACCGGCTATGGACTCTCCGCCAATCGGCCGGTTGGGAGCGCGCTCATCTGGCTCTGCTAGAGGAAGCCGAAGAGCACAAGATGCTTCGCCCTGCTGTGCTGTCAACGCTGCTATACGCCGTCATTGCGGAGTTCGTCTCCCAAGCCATTCCGATAACGGGAAGCAAGCCCAGCACGGCCGCGAACCGTATACTGGACCTGCTTCCTCTCATGCAGCAGGAGGCCTGCAAGCCATTCATACTGGAGGAGTGGGCGGAACGGTCGGGAATTAGTGTCCATTACTTCTGCAAGCTGTTCCGCAAGGCGATGCAGATGACGCCGATGGACTTCATCACACGCTGTCGGCTCCAGATGGCCAAGCAGTGGCTGCTCGACAGAAGGGATGCGAATATCGGGCAGATCGCCTCAGATGCAGGTTATCCGAGCAGCAGCTACTTCAACAAGCGGTTCCTGGAGCATGAGGGTGTGACACCTACGGAATATCGGAGATTATATGGCAAGTAAGCCGATTGGAATGGACAGCCAGTACCCTATAGTTGTTATAATGATAGGAGCTATACGAGCATCTTAAGCTAGGGAGGAGATTGAATATGAATCTGGAGCTAGAGGGCAAGATCGCCATCATTACCGGGGGTAGCCGAGGAATCGGACTTGAGACAGCCGTGCAGCTAGCGAAGGAAGGCGCCAAGATTGCCATCGCGGCAAGGAACAAGGAGCAGCTAGAGGAAGCTGCATCCATCATAGCGGAGACAACTGGGGCATCGTGCTTGACTATCGTGGCGAATGTGACGCTCGAGCAGGACTGCAAGCGGATTATAGAGGAGACAGCCGCCTATTATGGCGGTCGAATTCATATTCTGGTCAACAATGCCGGCACTTCAGCCGCTCAGCCGTTCGAGCAAGTAGGGGCTGACGCTTGGCAGCAGGATCTGGATCTGAAGCTGTTCGGAGCCATTCATTGCTCTCGTTACGTCATCCCATACATGCGCGAGGCAGGGGGCGGCTCCATCGTCAATGTGACCGCCTCCATGGCGAAGACCCCTCCTGCCTCCTCGCTTCCGACGACGGTGTCCCGGGCAGCCGGTATGGCGCTGACGAAGGCGATGAGCAAGGACCTAGGACCGGACAACATTCGAGTCAATACGGTAGGCATCGGACTCATTCGCAGCCATCAGATCGAACAGAAGTGGAAGTCGTCAGCTCCTCACTTAACCTGGGAGCAGTTCGCTTCCGATCCGAAGCACGGCGTACCGCTCGGACGAATCGGCCGTACCGAGGAAGCCGCGAAGGTCATCGCCTTCCTGGTATCGGGAGCCGCGTCCTACGTCACAGGAACCTCTGTCAATATCGATGGAGGAGCTGCGCCAGCGCTATAGCAGTATCATATGTAAGAAGCTGACTAGGGTCATCCTGCTAAGGATACCTGTCAGCTTTTTTTTCTCTACTTCTCAACGACGGTCTTGAGTCCTGTGAGAATCTGAACCCAACCCGCTCTGATACCGTCAGAGACAGGATCTTCAGCTGGCAGCCCTCTGTGCGTGAGAGTGAGCTGGGTTACGCTCGGAGACGCTGCCTCCAGTTCATACACGACCTCGGACACCGGCGGTTGATCACCATATGCCCATACCGGACGGAACGTCATGACAATTCGAGTCCCAGGCTCTAACGCCACTATGCTACCATCGAGCAGAATGCTGTCATCCGGATTACGATAGCTGTAAGTGTCCCCAACCTGCCAGTCAGACCGAATTCGGCTTCCAAAATAATACTGCTCGGTCAGTTCAGGATCCGTTAGTCCCCTAATCACTTCATAAGTGCTGATGGATATAGGAGATGACCTGTCCAATTGTCTTGGCATAGGTTAATGAAGTGTCACTAGATCTGCTCATCTGTCCCCCGTCGGATACCAGCCATGAATTCCATGCCTACATCGTACCTGCCGTGGGACAAATAGTCTAAAAAGTGAATGTGCTAATGCGGAGCTCCCTCGAATTCTACACCGCATGGATTGGCATCCTTGTTCTTATCCCGCTCGATGACCTCACCGCTAGCCCTGTACAGGTCGTCATGTATATGGAAGCCCAGCTTGGTCGTTGATTCACCGACATAATGAGAGATGAAGGAACGTCGGAATCGATCCTTGGAGTGGTTGGGGTAGGAGCCGTGAATGGTGCTGCCATTGAAGAAGAGGACATCGCCTGATTGCATGATTGCTGGCACAGCTTCCGCTCCGTCAGGCACGTCGACTTCGTCGCGGAAGAAGGACTGCGCAGGGTCTGCTTCATGGGGACATTGGATGTCGATACGATTCGTCCGGGGAACGACCAGCAATCCTCCGTTGCCTTCATCCGCATCATCCACAGCCGTCCAAGCTGCTACACAGGTTCCGGGTTCAACCCGCAGATAATAGTTGTCTTGATGCAAGGCTTGGCCTCTGGCGCCAGGCGGCTTGAAGTAGAACATGCTCTGCGCGGCAAGAGGCTCCTCCCCCATCAAGTCTCTAAGCACATCCAACACTTCAGACTTCAACATGTACTTGCGAGCCGTATCATTGAAGCGATGGGGGTACAGCACCCGAGGATATTGCTTAAGCGGCTCACCGCCCGACTCCTCCTCAGACTTCGGTTCGAAGTAGCCAGGCACTGGCCCCGCTGCGTGCATAGACATGAAGTTATCCTTAATCTCAGTAATCTCCTCTTGCTTGAACAGGTTCCTAACGATGAGATACCCTTCCTTATGGAACTACTCGATCTGAGACTCGCTTAACCAAATGGACATTCCCCTCAGTCCGCCTCTCTTGAATACTGTAATAGCAATCGTTGTAGTACCATCATATCGATTACTCTGTTAGATTAGTATGAAGAGGAAGGCTGAATACCTATACGAATCGGCTGCACATCGCCAACTTAATCAGCATGCTGGAAGGACTGGTGACGATTATGAGCAATAAGTATCTCTATCAATATGAACAGGAAGCAACGCCAACTACAGGCGTTCTCCTGGCAGGCCATTATATTGAATCCTATGGCTTCTACGGTCACCGCACCCGTGGCACGAAGGATTGGCTGCTCATCTATACCAGAGCGGGGAAGGGCTCCTTCCGCCTAGACCATGAGATTCATAGCTGTCATGAAGGTGACCTCGTCTTGCTCGCACCCGGTACTCCGCATCACTACGCTGCAGACGAAGGTCATGGCTGGGAATTGCTATGGGCACACTTCCTTCCTCTGCCAGAGTGGGAGCCTTGGATGGGGCTGCCTAAGACAGAGGAGGGGTTCGTGCGAATCTCCATACCCGCGGGCACGCAGCGGAGCAGAATGGAGAACGCTCTCATGAAGCTTGTACAGGATGCCGCGATAGATGACAGATGGAGCGGAGAGCTCGCCAGGTTGTCGCTGGCTGAAGTCATCCTGCTTGCCAATCAAGCGAGCATCCAGGCGTCAAGCCCGCTTCACTTGGATGAACGAATCGCCCTCTCCATGCAATATATGATTACTCACCTTGGGGAGAAGCACAGCCTGGCTGACTTGTCGCGTGCGGCTGAATTGTCCGAGTCGCGGTTCCGCCATCTGTTCAAGGAGCAGACTGGCTGCTCCGTCAAGGAATGGATTACCGCATCCAGGCTGTACAAATCGGCTAAGCTCCTTGAATTAACATCAAGCTCAGTCAAGGAGATTGCTTACCTCGTCGGCTTCGACAATGCCTTCTACTTCACACGCCGATTCACGGAGAGATTCTCGGTCTCCCCGACCGTCTACCGAAGACAGGCTCAGCAGAGAGGATGACACCCCTGCTGGATCAAGCCAATTCATTCACTTAACGGCTTCCCCGTAGTAGTCCTTCAACCGAGAAAACCTTGCGTTCAGCACCTTAGCTGTCAACTGCGTTATTCATCTCTAACGAAAATGAACGACTGCCACCCTCTAGCTGCTTGGCAGCAATGCCCGCAATACTCAATTCCTCTCATCTGTGGCATAATAGTCACTCATCAATCTTAAGATAAGGTGGTTGTATCCATTCATGCAATCCTCATCATTCTCCCCACGTATTCTGCTCGCCGGGGTACAATGGATGTTCTTCATCTTAACCAACACGCTGGTCGTCCCATTGACACTAGGACAAGCGTTCCGTCTTACACCAGATCAAGTGGCACAATCGGTGCAACTGTCCTTCCTGTTGACGGGAGCGGCCTGCGTATGCCAGGCTCTGTTCGGTCATCGCCGGGCGCTGATGGACGGACCCGCCGGCATCTGGTGGGGCTTCACGCTCAGTATAGCGGCAACGGCCGGAACGGGCAGCAGTCTATCTCTAGTTGAAGTGGGAGGCGGGCTGGCAGCGGGCTATATGCTGGCTGCTGTCGTTATGATTGTACTTGGACTGCTCGGATTCTCCCAGGTTCTCATTCGCCTGTTCAATCCCATCGTCATCAGCGTCTTCCTCTTCCTGTTGACTGCTCAGCTGATGGGGACGTTCTTCCGCGGAATGCTGGGCATAGGAGGGGAAGGAACGCTGAATCCCGGCGTAACGCTGCTCTCGATAGGCACGGCTCTCCTCGTCGGTCTAATCTACTTAAGAGGCGGTACGCTCGGCAACTACGCGCTGTTAACGGGAATTATGGCAGGCTGGGCAGCCTTCGCCATCTTGTACGGCACGGATCTGGCTCCCCATACTCCGCCTCCCTCTCATTCGAGTGGACCCACATCCTTCACTTGGTTCCCGTGGGGCGCACCACGCTTCGAGCTGGGCATTATGCTCACCTCCTTCATAGTAGGGTTGATTAACATGTCTAATACCGTCACTTCGCTGACCGCGTATGCCAACAACTATGGCGATTCCGCCACGCCGGCCCAGTATCGCCGCTCTTATCTGATTAGCGGGCTGTTCTCTCTTGCCTCGCCTGCGCTCGGTCAACTGCCATTCGGCACGTTCGCTTCTTCTATCGGGCTGCTAGAGAGTACCCGCATCCTGCACCGCAATGCGCTAACCATCGGAGGCGGACTGTTCATGGTGTTCGGACTGGTTACTCCTCTGGGCCATGCGCTGGCTGCATTGCCTCTAACCGTAGGCAGTGCCGTGCTGTTCGTGGCGTACCTCCAGATGTTCGGCACGGCCGTACGGACGCTCCGCGGCTGGTCCTTCGACTCCCGTACCATCTATCGGCTCGCCTTGCCGTTCCTGCTCGGGATCAGCATTATGCATACGCCCTCCTCAGTGTTCTCTTCGCTTCCGACCGTCCTGCAGCCGCTGCTTAGCAATGGCCTCATCGTCGGAGTGTTGCTGTCCGTATTGCTGGAGGCGACCGTCGACTGGACAAGGTTCGAGGACAAGACAACAGCCAAGTCTCCCCAATAGGGAAGCTTGGCTGTTCTTCGTTCTTCTCTTATTCTGCATGAGATGAACTGTACTTATCTCAGCATAGCCTCTCCATCAACACGCTCATCATCCTCTTCCCGTCTACATCCAAGCAGACATCCACCTGGCCTGACTCGTCCCGTATAGCGACGGTCTGCCCTGATCCGCGGTCCATGACATAACCTTCGGTATCGAACGCTTCCCGGTGGTCATACTCCACCGTTACCTTCATCCGCTCGGTCTGTACGAGTGTGCGATCCAGCAGAATACTTACAGCAAGAGGATCATGCATCCGGCTCTCGTCCATGTTCCACGTATTGAAGAAGGTGGTAAGCAAGGAGACGAGTGCCGCATTCAGCGCTGTGCCTGTTGCGCGCAGCCGCTCGATGTCATCCCGGCCAATGAGCACCTTGTTCGTCACGTCGAGCCCTGCCATGACTATCGGCATTCCGCTTCGGAACACCAGCGATGCGGACTCCGGATCGCACTTGATGTTATGCTCCAGATGAGGCAGCTCTCTTCCATTATCGCCAAGCCGGGTAACCCCGCCCATCATCACGACTTCACGAACGCGGCTGACGATCCGCGGCTCTCGTATAATCGCAACCGCAATATTCGTAAGAGGTCCAATAGGAACAAGGGTAATCTCCCCCGGATTGCTCAGGATTGTATCAATAATGAAGTCGACCGCATGCTGACTATCGTATGCAATTGTCTCATCTTCCTCGATAACGCCGACCCCCTCATAGCCCGGCCACCAGATCTTGCGATTGTGAAGCAGAGGCTGCTGAATGCCAGCCATGACCCTCACATCCGATCTTCCACCCAGCTGCAGCAGCTTGGCCGCCATACGAGCGCGTAGATGCACATCACCGTATACCGTCGTTACACCTTCCAGCTGGAGCTCCGGGGAACGCATGGCAAGCGCCAGCGCCATAGCATCATCCACATCTGTTCCAATATCCGTATCTAGAATAATTCTTGTCGTCATCTTGCTTCAGCTCCTTGAATTCATCTCCTCTCCAATCTATCATGGGGTAGTGGGATACGCTTCCACGAATCGGTTGAATCCTTATATGAATTGGGGATGAGCAAGTCTGATGAACAGCTCTATTGCCTTCCTGTACCGCATGATTAGGGAAGAGAACAGCTATATTGACAAGCACCTGCACGCTTCCTTCGAGCTTGTCTATTACCTTAACGGATGCGGCTCGACGAGAGTTGGAGACAGCTCCTACAGCTACTCTGCCCATACCTACGCCCTCATTCCGCCGCATACGCCTCATGATGAATTACGAATAGAGGCTACCGAAGTGCTGTTCATCGGCTTCCATACGGACAACTCGGAGCTTGCGCTGACGCAAGGACTATATCATGATACGAATCGGCGTTCCCTGGTCCGCATCCTTGAACTGATGCATGAGGAGCTGGAGCTTAAGCTGCCCTATTACACGAAGACAGTGGACCTACTGCTTCAGCAGCTTATTATCGAGCTTAGCCGCCAGACCTCCGAGCAGCCGAAGCTGACCGAGCCAGATACAAGCATAGCCTATGCGAAGAGCTATATGGAGCACTATTACAATCAACCGCTGGATGGCCGTACGCTCGCCAAGCTTGCGGGCTATAGCTACGACCACTTCCGCCACTTATTCAAGCTTCATACCGGTTACTCACCCAAGGCTTACATTATGGAATTGCGGCTGGAGAAGGCCAAGCAGCTCCTCCTCCAGTCACAAGAGACGATTACCGCCATCGCTGACAGCTGTGGGTACGGCAACGTGCAGCAGTTCTGCATGCTGTTCAAGAGGAGCACTGGAGTGACACCGGCTGCGTATCGACGGTAGTCCGTGCCTGGTTAATCTATTTCTGTGACCGAGTGCTCTGAGAGTAAACTTCTTCCTTAGCGAAGGGGATAGTGAGCAAAGGAAGGAATAAAGAGATACCCGCCTCAGCCAAGGTTAATAGGAGTATGTTAAGTTAGAGCTGACTTACCGCATGCTGCTCATACATACTCGCAGGCAACGCCTTAATGAACGGTGACCAATCGCTTGTCGTATAGAGATGAAGGCGATGCATAGCCCGAGTACACGCCGTATAGAGAAGCTTGCGCTCACACTCCCGCCCGTAAGCTTCAGGAGAAGCTTCATAGATGAAGACTGCGTCGAACTCAATGCCCTTAGCGAGATACACGGGAATGACCATCACTCCTTGCTCATAACCGAGTGTCTCCTTCGTAATGAGCTGAACAGCTTCACTTCCGATCGACCGTAACGATTCATAGGCTTCCCGGCTCTCAGCAGCGGACTTCGTAATGACAGCAATAGAATGAATGCCTTCGGCTCTGAGAGCCGCGATGTCAGCCACAATCTGCATATCCCTGATCTCCCCGCCGTTCAGTCTCATCAACTGAGGCTTCGGACCTCTCCTCTCGAACGGTATAATTCGTTCCCCTCCTGGAAGCATCCCCTTCGTGAATTCCACGATCTCCCTCGTTGAACGATAGCTGCGAAGGAGACGAATAAGAGTCGTGTCCTCTTGGCCATACAGACTCAGCAGCGGCGAATCGGATGCATCCAGACTGGTAGACTGCATGTGAATGGCTTGCCCCATATCACCCAGCACCGTCATCCGAGCTCGTGGGAACAGCTTCTTCAGATACTCATATTGGAACGCCGAATAATCCTGACCCTCATCAACGAATACATAACGAATGTCCGAGTTCGTCCTTACCCCTTCCACCAGTTCCTTCACATACAGATACGGAGTTGCATCTTCGTAGAACAATTCACTTCGGAGCAGCCTCTCCTTCGTCTGCCTGCAGATCTCAGGCCACAGCGGAGGAACGGAGGCCCCATTCGTTAGCATCTCGTATGCTGCCTCGTTTTCAAATAAGCGCATATAGAGCTCTCTGATATCTATGAATGAGAACTTCTTCACACCGATCCTAAGCGGTCTCATGCCCTCTGCTACAATTCTTCGGCGGAGCAATCCCTCCTCCCGCCGGGCGAAGTCGAAGTCACCTTCATCTCGCCTGCGCTTGCCCGTCACCATCTCGTGAATCGTGGCATATTGTTCCGCGAGGTCGAATACTTCCCTGTCTTGATGCAGCTCTTCGAATACTTCCTCATAATGCTCGGGGTCAATATAACTAAGCTCATCCTGCACCCATGACGCATTCCGTTCCAGACGTTCCAGTGAGGTTAGTTCATCCAGCAGCCATTCCTGCAAGAGTGCCACACGATTGCTTAGAGGCAGGCAGCGGTCATACTGGTAGAACTCCGTTCTCATTCGCTCCGCGGTAATCAGGTCGCGATCGCGGAACCGAATGGCGTTGAACGGCATGCCTTCCTGCCCCAGCCGCTTGCCGTAGTTCTCTAACGCTTCAAGGTAAGCACGAGAAGTCTTGTACTCCATACCCTGAAGACGAGCCTCGTATCCCTGTGCTCCTTGCTCGGTCAGCACATATTCAATCTGGTCGAACGGATCCTCCGACCGAAGCGATGAACCTAGCCAGTAATCCATGTATTCCTGGAAGGTCGTCTGCTGCATATTCTCTTCCCCGAGCTCCGGAAGGACGGTAGAGATATAACTCGAGAACATGGCATTCGGTGAGAAAAGCACGATCTGATCAGCCTTGATGGTCTGGCGATGCTTATACAGCAAGTAGGCTACCCGCTGCAAGGCCGCGGACGTCTTACCGCTTCCAGCCGCACCTTGTACGATAAGCATCCGGCTCTTATCATTACGAATAATAGCGTTCTGTTCCCTCTGTATCGTTGCCACAATGCTCTTCATCTGTGTATTCGCACCTTGGCCGAGTACCTCCTGCAGCAGCTCGTCTCCGATCGTATCGCTCGCATCGAACATATGGCGAAGCTGGCCATTCTGAATCTGATATTGCCGCTTCAGCTCGATCCTTCCGTTGATTCGTCCAGCTGGTGTGTCATAAGACGCTTGGCCGGGCGGATAGTCGTAGTATAGGCTCGCTATGGGAGACCGCCAGTCATAGATGAGGAAGCTGAGGCCGTCTCGATCAATGAAGGAAGATACGCCAATATAGATTCGCTCGCTAGCGTTCAGACCATCCTCTAGATAATCAATCCGCCCGAAGTAAGGAGACGGAAGCAGACGATTCATGCTGCTCCATTGCTGCTTCATCAGCTTGTGCCCGCGCTCCCGTTCCGCAAGTACCGCGCTCTGCTGGTTAATGGTGTAGAAGGTCTCCTCGAAGTCTTCTTGCGTGCTTGTATTAATCGTCACTTCTTCCCAGAATCGCTTGCGTATGTCCGAGGCTTGATTATGCAACCCTGCAACCTCCGGCTCTAATTCAGCAATTCTAGCTTGCAGCTTCTCTTTCACTTCTTCCAGCCGCTCTTGTTCCTGCCTCCAATTGATCGTATTCATAGTTGCCCGAACACACTCCTTTTTCCACTGTATTAGGTTTAAAAAAGAGCATTGACAGATCTTAATTTGAGGTGTACAATTAAATTAGGATAAAACTGCACGAACTCAAATTTTAAATGCCAATAACGCTTATGATTATATCATAGCGTTATTTCTTGTTCCATATATTTTTTCGTGCCACCTATGAGCACATCCCATCCGTGCTTTGTAACACAACTGTAATCTTCCTCTAAGATTACATTCAGCTAGCCCCCTTACAATAAGGACATGACCCCCCTTTATTATATATTCTCTATTGAAGCCTGCAGCCGATTCGGCCGCAGGCGATTTTTTTGTATGTTACTCACACCATGCTCATAGCTTGAAGATTGACGAATCCTTAATATATATCTCTACCTGAGGCTCAAGGCGGCCAACCTTGCCCGTCTTCTCTAGACTATGCTTCTTCCATAACGAATAGTGATGCTTGTGCAGCGTCTCCTCCAGACCAAGCAAGTCGACCTTCGCTGCTGCTCCCCGTTCGTATGTACTTATAATATCCTCCGTCACTTCCTCCTTGACCTGCTCTGTCAGCTTAGCTGTAGATAACTTCCCCGATAACATATCGATACGCATAGTGGCACTCACCTTCATCTGATAGACGAGCTCAGAGCCGCGAACAACTGGAGTAATATGCTTCCTAACCCGGGTTACAATCATCACCGCTTCACCATTGCTCCATCGCACATGCAAGGGAAAGGCATGTCCACCTTCACTCCATCGGGTCCCCCTCAAGCTATCCTTCGGGAAGCTGCCTCGAAGTTGCCTGTTGTAGAAGGTGTATACCCCCTTGGCGACTATCACCTTAGCCCCCTTGCCCTTCGATATCCAGGTGTCTGAGTTAATGGAGAGGGAAGGAAGCATGACCGTGTTGCCTGCTTCCTCGTAATTCTTAAGGAACAGCCTTACCTTATTCATCGGAACGAGAGCGTAATCAAGAGGCCCTTCCGGACGTGCATTGTGCAGCAAGGTTAACTCAGGAGATAGATCAAGGACGGATCGAGACGCGAATAGCTCCTCAATAGATTGATCCGTAGCGAACAGCCAAGTCTGATATCGAATATCCGATGAACGGTACAGCGCTTCGAACAGCTTGCTAATATTCTTCTTCAGAACCTCTGCACCGAGTACAATACAATTAACATGTCCGTAATACAGATTCTGCTGTGAGCTATATTCGTTCAACTTCTTCATCGCCATGTAAGGATTGCTGTCCGAGGCTTGGCCGACCCAAGCGACAGACGCATCTGGTGACCGTACTTCTGTCTTGGCAATGGATGCGAAGTTCAACACTTGTACGTAGAAGGTATATTGCCCCTCCTTGTAATCCACTCCAATGCCGGATACGAATAGATTATCCCGCAGATCCTTCTTGTCCCAACACCCTGCAAGCAGCATGAAGCATACGAACAACATCAATCCCTTAAGGAGAGTCTTAGTCGTCATTATTGACCCTCCCCTTGTCTAGTAGAATCGGTTGTATTCAATTCGGCAGGCCTCGTCTTATTCTTAACGAATGGCTTACGCAGCAGCGCAGGAAGCAGCTCATTCCATACCGGAGGAGATACTGGAGTAATATAAGAACGGCCGAATGACCGTAGGGTCGTCATGTAGAAGATCATACACAGGAAGGACAGCATGAACCCGAACATGCCTAGCAAGGTGGTAAGAGTAAGGACGAAGAATCTTAGCAGCGTAACGGTACCATTAAGTGATTGGTTAACGAGCGTGAATGCAGCGATCGTCGAGACCGATACGACGACAATCATCGTAGGTGCGGTTATTCCTGCAGCTACTGCCATCTCCCCGATAATGAGCCCTCCTACGACGGCAACCGTCTGCCCTACCGTCTTGGGGAGACGGACGCCAGCCTCCCGGAACAGCTCGAAGAGAATGACGACGAGGTACACCTCCAGTGTAGAGGGGAGCGGAAGCCCGCTCCGTGCCATGGCTACCGTAGCGAGCAAGGTGAATGGTAGCTGGTCCATGTTGAAGCTGGTCAGAGCAATCCAGAAGCCAGGTAGAAATACCGCAACGAAAAAACCCACAAATCGCAATATTCGTTCGATAGAAACGAAGTAATAGGGTAAATATAGGTCCTCAGGCGTCTTAAGCATGCTTAATAAGGAGACTGGTGCAATGATGGCGTTAGGCGAGCCTTCAGCGAGAATAACCATACGTCCAACCATGAGTGCTTCCGTAACATAGTCTGGACGTCCAACGTAGTCCAGCTGAGGGAATATGCTTAATGGTCGATCAGCTAAGGCACTCTCCAGCTGATTGCTATTGTTCAGCGCATCGATAGTTATTGCCGCTATTCTCTTCCTTGCTTCTTCAACTAACGCTGGATCCGTAATATCATTCACATACAAGAGGGCTACCTTCGATTGACTCCTCCGTCCTACCGTCGTCATCTCGCAGCATAACGAAGCCGTGCGGAGCCTCTTCCGAATCAGGGCAATATTCGTCGTAATATCTTCTGTGAATCCATCTCGCGCCCCCTTGACTGCAACCTCTGTAGAGGATTCCTCTGGATTACGCTTCGGTGCATTACCGATATCCAGCTTATAGCAGAGCTTCTGCTCCTCGGCATCCGTTATGAACACGACCAGACTGCCTTCGAACACAGCAGCCGTCAACAGATCGGCTGTAGGGGATGAACTCACAGATTGCAGCCTGAGCGGGCCGTATTGATTAAGATTGCGTATATCCGAATGCGTCTCAATCATTCGCTGCAGATGATGGAGTACATAATCATTAAGCTGCTTCACATCTGCAAGTCCGCTGCAATAGACAAGCAGCAGGTGGAGCGGGCTCTCTTCCCTCTGAATGGTCATGGCACTTATCTGTACATCATGACTGTTCCTGAACAGCTCACGAACGCTGATCTCATCCATATCCTCATCCTCCTCTATTCTGTAGCAGATAAGCCAGCTGGTGCTGACTTCTCTCCCCGAAGAGCAAGTACTGCGAATAAGGTGAACATGAATAGATGGAATGCCAGCACCGCAGGGAAGTACACTGACTTGAGGAGCATGAAGAAGGCCATATCGTTCAAGGGCATCATAATTAACGTCAACTCCGCCAGCAGCAGACACAATGCTCCTATCACTCTGCCCTTCACCGTCTTAAGCTGCAGCATCTCTAGAGCTAGGCATAAGCCGAGCGACATACGTACACATGCACCAGCGAGCCATTGATAGATGGAGAAGAAGTCCATATGTTCAATATAGTGACCAAGCTGCATCAGCCTCCATTGCTCGAAGGCGGGATATCGCTGCTTGGCAGCCTCGATAGGTCCGAACTCACTAATCGAACCAAGCGTTGGACCAAGCGTCAACACGATTAAGAAGACACTGAGCAGGACTAGGCGATTACGCGAGACAGCTCTTGAATAAGAGAGAAGGAACATAATCATAATTAGCTCCGTCAAGCCTCCGCTTAGGAACACCAGGCTGTTCATGACAGGCTGGACGCCCCGCGCCAGTATAGGAAATATGGAACTATAATCCTTGTTCGCGGAGTTGGTGAACATGATGAAGAATCCCAGTAACACGACTAGAGGAAGGAATATCCCGCTAGCTAGGAGAACAGACCGAATTCCGATAATACTGACTCCTGTACACAGTGCCCCTAGGAAGATGGCAACGAACAGTTCAGGTGTTACCTGAAGATAGGTTGTATTCGTCCATGTCAGCGTATCTTGATATGTAACGTAGACGAACAAGATGAAGTACAATAACCACATCATCCGGAATACCTTAGCCGCTCCATTGCCAAGACGACTCTTCAGCCACACCACCGGGTGCTCCCCATTCATCTTGCTAATAATAGCGTGCAGAGCAGCAACCCATAGCAAGTATGGCAGGGCTATCACTATTATACTGAGCCAAGCGTCTCTCCCTGCCGTCTCCAGCAGAAGTGGAATGACCTCTACATGGCTCATCATTCCGGTGCTCATGAGGATGGTCATTGCGACCAAGGAGAACGGCAGCCTCTTCGTGTTCATGAATTAGGTAATCCTCCTTCCATTGCCATAGCTTGCCTATATTATGTTCTAACTAGGGAAGGAGTAACCAGCCTATACGAAGAAACCCCTTCCGCTAGGGGAAGGGGCTTGCTTGTGAGCAGTATTTGATATAGTTACGCAGGTTGTTCTGATCTAATTAGGCAGGTTCTTCTCTAGTTACGAAGGTTCTTCTGATCTAGCTATACAGGTTCTTCACCTTGGTCGTGAACTGTCTTGCACGCTCCGCAACCAAGTCGAATCGGCCGGCTCGAACATCCTCCAGATTAACCAGCTTGCCGCCCATCCCAACTGCATTCGCACCTGAGGAGAAGTACTCCCCAATGTTGTCCAGATGAACTCCCCCAGTCGCAATCATAGGAATATCTGCGAGCGGCCCCCTCAGCTCGGTGAGATACTTAGGTCCAAGCGTCCCCATAGGGAAGATCTTAACCGCCTCAGCCCCTGCCTTCCAAGCCTTCACAATCTCGGTAGGCGTCATCACCCCCGGCCAGACGGAGATTCCTCTCTCCCGGCCATAAGCAATCACTTCCTCATCGAGATTCGGAGAGATGAGGAACTGCGCGCCAGCCTCAGCCGCCTGCTCGGCCATCTTCACATCCAGCACCGTACCGGCCCCGATCGCGGCTTGTCCATCGAACAGCCTCCTCCATCGTTCAATGATGATAGGAGCACCTTCCGTATTCATCGTAATCTCCATGAGGCGAATTCCGCCATCGATCAGGGCTCTGCCCGCTTCATCGGCATGGCGGTCTTCAATTCCTCGCAGAATCGCGACAATCTTCTCCTCTAGCAGCAATTCCAGCATCTTCGACATGTTGCTATCTCCTCTCTAAGGCGGGCTAGCCAATCAACCTTCAGCCAAGCGGTCTAAGCCCATTAATGACCTAAGCCCAATATTCCCTGAGCAATCGGACGAACACGTTCGGGAACGCAAGTTCCTTCCGATGCTCAGCACCAATCCAGCGGTATTCCTCAGGCAGCTCCTTGCGGGCTGCATGGCCGCTGCCGTCAGCGGAGTAGAGCGCCCCTTGCTCCGCAGCAATAGCTGCGCCTAATTCATCCATACCACGCTGAGGGCTGTACAAGGCTTTCCCGAATGTTACGGTCTGTCCTCCTGTTGTTGTTGCTGCTGTTGCTGCTCCCTGCCCCGTCTCAACGCTGCCCAAGTCGGCCAGATACACATGAAGCTTCCAATGGATGTGGCTGAAGATATGGTCAGTGTCCATCCACCAGCTGCGAGGCCGGATGAGCAGACCTGTCTCTTCAAGCAGCGAACGCGTCAGTACCTCCGCATGGACAGCCTGCTCAGCCGCTGACAAGACAGTCGCAGGGCGGTCGCCCTCCGCAGCCCCTGACAGCAGCACATGGGGTAGCTCCCACATCTGGGCGAGCAGTCCGGTATCCGGCCGCCTGCGAACGAGTATCTGACCTTCGTGTTCCCCTGTGCCCATCACGATGACAGCAGCACGCTGCTCGTCTCTTGCCTTCTTCGCCTTCGTCTTCACAGGCAGCTCATGCTCCCTGCCTGCAAGCCTGGCTGCACAATGCTCCATCACCGGGCAAGGCAGACAGCTTGGCGACTTCGGTGTGCATACGAGCGCGCCAAGCTCCATCAGCGCTTGATTGAAGTCTCCAGCGGCACCCTCCGGAATGAGGGAAGCTGCAAGCTTCTCAATTCCCACTCTTGTCTTCGGCTTGGCAATGTCCTCTTCCAGGCAGAAGTATCGTGAGAGGACGCGCATCACATTGCCGTCGACAGCCGGCTCCGGACGGTTGAAGGCAATGCTCATAATGGCTCCGGTCGTGTATGGCCCGACTCCCTTAAGTCCTGCAACCGATAACTTGTCATCCGGCACCTGGCCCCCATAGTGCTGAACAACCTCACGTGCTCCAGCCTGGAGATTACGTGCTCTTGAATAGTAGCCAAGCCCTTCCCAGCACTTCAACACTTCCTCCTCGGGCGCTTCAGCCAGAGCCCCAATCGTCGGGAACCGCTCCATGAACCGTTCATAGTACGGAATTACCGTATCTACCCGAGTCTGCTGCAGCATAATCTCCGACACCCAGATTCGGTAGGGATCGTGATTCATCCTCCATGGCAAGTCCCGCTTCATCCTCCGGTACCATGCCAGCAGCTCCGTGCTGAAGTATTGCTCTGCAATCCTTGTCTCTGTCATATAATCTCCTTCTAAGTACTCCGCTCTAAGCTTGCTGAGCCGCTCGTCGTCCCTTGCCCAATTCTGCGGTACTGCATCGGCGTAAGTCCGATATGCCGCTTGAATACACGGGAGAGATAATGATTCTGCATCCCGACTCTCCGCGCAACCGCCGATATCGGCTCATCCGTACTTGTCAGCAGCTCCTTGGCACGAAGCAGTCTTCTCTGTGTGACGTATTGAATAGGCGAACAACCGGTCATATTCCTGAACAGGGTGATGAAGTAATTCGGATGAACATACGCCGCTCGGGCCAGATCTTCCACTTGAATATTGTCAGCGAGCCGTTCCTCAATGTAAGCGAACACATCCTTCAGCTGATCAATATCTTCCGATGAATTGCCGATCCCGCCGACCATACTCTCATCTAGATAATAAGCGACAATCTCGAGCAGGACAGATCTTAGCCGAAGATTCCTAGTTAATGCAGGCGCGCTGTCCAGACTAATCAGTCTATGGAAGAGCTGCGTCATATAGGCTTCATCCTTCACCTCAACGGACAATGGGAGCTGAAGCAGCTCTACCAGCTGACGCCCCATCTCTGTCCGGAAGTGGCACCAATATCGGCAGAATAGCTCTCCTCCTTCCACCTCGAACGACTGAGACATGCCGAGAGGGAGGAGATAGAGCCTTCCTGGGACAATCTCATGCTCGGTGTCGTCGTATCGATACCAGCCTCTTCCCCCTATGACATAACAGAGCCGATAGTAGTCCGGCTCGGAATGCTGATCCAGCCAGCCAGCTGGGCTCTCGCTGTATGCACTCATTATTATCTCAGCCTGAAGCTGATTAATTTGGTTAATTACGATGCTCTCATAATCTGTCTCCATATGGCTTATAGACTCCGATCGGGTATTCATGACTGAACAGATGAATCGTTCGATCTCTATTATAAACCTAACACGGCCAAGATAGATATGGCAGTTCATAGAACTTCGTTCTATACTAGTCTATAGTCAATAACAATGAGGTTCGGAGGGATGCCAAGATGGATAGGAAGCTGCTGTCGAAGAAGCTTGGAATAGGAACCAGCACCTTGCTGCTTATGATGTTCATGCTCCTGCTCATACTCTTGCTTACCGGATGCGGAGGCAGTGAAGGAGGGAAGCCCTCTCAGCTGGCGGATGCCTCTAGCGAGACGGCTGCCGTCTACAAGGAGAACTGTATATCCTGCCACGGCTCCGAGCTGCAAGGCCGAATAGGACCAGCTACCAACCTAACGAAGGTTGGAGCAAGGATGTCTAAGGAGGAGCTGGTTGTTCAGATTACGAAGGGTCAGGAAGATCATATGCCAGCCTTCGAGCAGCGGCTGAAGCGTGAGGAGATCGAAGCGCTTGCGGCATGGCTGTCTGCCAAAAAATAAAAAATCCCCCGCATCAGCACATTATCGCGCCTAATGCAGGAGATTCTCACTCATCCATAATCATCTATTAGATAAACACCGATATTCCGCTATACACGAGCAAGGAAGCCATCACCGCGTTGAACGCTCGGCGATGCTTGTGCAGGAAGCCCTGGAACATAGCGCCGAATACAGCCCAGCTAATGCTGGCAAGCATGCCAATGAAGGCAAGGAACAGGGACGAAGCAATCAGCCCTTCATTCGTCGTATAGACAGGAATGACGAAGGTGGAGATGGCAGTTAGGCCATACAGAATCACATTCGGGTTAATGAATTGCAGCAGCAAGCCTGAGACGAAGAAGCGAGCTTCCTCCCCTTCCTGGTGCTTGTTCATCGCTGCCGTACTTGTTATGATCTTGTAAGCGAGGAATACCATATAGACCGCTCCGCCGATCTGCAGGTACAGCTGGATCTTGGGCAGGTAGCTGCTTAACAAGAGATTGAAGTAGCTGCATAGCAGCATGATGGCCAGGAAGCCTACCGATACGCCCATCGTGAACTTCATCGTCTTCCTCAGGCCGTACTTGTTCGCATGAGTCATGGCTAGAATGTTGTTGGGACCCGGGGTGAAGGCAGTGACGATGACGTAGAGCAGGAACGCAGCGGTGTACAAGTGAACAACCTCCATCAGATGTGGTAAAATAGCAGCATAAAACATACAATTCGTGCGCTATAACGCACGCTTATACGCTATATCATACAATACAGTCGCTATATAGCACAATAGAGGAGTGAGCTTTTGGACAATATTAATATTAATCTAATCATCGCTCGGAATCTTAAGCTTCACCGCGAGAGCAAGAAGCTAAGTCTGGACAAGGTTGCGGAGCTTACCGGAGTCAGCAAGACGATGATTGGACAGATTGAGCGAGGAGAATCCTCCCCTACCATCTCGACTGTATGGAAGATAGCGAATGGACTCAAAATCTCGTTCACGGCCTTGATTCAGAATGCCCAGCCGGATACAGTTGTCGTGTCCAGAGAAGATCTGTATCAGTATTCGGAAGAGACGGGCAAGTACCGTGTATACCCTTTCTTCCCGTACGAGGAGGATCGACGCTTCGAGGTATTCACTGTCGAGATTGATCCCGGCGGCTTCCTGGAATCCGATGCCCATGGCGAGGGGACGCAGGAATTCATCACCCTCTTCGAGGGTGAATTGACGATGAAGATTGGGGATGAGAGCTACAAGGTAGCCCCCCATCACGCGATTCGCTTCCGTGCAGACAAGCCCCATTCCTATCATAATGAGAGCGACTCGATCATTCGAATGAGCATGATCATCCATTATCCACAGTAGTGGAAGAGAACAGACAACAAGCCCAAGGCTCCAGTGATCATAGATGATCGCCTGAAGCCTTGGGCTTGCTGTGTATTCCTAGTAATTGTTGTGGTCTAGCCTTATCAAGCCTAGCTAGTACCCCATATGGTAATAATCCTGCTTCGAGGGCTTGAGATGGATCGTTGCGACAGGACCCTCGTAGGTCCAGTTAGTCGCTCCTGCTTGCGGATGAGCGGGGAAGATCTCCCCTTCCATCAGAATGAGGTCACCGCCCCATCCATCAGAGAACAGCCCGTCATACGGCACCCACTGTCCCGTCTTATACCTTCTGGTCGTCTCGCGTCTACGCACCCCGTTCATGGCCGCCAACACTCCCCTTCGCCGCATGCCTTAACTTGTCATATTCCAAGTATGGGCAGAAGGTTCCTATTCTAACCGAGAATGGGTGAAGTGTGGGGATGGTTAACGCCTCTCAATGACGGCGAAGGCGCTGGCCATATTCCGCTCATGCGTGATGGTGACGTGGATGGAAGTCGCCTGCGGCTCAAGCTCCAATCTCGCCCATGCCGAATCGGACAAGAGACAGCTTGGACCGCCCGCCGCGCCTCGTGCAATCTCCATATCAGCGAAGCCCACGATCCTGCCGATTCCGCAGCCAAGCGCCTTAACGACGGCTTCCTTAGCCGCGAATCGGCCGGCAACGAATTGTGCCAGCCGTTCCCCTTGCATCGTTAGGACAAGCTCTCTCTCGCTGCCTGTAAGGATTCGATTGATGAACCTGCTCTGCTGCTTCCCTTGCAGCAACGCGCTGAATCTCTCTACCTCTGCAAGATCATGCCCAATCCCAATAATCATCCGTCAGCACCGCCCTTATCCTATGAAGCTGACGTTACACAGAACTGATTCAGCAAGTCGAGCCTCTTATATTCCCGGGATAGCCGACCGCTTGTGCTCGGTCTTGAGATACTGCTTCTCCAGCTTCTCACGCACTTCAGCAGGAACATCCTTGCCTTCGAGGTAGTCGCTGTTGTCATCATACTTGATGCCCAGCTCATCCTCATCCGTCTGCCCTTCCCAGAGTCCAGCTGTGGGAGCCTTATCCAGCACGCTCCGAGGAACACCCAGCTCGGCCGCAAGCAATCGAACCTGGCGCTTGTTCAGCGAGCTAAGCGGCGTAATATCGACCGCTCCATCGCCCCACTTCGTGTAGAAGCCTGTGATCGCTTCCGAAGCGTGGTCCGTGCCTACAACGAGCAGATTGAGGTCAAAAGCAAGGGCGTACTGCATCACCATCCGCGTCCTTGCCTTCACATTGCCCTTGCCCCCGCGGCTAATATGCCGGGGCATATCAATCGACTTGAAGCTGTGCTCCACTTCAAGCGCAATCTCATCTACCGCCTCAGCAATGTTCGTCTCCACCTTATGCTTCAGGCCGAACGCCTCAGCGACCGCATAGCTGTCGCTAATATCCACTTGCTCGCCGTATGGCTGGAATACGCCTAGCGTCATATACTCCCGGCCGCTCTCTGCAGACAGCTCGTCCGTTGCCAGCTTGCACAGGCCCGCCGCTACAGCGCTGTCGATGCCGCCGGAGATTGCGATGAGCAGGCCGGTCGTGCCGGCCTTCCGCACATATTCCTTCAGGAAGTCAACGCGTCTCCTAACTTCCACACTCGGATCAATCTGCGGCTGGACACCCAGCCGCTCAATAATCTCACGCTGTAAGCTGCTCATGCCATCCCTCGCTTATCGGCAGAACCGATCGAAGGCGCTTGTCAGGTCTGCTGCAATCTCGCCCGCGGAACGATTCTCAATCTGGTGGCGCTCAATGAAGTGCACCAGTTCGCCGTCCTTCATCAGTGCGATGGAAGGTGAAGATGGCGGATACGGTGCGAGATATTCGCGTGCCTTAGCTGTAGCTTCCTTATCTTGGCCAGCGAATACCGTGTACAGGTGATCCGGTGTTACATCATGAGCCAGCGCTTCAGCAACACCTGGACGGCACTGACCGGCAGCGCAGCCGCATACGGAGTTAATAACAACAAGTGCAGTTCCCTTAGCGTCAGGCAGAGCTGCAACAACTTCCTCAGGGGTACGAAGCTCCTTAATTCCGAGGCGAGTCAGATCATCGCGCATCGGCTGCACCATATCTAGCATATATCGTTCGAATTGCATGGACACTCCACAACACTCCTTATTAGATGAATTACTTAATTGTAGCTACTATTATACCCCCAGCCCTACAGAATGCAAAGCAAAAACCGGAGCATAAGCTACTCCGGCTGCTTCTCTTCCTCTTGCCGCCCCGGCTCAGAATCAGGCTCGCCTGTTCCATATGCCGTGTTCTTATCCGGATGCATGAACATTCCAGCTTGCGGCACGATCCCTTGTTCGAAGTACTCTCGGTTCTCTATCGTCCTGAATCCGATATCCTTGTACGGATGTACCCATTCATCCCCCGCCATAACCGCAGGGTCGACTTCCGCCGACCACTGATTCAGCGGCGACTCCAGCGACTCGTACTCATGATCCCCAATGACCACACCATGCTTGTTCACGAACGGCTCCTCAGGTCCTCTACCCTCGCGGAACTCAGGCAGGAACTCGATCTCGAATGGGTCTAATGAAGAATCATCACGCTTGCTCAACCTGTATCCCCTCCGCCTAGACGGATGGACGATTCGGGCCGTCAAGCTTCTTGTCGTAGCCCTTGCTGCCCGGCTCAGCCTCTCGGCCCTTCTTCTGATTGCCCGAACTATTCTTGCTTGCGCCTTCCGGCTGCTCTTGTCTGCTCATCATTCGTGCCTCCTTCGTCAATCATACCTAGCTGCCGTTCCGCTATAGTATGTACGACGAACTGCTCCATTATGAGGCAAGCTTGGCGAATGTCACGACGAAGATTGTCCCTTCACCCTGCACGGACTCCACCTCGATCTTGCCGCCATGCCGTTCTACGATACTCAGGCATAGAGGAAGCCCAAGCCCTGTACCCCTCGTCTTCGTTGTAAAAAAAGGCTCAAACAACGAACGCATCTGCTCCTTCGATATGCCTACCCCGTCATCCATGACCCGCAGCTCAATATGTCCATCCTTAACATCGGTATGGATGCGAAGCACTCCCTTATCTCCCATCGCTTCCATTCCGTTACGAGCCAGATTAAGGATCAGCTGCTTCATCTCCTTCTCATTGAAGGAGTAGGTAGGCATATGCTCGCAGAGTCCAAGCTCAATCGACTGCCCGCGCATATTGGCATCTGCGAGCATGAGTGGATACAGATCGTTCAATATATGGTGAAGAGACAGCTCCTTCATCTCAACGACCCTGTTCTGGGCAAGGGACAAGAAGTCATTAATAATACTGTTAGCCCGGTCCAGCTCATCCATCACAATCCGGAAGTATTCCCGCTGATTATCCGGACTGCGCTCCTGCATCAGTTGAACGAAGCCGCGGATGACGGCCATCGGATTGCGAATCTCATGCGTAATGCTGGCTGCCATCTGACCAACCAGACTGAGCCGTTCCATCTTCCCCACTTCATCACGCAGCTGGCTGAGCTCCGTTATATCATAGGCAGTAAGTGCAGCACCCGTCACTTTGTTGTCCACATTCCGAATGCTGAACGCGGTTCTGAGGTAGATCTTCTCATCGGCAATCCATAGCTCTGACTTCTTATTATTCCCTAACAGCGCTTGCACAATGAGTTGCACACACATCTCGTACTGCTCTCTGTCAATCATCTCGTGGAAAGGCTGCCCCACCCAGTCCTGGCTGCTCATCCGGCTGCCCTTCAGCTTGAATAGCTCCATGGCCATTCGGTTAATCTGTGTTACTTGCCCCTCTACATCGACAATGACTACTCCGAAGGTCGTCTCATCAATGAACTGCTGCAGCTTGTCCACCTCGTCCCGATAGCGGACGGTAAGATACTCCAGCTTCTGCTGAAGCTGCTGCTTCTCAATCACGCTCTCCAACGTGAAGATGAAGAGCCATACGATGCCATACGCTCCTGTAATACCAAGGACTACACTTGTAATAAGTGGACCGTCCCAAATCATATCACCGCGGGCAGTGGCATAGACAACGGACAATAGATAGAAGAGTACGGTCACGCTGAATAGAAGGAGAGCCATGCGCTGCTTGCGGGCACGATTCGCTTGCTGGAAATGTCTTGTAGACATGTGCAGCACCGTGAACATGACAGCGACAAAGATGAAAAGAATAATAAGTTCAGTTGGATGGTCCATAGCTGGCATCCGATACCCCACGTAAATCGCAGTAAGAAGGATAAGAGAAGGCAGCCCGCCATACAAGGCTCCAATGAGGTAAGGAATCAATCGGTAATCCATATTGAATTCCGAAGAAGGGGCAGCAGCCATGCATAATATCATGGCTAGCCCGCACATTAGGCCCATGAAGATAGGGATGCTTCTAGCTCTGGGGGAACGGTCGAACCATAGCTGGAACGCGAACATTGGAATAAGCGACAGGATGGTCTGGAGCAGCAAGTCGATTAGCACGGACAACGAATCCCCCTAACCTTAAGTTCAGGTTCTAACCCTATGATCCAACCACTCAACAATAGCTTGCAGGAACTCATCGCGATTGTTCCCATTGTGAACCTCGTGGTCACTGACATCCCACTTCCGGAAGGTGCAGCGATCTGCCAGAGCTTCAGCAACTAGCCCGCTGCACTCGTATGAAGTAACTCGATCCCCGGTGCCATGCATGAGCAGCAGTGGAGATTGAAGACGATCAATGTTGCTCATTGCCCATTCTCCCGCTGCATGCAGAGCAATATAGGTGCCGACGGTAATTCGCTCATGACGCAGTCCATCAGCTAGCT
Organism: Paenibacillus sp. GCM10023252; assembly: GCF_042653305.1. Taxonomy (NCBI): domain Bacteria; kingdom Bacillati; phylum Bacillota; class Bacilli; order Caryophanales; family Paenibacillaceae; genus Paenibacillus; species Paenibacillus sp. GCM10023252. The sequence goes on from NZ_JBHSHW010000008.1 coordinate 82,199, forward strand.
TCTCAGGATTCACTGGCGGAGATTGGTAGAGATCACTCGACTTCAATCTGGTGGATTGGGAGAACGAAGGCCACACTCTAGCAATCTGCTTGCCTGCCCATACTCGAATAGCAGGAGGCTCGAATGCAAGCCTCAGCCACGGACTAGTCAGCACAAGCCCCGCAATATCAGGCTCGTAGCGCAGAGCATAATTAAGAGCTACATTACCACCCATACTATGTCCATATAGGAAGCGAGGAAGCAGAGGATGTCGATCAATGACATGCCTCAGGAACGCATCAGCATCACCGGTTACTGCTGCCATGGGGAACGTGTGACCGCGCTTGCCTGGAGAGAGGCCATGCCCTCTCTGGTCATACGCAAGTACCGCGTAGCCGGCGGCGGTCAACCGATCAGCAACAGGCTGATATCGGCCGCTGTGCTCACCCATTCCGTGTATGATGCCGACAACTCCTCGCGAGGGTTGATTATGCGGAAGCCACTCCTGTATGTATAATCTTGTTCCATCCGATCCATCGAAGCGCCATTCGGTATGGTCCATCATTCGTCGGTCCCTCCTGCGTAGGAATATCACGTTGCATCTCTAACTCATCCCATTATAACCCATTATGTACAGCGAGTTCATATTATTTTATTAACGAACTCCGCCTGTTAACTGCGGCCGTTCATTGCTAATTGCACTCCATCTCTATAAAATATACCCCATAACTTCATGTATTCGCACCACTTACCTAAGGAGAGGCAGTGTTCATAGCATGTACGACATCATTATTATTGGCGGAGGCCCATCCGGACTTATGGCTGCGATTGCCGCAAGCGAGCATGGCGCAAGTACGCTTCTTATAGATAAGGGCGATAAGCTCGGACGCAAGCTGGGCATCTCGGGCGGAGGGCGGTGCAACGTCACCAACGCCAAGGAGAAGGATGAGCTGATTCGCCATATCCCGGGGAACGGCAGATTTCTGTTCAGTGCGCTGAACACGTTCAGCAACCGGGATATTATTGATTTTTTTGAAGGGATGGGCATTGCACTTAAGGAAGAGGACAGAGGACGGATGTTCCCGGTATCGGATAAGGCGAAGACGGTCGTGGACGCGCTGGTGCGCAGAGTACGAGAGCAAGGCGTGCGCATTCGGACGAACGAGAAGGTTGCGGAGGTGCTGTATGAAGGGGACCGGGCAGCAGGTATTAGATTAACAACCGGGGAGCGTATCGCTTCGAAGGCTGTCATTATCGCGACCGGCGGCAAGTCCGTCCCCCATACCGGCTCCACCGGTGACGGCTATCCCTGGGCGGAGAAGGCAGGGCATCTGGTCACTGAGCTGTATCCGACCGAGGTCCCTCTTACCTCCTCCGAGCGATGGATCCGCAGCAAGGAGCTGCAGGGGCTCTCGCTTCGCGGCATTGAGCTGACCGTATGGAATGCGAAGGGGAAGAAGCTCATTACCCATGAGGGGGATATGATCATGACCCACTTCGGGCTGTCAGGACCAGCGGCCCTTCGCTGCAGTCAGTTCGTCGTCAAGGAGCTGCGTAAGCAGGCCGCCGCCCTCGTGAGCGGCAGCGGCGGTGGCGCGGCTGGCGGCGCGGCTGGCGGCGCGGCTGGCGGCGCGGGAGGAACCGTTCGGCTCACCATTGATATGATGCCGGATAAGTCCGAAGCGGAAGTGTATGACGAGACACTTGCGCTAGCCAAGGCTGAACCGAAGAAGGCCGTGAAGAACGTGCTCCGCGGCTACATGCAGGAACGCTTGCTAGAGTTCCTGCTGAGGGAATGCGACATAAGCGGCGACACCACTTATGATCACATCGCCAAGGGCCCTTGGCTTCAGCTGGCTAGCAGGATCAAGGCATTCCCAGTTAACGTAGACGGTACGTTGTCGTTGGAGGAGGCTTTTGTAACCGGGGGCGGCGTTGATCTCAAGCAGGTTGATCCGAAGACGATGCAATCGAAGCTCACAGCAGGCTTGTACTTCTGCGGCGAAGTGCTCGACATCCACGGTTATACTGGCGGCTACAACATTACCGCTGCGTTCACGACCGGCTACAATGCCGGCAGGAGCGCGGCCGAGAGCATGGACGGGAGGAGCTGACAGCATCACATTCTGATGCTGCAGGCTGCTAGCGAGGCTAGTTCGACGCTGCAGCATCACATTCTGATGCTGCAGGCCGCTGGCGTGGCTAGTTCGACGCTGCAGCATCACATTGTGATGCTACAGGCCGCTGGCGTGGCTAGTTTTCCGCTGCAGCATCACATTGTGATGCTACAGGCCGCTGGCGTGGCTAGTTCGACGCTGCAGCATCACATTCTGATGCTGCAGGCCGCTGGCGTGGCTAGTTTTCCGCTGCAGCATCACATTGTGATGCTACAGGCCGCTGGCGAGGCTAGTTCGACGCTGCAGCATCACATTCCGATGCTGCAGGACGCTGGCGAGGCTAGTTTGCCGCTGCAGCATCACATTCTGATGCTGCAGGCCACTGGCGGGGCTAGTTTGCCGCTGCAGCATCACATTGTGATGCTACAGGCCGCTGGCGAGGCTAGTTTGCCGCTGCAGCATCACATTGTGATGCTGTAGGGCACGAAGCGCGAGCGCCAGATTCTGGCGCTGCAGCTCGCGAAGCGGGCCTGCTTTGCGCTATAGCGCCACATTCTGGCGCTGCAGACCGCGAAGCGCGCCTTCCCTGCGCCATAGCGCCGCATCTTCGCGACGCGCCCGCGCAACGCGGCCGACAATTTTCACCCTGCCCCTAGATGTGCACATCCCCAGACATATGATCATAGCTCTCCTCGCTCAGCAGGAACTCCTCATCCTCCTCCATGTCACCGCTCCGATTGCCCAGCTCCGATGCCACTTGGTTCGGCACCGCGTAGTCCTCTGACCAATCTTCATTGACCACATGATACGGAATCGTGATCGCATCCATACTGTAGGCGCTGTCGAGCAGACTTGTGCTGCGGATGAGTGACTGAGCAGACAGCTGCCCGCCGCTGGCCTGCGCAATCTCAACCACTGACGTGTAATCTCGCTCCTCCACATGTACATGAAGCCTCTGCCCATCGTGCTGCACGAGCTCATACCCCAGCTCAGCAAGCGTCCCCGCGGCGATCTGCGCACTTGCCTCATCAGTGAATTCGAATAATAGAGCACTGCTCATAGCTATCCACTTCTCCCTTAGACGATCATTCTTCGCCCCTTATTTTCACAAGACAGCTGCTACTGGATACAATACCCATTCTCCTCGCATAAAATGCACCTCCACCTCCCCATATAACCCTTAGGTAGAATGGCTTGTGTTTTCGACATTTTTTTTGCATAATTCATTATGTAGGACTCATGTCAATATAATTAACATTAAGAGATAATGTTGTGTAAGAGGTTACTTCTTAGATGGAAGGTGAGAATGTGGACAATATTTTTTATTTACTAGCTGACCCTATGGTTGTCCTAGAGTATGATTACATGCATTGGTACATTCGCGACACCAATCAAGCCTTCCTGGAGCTGACAGGGTACAAAAAACAAGAGCTGGAAGCTACCGATCCAGCCGGCTTGTTCCGAGATGGACTGTCCTTCGAGCAGATTATGAACCAGTTAACAGATGAAGAGGATAGCGGTATGGAGTTCGACTGGATGATCATCGCGAAGTCGCTGACTTCGGTTCATGTTCGCCTCTCCTATCGGAAGCTGCAGACGGAATCTCGCACGTACTATGTACTAATCTGCAAGGACTTGACCATGGACAGATGGATCGAAGACTATGCCATAGATCACAAGATCGCCATGGCTGTCCGGATATCGGAGCACTATCGAATCTCGTCATTAACCCGCTACTATGCACCTGTCCGCCACCATACATCCAAGTTCATTAACCTGCCCGCACTCGAGCTCGTTGCTGAACAGGATCGGAAGCTGCTGAGGCGTGTAATGGAATATGCGAAGGTTAATGGAACATTGGAGCAAGTACAGTTCAGACTGCGCTATGATAGCAATGAATACATTACGAGCGCCATCGTGAAGCCATTCTACCGCGGGAACCGGAGCTTCCACAGCTTCGCTGTCATTCTGACCGACCTAAGCCTCAACCTCCAAGAGGAGGATCCCTCTTATAAGCTGAGAATGCTCATGCTCAGCAAGAACATGTCTGTCACTTCGCTCGCTCAGTCGACGCTCATCTCACTGACCACCATATCCAAGATCCGCAATGGTAAAATAAAAAAGCCCCAGCGGCTCACAGCAGAACTAATAGCCGGCGAGCTAGGGGTGAAGCCTGAGTCGATATGGAGCAGCTTCAAGAGATAGTTACCAAAAAAAGAGACCGCCTCACGGCTTAGCCGGGAGAGCGGTCAATAACAACTCGCGCATGTCTCAGACAACTCATCATCAAGGACTTGCAACCTACAAAAAATAAACTCAAATCACCATAAAGCTTCATCTACTCAAACACCGCATACCGCGAGCTACACAAACCTAATCCCCGCACGCGGCTGGTGGAAAGCAACATGTACAGTCCCGCTCAGCGTCAACACTTGGCATGCAGAATCGCAGTCAAGGCATACTCATATTCTCATTGAGGACTCAGCATGCATCAGCTTAGGTCCCTCGAACGCCTTCACGCGGCACGCGGCCAATCACTCGTCAAGGCTTACTCATCGTCTCATTCGGGACACAGCATGCATAAGCCTAGGCCTCTCGAACGAATTCACGTGGCACGCGGCCGATCGCTCGTCAAGGCTCACTCAATCCCTACCCGCGGTAAGCGGCCAGTCCCTCGTTCAAGCTGCGCGTCTGCGCGTACACTTGCTGGTAGAGGCGGAACAGCCCCTCGTACGCGCGGACGTTAGCCTCAATCGGCTCATAGACAGCCGCATGCTTCACGAACTTATTCGCACACTCCTCGAGCGAACCGAACCAGCCGCTGCCGTAAGCGGCGAGCATCGCAGCGCCAAGGCCTGGTCCCTGCTCATTCTCCAGCGCAACGACCGCAGCGCCGAAGATGTCGGCCTGCATCTGCAGCCAGACCGGATTCTGCGCACCGCCGCCGATGGAGATGATGCGGTCCACCTTCTTGCCAGCCGCACGGAACAGGTCTACCGACTCGTTCAAGGAGAAGGTGATGCCTTCCATGACGGCGCGTGCGAAGTGAATGCGCTCATGCGAGCCGTCCACACCGATGAACGATGCCCGTATCGACGCGTCTGCATGAGGCGTCCGCTCGCCAACCAGATAAGGCGTGAAGAGCAGTCCGCCTGCCCCCGGCTTCACCGCATCAACACCCTCCAGCAGCTCGTCGAATGACTCGTTCGGAGCGAAGGTATTCTTGAACCAGCTTAAGGAATATCCTGCAGCCAGCGTAACCCCCATTGCATAGTAACCGTCCTGCTTGCCATGGTTGAAGAAGTGCACCTTGCCGCCGAAGTCCTTGTCCTTGTCATTCTCATAGGACAGGATAACACCGGAGGTACCGATGCTGCACAGCGTCAGCCCTTCCGACAGGATGCCGGCCCCTATCGCGCCGCATGCATTGTCTGCCCCGCCGGCGAAGATCTTCACGCTCGCCGGCAGGCCTGTACGCTCGGCAATGTCAGGCAACAGATTGCCGACATGGCCATGGGATTCGACAAGCGGCGGGCAGAAGGAGGCCGGCAGGCCGAACGCCTCCAGCACTTCGCCGCTCCAAGCCTTGCCTGCAACGTCGAGCAGCAGCGTACCTGCCGCGTCGGAGTAATCCATGTGCAGCTCGCCGGTTAACCGGTAGCGCACATAATCCTTCGGCAGCAGGAAGAGCGAGCCTTCCGCGAACACTTCCGGCTCATGCTGCCGAACCCATAGAATCTTCGGCAGGGTGAATCCTTCGAGTGCCGGATTGCGGGTAATGCCCAGCAGCTTGCTGCCCAGCACCCGCTCAATCTCGCGGCACTGCTCGGTTGTCCGCGTGTCATTCCACAGAATGGCATTGCGAACGGGCTTGCCTTCCTTGTTCAGCAGCACTAATCCATGCATCTGTCCGGAGAAGGAGATCCCTTCCACTTCAGAGGCGTTCACCCCAACAGCAGAAGCAAGCTCACGTAGGGCAGCTATCGTCCCTTCCACCCAATCATCGGGCAGCTGCTCGCTCCAGCCGGAATGCTCGTGAAGCAGCCCATAGCTGCGTGAAGCCTCAGCGACTACAGAGCCGTTACGGTTCAGGAGAAGCGCCTTGACGGCGCTTGTTCCCAGGTCAATCCCTATCACATAGCTCATGCTCAGATGACCCTCCCGTATTAGACGCTGTAGATAACTTCGTTCAGTACAAGCTTGATCCGCTCCTGGCGGCCGGATTCGAGCTTGATTGGGTTGTTCTGCAACGCATATTGCTCTAGAGAAGCCAGTGTAGCCTTGCCGGATACGATATCCGCGCCGATGCCTTCCTTGAAGCTGCGGTAGCGATTGTCTACGATGCCGTCAAGCACGTTGCCGTCAATTAGCTTCACTGCAGCCTTCAGGCCCCATGCGAATGTATCCATACCAGCGATGTGTGCGAGGAACAGGTCGTCGCTCTCGAACGATCCACGGCGAACCTTCGCATCGAAGTTCACGCCGCCGCGGCCGATGCCGCCAGCCTTCAGCACTTCATACATGGTCAAGGTCGTGGAGTACAGATCGGTCGGGAACTCATCGGTATCCCAGCCGAGCAGCAGGTCGCCTTGGTTCGCATCTAGCGAGCCCAGCATCCCGTTAATCGCTGCCACACGAATCTCGTGCTCGAACGTATGGCCAGCCAGTGTCGCATGGTTCGCTTCCAGGTTCAGCTTGAAGTGATCCTTCAGGCCATACTTCTGTAAGAAAGCAATCGTAGTCGCCGCATCGAAGTCGTACTGATGCTTCGTCGGCTCCTTCGGCTTAGGCTCAATGAGGAACTGTGCATCGAAGCCAATCTCATTGGCATAAGCAATTGCCATCTGATACAAGCGAGCCAGATTGTCCTGCTCCAGCGCCATATCGGTATTGAGCAGCGTCTCGTAGCCTTCACGTCCGCCCCAGAATACATAGTTCTCCGCGCCAAGCTCCTTGCCGACTTCCAGACCCTTCTTCACTTGGGCAGCGGCATAAGCATAGACATCTGCGTTAACGGCCGTACCTGCACCATGAACGAAGCGCGGGTTCGTGAACATGTTCGCTGTGTTCCAGAGCAGCTTCTTGCCAGTCGCCTTCATCTGTTCCTTCAATTGGGCAACGATGATATCCAGATTCTTGTTCGTCTCCTGCAGCGTCTCGCCTTCCGGTGCGATGTCGCGATCATGGAAGCAGTAGTAAGGAATGTTCAGCTTATCCATGAATTCGAAGTTCGCTTCTACGCGAGCCTTCGCCAGATCAAGGCCTGAATACTGGTCCCAGCCGCGAAGCGCCGTGCCTGCCCCGAACGGATCTGAACCGTTGCCCACATAAGTATGCCAATAAGCGACTGCGAACCGGAGATGCTCCTCCATCGTCTTGCCGCCTACTACTTCCTTCGGATTATAATGCTTGAATGCGAACGGATTGTCGGAGCCCTTGCCCTCGAATTCAATCTTATCGATGTTGTTGAAGTATGTCATAACTGTACATATCCTCCCTTAAGATCCTATTGATGAAAACGCTCACCACAAGAATAACACGACTAAACTTAGTTTGTCTATTAAACAAACTAAGTTTTTTGTGTTAAAATAACGACAGTGAAATGATACAATGAGTGGCAGCAGCCATACGGACGGAGGCCATACCGAAGTGAAGCAGAAGACAACCGGAGATCTATCTCTGATCAAAAAAATGAACACCGCCATCGTGCTGGACGCCGTGCTCCGGCACGCTCCGCTATCGAGAGCTGAAATATCCGAGCGGACGGGACTGAACAAGGCGACGGTATCGAGCCTCGTTCAGGATCTCATCGACTCCCAGCTTGTGCTGGAGACGGGAACGGGGGAATCAAGCGGCGGACGGAAGCCGGTTATGCTTGTTTTCGACCGGAAGGCGGGGTATGCGATAGGCATTGATCTTGGCGTGAACTATATTCGCGGGGTGCTGACGGATCTGGAAGGCCAAGTGGTCGCCGAGCTGGAGAGAGCCTTGAAGCAGCGGGAGCTGAAGTATGCACTCGAGCAGCTGTCTGCTTGCATACGCGAATTAATGGATGAAGCAGAGGGGAGCGCCTACGGCATTGTCGGAATCGGCATAGGGGTTCCGGGTATTGTGGACGGCGAGGGAACGATCTTGTTCGCCCCTAACCTCGAATGGCAGGATGTGGAGCTGAAGTCGTACATCGAGGAGCAGTTCGGCCTGCCTGTCACGATCGACAATGAAGCGAATGCAGGTGCCCAAGGCGAGCAGAAGTACGGCGCTGGACGCCATATCGCCCATCAGATCTATGTCAGTGCGGGGGCTGGGATCGGAACGGGCATCATCCTGAACAAGGAGCTGTATCAGGGGGCATCCGGCTACTCCGGTGAGCTCGGCCATCTGTCGATTGAAGTGGACGGCAAGCCTTGCAGGTGCGGGAATCAGGGATGCTGGGAGCTGTACGCCTCGGAGAATGCGCTCTTGGAACAAGCTGCCGAGCTGGGACTCGGCTATGACAATCTCGACGCGCTTGTGGCCGCCGCGGACAGCGGTCATGAGGAAGTGCGTGCGCTGTTCGGCCGAATCGGCCGTTACCTCGGGGCAGGCATTGCGAATATCGTGAATGTGTTCAACCCGAACGTCGTCATTATTGGCAATCGCATGAGCCGCGCCTCCGCTTGGCTGCGCGAGGCGGTTCTGGAGGAAGCGCAGAAGCGGACGCTGTCCTACCACCGCAGTCAGCTGCAGATTCTTTTCGCAGAGCTGCATGATCAGTCGGCGGTAAGAGGCGCGGCTTATTATGCGATTCGGGCTTTTTTCACCAAGATCAAGAGCGGGCAGCAGCTACTCCGTTGAGGCGCGGGCAGCCTTCGTGAGGATGGTCTTGAACTGCTGCTGGAACGGCTCCGGTGCAGCCCAGGCCTGCTTCCCTTCGGGAGTGCTGAGCAGAATGTACTTGCCCTCGGCATCCCCTTCCATGATGAGCTCCTTGAACTTGACTCTGGGATTGCTCTGATAGACAACGAAGCCGGCGGCAGCTTCCCATCCAGCAGGCAGCAGGGTAGGCTGGGCTTGCAGCAGAGCATCATACAGCACCTTCGTCTCCGGCGACTGTTCGGTTAAGCTGAGGAAGATCTTGTCCTGCTTCGTGAACAGAATATGAGTGCCCTCCTCCTGCCATCCCGCTCCTTGCGCCATGTAGGTAGAGATCTCGTCACGCGGATATAGTCTCTCGTCAATCGGCTGCTGCAGCGGGTACAAGGTGAGGAGGAACATCAGTCCCCCAGCAGCTACCGCTGCTCTCGCCGCCCAGCGGCTGGTCATTCTGGCTTGCAGCAGATAGGCTGCGATTAATCCGATCGGCAGCGCAATGCCAGGTCCCCCGAATTGCAAGGAGAAGCCTTGCAGGTCAAGCCGCAGCGATAACGCACCTAGGAAGATTAGCGCTAGTACACGCAGGAACAGCCATCTCTCGCTCTCCCCTTCCCCCTTGCGCCTTGCCAGCCATGCGATAAGCGTTGCCAATATCAGAATAAGGATCAGCTGAATGCCGATCGCCCAAGCCCACGATTGAGCAGATATAACCATTGTAATCTCCTTCCCCCTTCTCTTCCCTTCGTCATCCCACAGCCTTATCTCACATCTTCCCATCTTAACATAGGGACCCTGCTCGCAAGAAATGTAACCAACAAAAAGCAGGCTTAAATCCACCAATCTCTATTCATTCCAGACGGCAGCTCTCCAGGTGGGAGCAGCTCTGGGGCTCCCTTGCCACACTATCCCCTTCCATCAGGATCGGGCTGGGCTCTGGCTCCCTTGCCACACTATCCCCTTCCATCAGGATCGGGCTGGGCTCTGGGCTCCCTTGCCACACTATCCCCTTCCATCAGGATCGGGCTGGGCTGGGCTGAGTGGTGAACAATAAGGACCTACTAAAAATACATCTTCTGATTAGAGAGTTCCTCCAGTCCCTCCCGCTCCTCCAGTTCCTGAACGAAGGGGATAGTGTGCAAAAGGAGAAAAGGAACGATATCGATCTACGGGAGCTGGTCGCTGCAAAGAACCCCAATACATGAATGACATGCATTGGGGTTCTGGTAGTTGTTGCATTAGCGTTAGTGTGAGGCTTCTCGGCTTACCGGCTGTGGCTGAGTCATCGGCTCGTGCTTCAGCTTGAATAGCGGAACAAGCAGCAGCATGCCTAGCAGCATGAGAACTCCCGATACGGTGTAGATGGACACTAGGGAGAATACCTTAAGTGCAGGTCCAGAGACGGCCATCATAATGACCATCATGCCCATGAACAGTGGATTAAGGACGCCATTGACGCGGCCAACATAAGCTTCCTCTGTTGATTGCAGAATCAAGGTGTTGATTCCAATCTGGATACAAGGCATCGTTAGTCCTGCAAAAAATTGCAGGATTAGCGTAATCGTCGTATTGGTAGACATCCCAATGCCGATTATGGTAGCGCCGTTCACCAGCATCCCGAGAGCGAGCAGCTTTTGCGGGGAGATTTTCTTAGCGAGAACCATCACTCCACCGCTTCCGACCAGCATCGAGATGCCATAGACCATCATAATGAACTGCAGGAATTCCTTCGGCTCGCCTAATCGATCGGTTACGATGAAGATGCCAAGCGTCTGGATTATGCCGACTGCCAGACCAGCAAGGGCGAACGTTCCTCCAAGAATCTTAAGCGTCATGCTGCGCATGACATAACGTAATCCATCAGCCAGCTCAGCCTTGAAGTTAGCCATAGGTGCTGATGGTGTTGACGAAGCTCCTGGTTCCGCATCTGTCGCAGACTTCGCTTCCTTCTTGTCAGAAGGCAGACGAAGCAGGACGAGAGCAGACAGTAGGAAGGCTACGCCCATTACAGCGATAGATGGAATGATGTCGAACTTCTGGTACACGTAGATCCCGAGCGCTGGACCGAATACCATGAAGATGCCCATCATGGATTGGAACAGAGCCATCGCTTGCTGAAGCTGCTCCTGCGGAATGTGCTGCTTGAACAGCTTCATGGCGGACGGCTGGGAGAATTGCGACAGGATTGCTGAGATGAAGGTGGCGAAGTAGATCATCTCCCAAGATCCGTAATACAGGGTAATCAATACGACGAACACCGATACGGCAGATAACAGATCACACCAGATCATCGTCAATCTCGGACGCCAGCGGTCAGCGAACGTGCCGCCAATAATGGAGAAGACGAAGATGGGGGCGAATTCCACGACTGAGATGAGGGATATGGCAATAGGATCACTGTCCGTCTTGTCTGTCACATACATCAGAATCGCGAAGTTCCTCACCCATATTCCAATCTGCAACAAGATGTTGGAGAGTAGGATGGTCTGGTAGAACTTGTTGCTGAACAAGCTGCCCCCAGCAGTTGAAGCCTTAGTAGACATGGTTAGAGATACAACTCCTTATCTGAACATAATAGCTCTTAATTATATAGCGCCGGAAGCTCACTGTCAGCAGCATTCTGCTTCCAGCTGTGAGCAAGCTCCTTGACTGCGCGTTCATAAGACTTCGCGGCTGTGGCGCTGGATCCCGATGTTGGCTGGAGGAGGTCGCGATAGTCGAAGCGCGGCTTATCTTCCAGCTTCAGCTTCTCTAGGATGGAGAATGTGAAGGCAGCTCCTCCATAGGCTGACCAGTCGGCTTGAAGCGCTCTGTTCGAATGGGTGCCCAGGTTCAGAGTGAACTGCTCCCTTGTCCAGATGGCAGCCAGGTTGGTAGAAGAAGCGATATACCTTCTCCCATCTATATGATTGCGAATCTCGTAGACGCCCATCTCGCGTTCCTGCTGCTGATAGTGCTGGGTCAATTGCTTGCGGTAGTGCTTATCGTTCAGTGAGGCTGGTGCTGTCATTGCAAGTGGACCTCCTTGTATAGTCATTATTTTACTTCACCCAATATTTACTTCCATCCGCCTCGCGACCTAGATAGCCGTACTCAATAAGGTACCTTCTCAGTGTGACATAATCTTCCTTCCAGAATGGCTTGAGCACCTCATTAATCTCATGCTCCGTATAGTGCTGGGCACTATTGAAAAAAGTTGCGATATGACGAAGAATCGCAATCTTGCGCTTCTCCTTGCGGGGGAAGCTCGTCAGCGGCCCCTGTGGACCTTGCGGCAAATATTGCTTCATCAACGCTTCATATTCGGCTTCGGTTATGGCATATCGCTCATCGACCTGCGTAGCTGTTCGATGGATAGGGATGAACTTGGAGGGGACAGCCTTGGATGAGCTGGAAGTGGCGGACAAGCTGGCTCCGCTGGCTGAGTCCGCGCTGTGATCCATGAGCTCCATGACGGCTAGAAGGAGCTTCGCTTGCTTCGCCTTCTCCTTCAGCACGAAGCGGTGATTGCGGATAGTCGAGGCGCTTCCCGATCCGGCTTGCTTCACGATATCCGCATCCGACATCCCTGCTGCGAAGGATCGAATGAGATCGCGCTGGAGGTCCGTTAGTCCGGCAGCTTTTTTGTCCAGACTGAGCAGATACTCCAGCATAGAGCCATGTGCTTCCTTCAAGTGATGCGCAGCTTGCTTCCGCGCCTCATACCACTTGGTATCATCACCTTCGCTCGCCCGATACACTGCCCCGTCCTCCCAGCTCTGTCCGCATACGAGACAGATGTACTGCTCCAGCTTCTCATCATACGTATAGCCTCGCTTCAACTCCTCCAGCGACGCTGACCAGAATCTCTCTGTTATGTCCATATAACAAACACCCCATATTATCGTTTGGTTATTATATAGACATATTATATTATTGTTTGGTTTATTGCAATAGACTGCGGCTGCATGGCAAAGGTAAAAAGCCGCAGGACATGCCTAGCCTTTCGGCAGCTCTGCAGCGATGTATTTTGGCGCTATTGCGCCGAGCTGGGCTGCTGCGGGGCTGCAGCGACAGATTTTGGCGCTATTGCGCCGAGCTGGGCTGCTGCGGGGCTGCAGCGACAGATTTTGGCGCTATTGCGCCGAGCTGGGCTGCTGCGAGAGCTGCAGCAACACATTTTGGCGCTATTGCGCCGAGCCGGCCTGCTGCGAGAGCTGCAGCGACACATTTTGGCGCTATTGCGCCGAGCCGGCCTGCTGCGGGGGCTGTAGCGACACATTTTGGCGCTATTGCGCCGGGCTGGGCTGCTGCGAGAGCTGCAGCGACAGATTTTGGCGCTATTGCGCCGAGCTGGGCTGCTGCGAGAGCTGCAGCGACACATTTTGGCGCTATTGCGCCGGGCTGGGCTGCTGCGAGAGCTGCAGCGACACATTTTGGCGCTATTGCGCCGGGCTGGGCTGCTGCGAGAGCTGCAGCGACACATTTTGGCGCTATTGCGCCGAGCTGGGCTGCTGCGAGAGCTGCAGCGACAGATTTTGGCGCTATTGCGCCGGGCCGGGCTGCTGCGAGAGCTGCAGCGACAGATTCTGGCGCTATTGCGCCGGGCCGGGCTGCTGCGAGAGTTGCAGCGACAGATTCTGGCGCTATTGCGCCGGGCTGGCCTGCTGCGGCGGCTGCAGCGACAGATTCTGGCACTATTGCGCCGGGCTGGGCTGCTGCGAGAGCTGCAGCGACAGATTCTGGCGCTATTGCGCCGGGCTGGCCCGCTGGCAACCGCCAGCGGGCTAAGCCCCATAAAAAAGCCGCCGAACCCCAAGCCCGGCGACTCCAAAACCCGCCGCTATGCGCGGCGGGGGCGTGCGGCGAGGAACAGCCGCACCACATTCTCCGCAGCCTGCGCCAGCAGCGGCCGCGATCGCAACACCACATCGTCCAGCCCGGCCGGGCCGTCGACGATGGAGAACATGGCGCTAACGCCCTGTGCATACAGGGCGTCCGCGCCCGGGCCGAGCCCGCCTGCCAGGCAGACGGCGGGCACGCCATGCTTGCGGGCGAGGCCCGCAACGCCAGCGGGGGCCTTGCCGCTGGCGGTCTGGCCATCGGCAAGGCCCTCACCTGTGAGGACGAGGGCCGCGCTTGCAATAGCGTCCTCCAGCCGGGTGATTCCGGCTAGGAGGGCGAAGCCGGGGCGCAAGGACGCGCGGAGGAATACCGCGGCGCCTGCGCCCATGCCGCCTGCCGCACCGGCTCCCGGCAGGCTCTCCACCTCAGCGCCGAGCGAGCTTCGCAGCTCAGCGCTAAGCCGCATTAGTGCCCTGTCCAGCAGCTGTACATCATCAGCTGATGCTCCCTTCTGAGGAGCATACACTGCAGCAGCACCATATGGGCCGCATAGCGGATTGTCCACATCGCAGCAGACGTCGAACACCGTCTCCTCTAGACGATGATCTGCTCCTGCAGCATCAATGGCCTTAAGCCTAAGCAGCTCGGCCCCTCCGTCCCCCAACTCCTGCCCAGCCTCATCCAGGAACCGGAAGCCAAGCGCCTGCGCCATCCCCATGCCGCCATCATTCGTTGCACTGCCTCCGAGACCTAATACGATTCGTCTAGCCCCCCGATTCAGCGCATCTAGAATAAGCTCGCCGGTTCCTCGACTGGACGTTATCAAGGGATTGCGTTCATCCTCTCGAAGCAAGGCCAGTCCTGAGGCTGCTGACATCTCCACAACGGCAGTCCCATCCTCCAGCAGAGCATAGGACGCCTCGACGAGGGTCCCCAGCGGGCCTCGAACGTGTGCACGAACAAGCTCCCCTCCTTGAGAGGAGAGTACCGCAAGCACCGTCCCTTCCCCTCCGTCCGCAACAGCCGCAATCCGAATATCAGCATCCGGCCATGCCCGGCGTACTCCTTCAGCCATTGCCTCCGCCGCTTCTGCGGAGGTCAAGCTTCCCTTGAACTTGTCTGGCGCAATGACAACCCGATCCCCGCCTATGCCGCTATCCGCCAACCTGTTCACATCCACCGCTGCTTTCCTCCCTCTCTTTTGAAAAAAAAAAAAAAACACTACCTCCCCTAACTCACCCGAACAACCTCCACATCACCTTCCGCCTCAACAGCGGTAACTCAGTTCTCTGACCTCTGACCTCCAATCACTCATCCCTCTTCTATAATCTACCAATACTCAATCTCCTCCACCTTGCCGTCCTTGTTGAACCTAATCCTCATCTGATCCCCTCCCACACCTGGGGGACTATACTTATTCTTGGAGCCAATCATATAGAGGAACTCAAAGTGCTGCTCCGACTTGTAATCATTAGGATACTCCGGTGCTCCAAGCACGTTCACCACACCCTGACGGTCCAGGCCAATCAGGTCGTGCTTCCTTAACGTGTCTTCGAGCATATAGATCCGCATGGAGCGTTCGCTGACCCAGCGATTGTATGAATACTGACTCGTCCGCTCGTTAGCCAGCATGGTGAGAACGGCATCCGATGAGATGAGGACGCCTAGCACAATGAATCCCAGCAGCTGAGCCGACTTAATTGAGGCTTCGCCAGCGTACTTGTTATAGTAGACCAGCCCGGCGGCCGCGAGCGCCCACGGCAGCAGGAGTCCAGCGACGACATACCACTCCATCGTGAGATGATACTTCTCAATGAACAGCGCCCAGATGATATACACACAGATGAACAGCACGATACCAAGTCCGCCTATAATGCCATACAACAGCTTCTCCCTATAATTCGTAGACTCCGCTCTCTCAACGTTAAGTTCATCGCCAGCATTATCCATCCTCTTAAGCCACCCTCTCCGCGTCCGCATAAGTTGATCTCCACCTCGAGTATAACCCAGATTGTTCCAGATGAGGAGAGCTTGCCAGCCAGTCATGCAAAAAAAAACACCCTGTAAAAAAACAAAACACCTCGTAAAAACAAAAACAGCAAGCCTCCAAGAGGCTTGCTTGTCAAAATGGCTTGCTTGTTGTTCAAATTACTTACTTGTTCTCAAAAATGACTTGCTTGTTGTTCAATACGCTTACTTGTTCAACTAAGCTTGTTTGCTCAAATTACTCAATCGTTCAACAAAGCCAGCTCTCTCAAATTACTCAATTGTTCAACAATGGCTTGCATGTTCGAATCCCTACTTGTTGAACAAGCTTACTTGTTCAACAATATCTTCAATCTCATCGGGCTCGGACATCCAGCTCCTGAACGAAGGGGATAGTGTCCAAAAGGAGAAAAAAAGCGATATCGACCTCATATCAGAGAGCCTGCCGGCTGTAAGGCACAGCAGCAAGGCTGTGGTTGAGTTGAACCTACCATCATGTGTTGAACTAACCAGTATCAGTTGAACTTACGAGCTTCAACTTGATTAACGAACAGCTAAGCCGGCAGCTCTCTGCGGTCCTTCGGCAGGAACACCGACAATAACCCCAGCAGCGGCAGGAAGCTAGCGGCAACCATCACGCTCGGAAGCGTGTAGACATCGGCTGCGGCTCCCAGCACGACAGCGCCTAATGCGCCAAGGCCGAAGGCAAGGCCGGTAATGAGGCCCGAGGCCATGCCGACCTTACCCGGCAGCAGCTCTTGCGCATACACGACGCTTACGGAGAAGCCGGATTGCAGGATGAAGCCGAGCACGATCGCGACCGGATACACCCAAGGCAGCGGCAGATGCGGCAGGATCGCTGCGAATGGCGCGGCACCGAAGATGGAGAACAGCATCATCCGCTTGCGCCCGAACCGGTCGGAGAAGATCCCGCCAGCGAAGGTGCCGGCTACCCCGGCCGCCATGAATAGGAACAAGGGCACCTGGGCAAGCTGCTTCGATATGCCGTAATGGTCCTCTACATAGAATTGATAGAAGCTGGATATCGCCGCGGCGTACCAGGAACGAGCGAATACGAGCAGCAGCAAGAGCGACAGCGCGAAGGCAATCACTCTCCGATCCTTCTGTGCCTGCAGCTGCTGCGCCTCCGTCAGCACCTTCTTCTTCTTAACAGGCTTGCCCTTCAGCGTTAACTGCGTGGAATACCAAGGGACAACTCGCAGCAGGATGATAATCGCTGTTATCGCCAAGAGCGTTCCCCAGATCGCCCCTCCCTGCCCCAGCGGCAGGAAGATGAAGATCGTCATGAGCGGAGCGAGCGACTGGCCGAAGTTGCCGCCTACCTGATAGATGGACTGGGCGAGGCCTCGCCGCTCACCAGCAGCGAAGTATACGACACGCGAGCCCTCTGGATGGAAGACCGCAGAGCCGAGACCGACGCACATGACCGCAGGAATGAGCAGCCAGAAGGTTGGAGCAATGGATAATCCAATCATGCCGAGGAGGCTCATCCCCATGCCGACTGGCAGCAGCCACGGTGTCGGACGCTTGTCCGAGATGATTCCTACAACTGGTTGAATAACAGAAGAGGTCATATTCAAGGTGAACACAATCCAGCCCACTTGGGCGTAATTCAGATTGAGCGACTCTTCGAATACGGGGAATAAGGCTGTAACGACTGATTGCATCGCATCATTAAGCAGATGCACGGAGGAGATGGCCATTAGAATCGTATAGATGGTACCCGTCTGAATGGCTGCTGCTCTCGCTGGATTACTGGCGGACATGGTGCAGAACCTTCTTTCCCCTGAAGTATAATGATTAGCTGAACTTCACGCATACCGGCTTCGGCAGAGAGAGAGACTTCCCTGTCCGATGCAGCTTGCCCGTCTCCTTATCAATGGCGAATAAGACAAGCAGATCGCTGTCCTGATTCGCTGCGAGGAGATAAGCGCCGTCCGGCGTAATCGCGAAGTTCCGAGGCGTCTCGCCTCCGGAGCTTACATGCTGAATGACAGACAGCTGACCCGTGTTCTGATCTACTCGGAAAACGGTCAAGGAGTTATGGCCTCTGTTCGAGCAATATAGATAACGGCCGGATGGTGATAAGTGAATATCTGCGGAATCATTGTAGCCATCGTAATCTTCCGGCAAGGAGGAGATGTGCTGCACTTGCTCCAACAGTCCATGCTCTTCATCGGAACGAAGCACAGATACTGCCGAGCCCATCTCATTCATCACATAGGCTATAGGCAAGTGGCGGTGGAAGACGAGATGACGAGGCCCGCCGCCGGCAGGCAGCTTGCATTCGCTATGTAGAGTAAGTGTTCCGGCTGAAGCATCCAGCTTGTAGACGAATACGGAATCAAGTCCAAGATCAGGCACATACACATAGGGGGCAGTAGGATGAGGTACGATGGCATGAGGATGCGGTCCCTCTTGTCTCGCTTTGTTCGGTCCACTATCCCCGCGCTGAGGGAGCAGTACGGCTGCAGAATCCAGCTGACCGTCCGTCTTAGTGGGGAACATGGCGATATTGCCTCCTCCATAGTTCGAAGCGAGCAGCACCTGTCCCTTGGCATCTGTGCTTACATAACAAGTGTATCCGCCGTGGGCTCCTCTCTCGTTCAGGAAGCTGAGCTTCCCCGTTACACGGTCAATTCGCAGAGCAGCTACTTCCCCCGTGTCCGTCTCGCTGGTCGCATAGAGAGTGCCGCCGCCCGGATGCAAGGTTAAGTATGAGGCATTGTCGACATGGGCGAGCGCTTGTATAACCTCTAGTTGCCCCGTCTCTCCATCGAAGGAGCAGACATGAATGGTCGGCTCGCTCTCCGCGCCGTAACTTCCGATATAGAGGAGTCCTGAATACTTGCTTTCTGTTGACATTCGCTTCATCACCTTTCCTTTTTCCTTATTTACCCTCAGATAGCTTCTATGTTACTCCTGTTGCCTTGCAAAATCTATCCTTACCCCGCCCTCTTCACAAATCTCATCCGGTATGATATGATGTAAGCGCTAACAAGTTACCGCTTTCATTTCAATATCGAAGGGGGATTATGGAATGATGAAGGTCGTGCGGGATACAAGAAATGTGTATGAGGACTTCGAGCTCGAATCGGATATTCTCTATTATCGCATTGGCTCGCTTGGAATCGTCAGCTTCCACGGTAGAAACTATAATATTAAGAAGAGAATGACTACCGAACAGATCAAGCAGCTGACGAACGAGCCGAGCTTCTTCCAGGTCAGCTCGAATTGCTTCATTAATCTGCGCAAGGTGAAGTCCATCGAAGGCGGCAAGGTGCTGTTCGGTACGGATTACTCCGAGTCCAAGCAGGTTGAAGTTCCGCGGCGCAAGCAGGTCGTCATTGAGAAGCTGTTCACACAGCAGAGCTCGAGCACGAGTCTTCGCCGAACGCCGTAGCAGGCCAGAGCAGCCCCTTCTCCACATGGAGGAGGGGCTGTTTTTGTGCTATTCTAAGATGGGTTAATAGATGACATAACGATGAGCAGGATAATGACCAGGAGGTAAGATAATCATGACGAAGCATTCCGAAGCATTCGAGCAATTATTCCATGAAGAACCAGCAGTCTGGCTCCGCTACGGCGCCTATGAAGCGGCCGTGCTGCCAGGCGTAGGAGCGAACCTGATCGCCTTCCGTGACCGGGAGCAAGGCTTCAGCCTGCTTCGCGAGCCCCTCGCTGAGGAGATGGCGGAATTCAAGGCACGGCCGTTCGTTCACGGCATTCCTGTACTATTCCCTCCGAACCGCTATGAGGACGGCAAGTTCGAATGGAACGGCCGCACTTATACGTTCCCTGTGAATGAAGAAGCGACAGGCAATCATCTCCACGGCTTCGTTCACTCCGAGCAGTGGGAAGTGACGGACTATGGCGCCCTGAAGTCTGAGAGCTATGTCGTGCTAACACTTACGGTGCGTGAAGGACATGCTGTATACGAATATTTGCCGCATGAGTTCACGCTGACGCTTCGCTATTCCTTGAGCGAGCAAGGGCTGCTTCAGCAGATTACGGTTCGGAATGACGGGCGCGAGGCGATGCCTTGTATGATTGCTTTTCACACGACGATTAATGCTCCGTTCGACCCGAACAGTTCCAGCAAGGATTGCTCGTTCAAGATGACGATCGGGAATCGCTGGGAGCTGAGCGAGCGGATGCTGCCGACCGGACAGTTCCAGCCGCTCAAGGAACAGGAGCAAGGGATGAAGGACGCGGGAATCTCTCCGTACTGGGAATCGATGGACAACCATTACACAGTAGAGCCGCAGAATGGGCGCAACGCCATGGAGCTGACGGACAACCGTACGGGCACAACTCTTGTCTACGATGCTGGCACCGCGTACAAGCAGTGGATGATCTGGAACAACGGCGGTACGCCGGGCTTCTTCTGTCCGGAGCCGCAGCTGAACCTCGTTAATGCGCCGAATGTGGATCTGCCAGCCGATGAGATTGGCCTGGTCGGTCTGGAGCCGGGCGGCATCTGGGAAGAGACGAGCCGGTTGTATGTAAGAGCTGCAGTGACCAAGTAATCGGCTGCAGCAGATTGAGGGGAGGAGGGGGACAATGAGGGTAAGAATAAGGCTTAGGTTGACGATGTTCATGACGATACTCGGGCTCACGCTCCTTGTCCCCTCTCCGCAATCTGCAGAGGCTGGGGTCATTGACCGAATCAAGGACATCTATAATACGCCTGAGCGTATCGCCGAGCTGCAGCAGCAATATATGGACGCACAAGCTCAGCTGAAGCAGCAGCAGGAGCAGCTGCAGGAATCGCTGCGTCAGGCCGAAGAATTCGCGGCGAAGCAGGAAGAGCTGCAGCGGCAGAATGAACAGCTGCTTGCGCAGAATGCTTCCCTCTCAGCCGAGCTGGAGCGGGCTCAGCAGGACAAGCGGCTCTTCACCCGGAAGCTCATTCTGTCTGCCATCATCGTGCTTGCCTTCCTCTGCGCCTATCTGCTGTCGATTCGGATCTGGCGCTATGTCGTCTGGCGCAGGCAGCGAGCTGGCCAGGGAGGGGATTCCCGCTCATGAAGGTGACCTCACCCGCTCCAATCGGACATGCCTCTCTTCAGCTCGAAGCTGGGGAGAAGCTCCATGTGCTGCATCCGAAGGCGATACTCGCGTTCCAAGGAGCCCCTTATCTTCGCGAGGATCGATTCCTGGATCTGGCCGGCATGTATCGGAAGAAGAAGTGGATCAAGTCGGTGCTAGAGGGGCCGTCTACGCTGCTGCTCGGCTTGCCTCCGGGCTGCTCGCTGCTTACTGTGCCTATTCCGGAGGACAGCAATCTACTGTTCGACTACCGGCATATTCTCTACTACACGGACGGCATCACGATGCGCAGCGTCATCCAGAAGATCAAGAACGCCTGGATTACGCGCGAATTCGTCCGGATGCGCTTCAGCGGTCCCGGACAGGTCGGTGTGATCATGGCCGGTGAAATGGCCGTCATGCAGCTGGAAGCAGACCGCCCGCTCTATGTAGAGAACGGCTCTCTCATCGCCTACCCCGAGACAGCCAGCATCCGGCTTGCGGTCTATGGCAATCAGCTGGCCAGCCAGCATATGAAGGTGCAATGGGAGATTACGGGCAGCGGACCCGTGCTCATCCAGACGGGGTCGCAAGATACAGGGCTGGAGGAGCAGCTTCAGAGCGGCGGCATCGTGAAGCGCTTGCTGCGCGAGGTGCTGCCGTTCGGCAGTGTGTATATTAAGTAGAATATGTTAAAGGCGGCCCGCACGAGGGGATAACACCTCGTACGGGCCGCTTTTCGTTCGGGTAGCTTTCGTTGTAGAGTGGGCTCTTCCCGGACCAACTCCTTCGTGCTATAGCATCACATTGTGATGCTGCAGGCCGCTGGCGAGGCCAGTTCTCTGCTATAGCATCACATTGTGATGCTGCAGGCCGCTGGCGAGGCTAGTTCGCCGCTACAGCATCACATTGTGATGCTGCAGACCGCTGGCGTAGCCCGTTCGCCGCTGTAGCATCACATTGTGATGCTACAGGCCGCTGGCGAGGCTAGTTCGCCGCTGCAGCATCGCATTGTGATACTGTAGCTCATCCAGATCTCTGCCCGGCTACCCGATTACGGCGTGACGGTCCCTAGTCCGGCTCCGAAAAAATGAGGTGCCCCTAAAGCCTGCGGCTTCTGGGGCACTCCCTTAAGACACTATCTAATTAAACGCCCTTAAACGAGAACCGGAACGCGTAGCTGCGGTTCGCGAAGAGGGTGAACTCCTTCTCCGGCTTCGAGCCCCAGCTGTCATGTCCGCCGACGCCCATCTGGCGGTAGTTGACCCGCACGACAGTCTTGTCGCTGACAGGCAGCTTGTAGATATGGTCGTTCTGCTCCAGCTCGTCGGCGGAGTATGGCAGAGCATTCAGCTCAACCGTAGGCAAGCCGTGAATGGCAAGCCCTTGCCCCTTCGCATTCGTGAGCGCAGCTGAGCGAACGCCAGTCTTGTTGCCGCACTCCTGCGGACGCAGGTAAGGGACGAACTGCTCCTCGACCGTTCCCTCATGAAGGGCCAGCTTGGCGCTGGTCTGACGGTCCCAATAATTCTCATGCGGACCGAGGCCGTACCAGCTAATCTGGTCGTACTCTGGTGGAAGCTCGAACTTAACGCCGATCTCCGGAATCTCCGGCAGATTGGAAGCCGGCTGGAGCTCCTGCATGACCGTAACCTGACCATCTCCAGTAATTGCGTAGAAGAGATCGACGGTGGAATGAGCGGCTTCAGGCAGTGTGTAGCGGACTGCAAGGTGAGCGGCATCCGCGCTAGTGCTCCAAGTGAAGCTGTTCAACACTCGCTCTGCGGATGCGCTCTGCCATACCGCGCAGCGCTCCTGCTGATTGTTGCCGCGGTCATTGTCCGTGTACGGACGCCAGAAGTTCGGCGTCAGCCCCTGCTTCAAGCGCTCTTGGCCGTCGTATTCGTAAGAAGACAGAATGCCAGTCGCCAGCGTGAAGCGAGCGGAGAAGCCGGCGCCTGCTACGATCAGCTCATCCGCCGTCTGCTCGAGACGCGGCGCAGCTGCAGCCGCACTCGAAGTGTCGCCTACCGCAGGCTTGACTGCTACCGGAACAATGAACTGCTGGAACGCCAGCTCATGTCCCTGCTCCGCCCATGCCGTCCCTTCCTTCAGCAGCATACGCACGGTTAGGACGTACTCTTCCCCTGCAGCCGCCTCGGCTGGAAGCTCGAACGGAACGGATACCTCTTCAGCCGCTTCAGGGTCGGTATTCAGCTGGAATTCACCTTGCTGGATCGTCTTCCCGTTCACAGCCAGCTGCCATTCAAAGCTATACTCGCTTAGCGATGTGAACAGGTTGCGATTCGTCACACGAAGCTTGCCTGCAGCGAGGTCTACCCCTTCGAACTTCACGTATTCGTAGCACTTCTTCACCTCTAGCAGCTTAGGCGTGATCGTGCCGTCTGCGAACAGCAGCCCGTTCCCGCAGAAGTTGCCGTCATGCGGCGATTCCCCGAAGTCCCCTCCGTACGCCAGTGCTGAAGTGCCGTCCGGCAGTTGAATACGAATCGCCTGATCAATCCAATCCCAGATGAAGCCGCCTTGCAGGATCGGATACTTCTCGAACAGCTCCCAATACAGATGCAGACTGCCGCATGAGTTACCCATCGCATGGGAATATTCACAGAGAATGAACGGCTTCTGCGGCTGGTTCAGCGCATACTGCTCCACGACATGCGGCGTCGTATACATATGGCTCTCGATGTCCGAAGCCGCCTCCGAAGCACGATAGTGGAACACGCCTTCATAGTGAACGAGCCGGGAAGGATCTGCTTCCTTGAATAGGTCATACATCTTGATAAAATTATCCCCGCCGAACGATTCATTCCCGAGCGACCAGATGATGATGGACGCGTGGTTCTTGTCCCGCTGCAGCATCGAATTGGCGCGGTCCAGCACGGCGCCCGTCCAAGCTGGATTGCTGCCTGGAACGGTGTCCAGCAGCTCCTTCTGTCCATACTTCCAGGAGCCATGCGTCTCAAGGTTCGTCTCGTCAATGACATAGAGACCATACTCGTCACACAGCTTGTACCAGAGCGGATGATTCGGATAATGCGAGGTCCGAACGGCATTCACATTGTACGCCTTCATCAGCTTCACATCACGGATCATATCCTCCTCACCAACGGCGCGGCCAGTATCGCAGGAGAATTCGTGGCGATTGACACCGCGGAACAGCACACGCTTGCCGTTAATCTTCATAAGTCCGTCCTTCAGCTCGAACTTGCGGAAGCCGACCTTGCAGGAGATGGCTTCAAGCAGGCTGCCCTCTTCATCGAATAGAGAGACAACAAGCGTGTACAGATTCGGCTGCTCCGCGCTCCACTTCAGCGGATTGTCCACCCCAGCCTGAAGCCGCACAGAAGGATGGTCCGACCCATCCAGTGTGATAGCTGCCGTTAAGGGTGACGTGAATACTGGATTGCGCGCGGCATCATACAGCACCGCTTCCAGCTTAACCGCGCCGGATTGCTGCGTATAGTTCAGAAGCTTCGCTTCAAGAATGAACTCCGCATCCCGATACTGCTCATCAAGCTCGGTCTTCGCGAAGAAGTCATAGATATGCACGTTCGGCGCAGTGTGGAGGAAGACATCCCGGAAGATGCCGCTCATCCGCCAGAAGTCCTGATCCTCCAGCCAGCTCGCATCACACCAGCGATACACCTCAACCGCCAGCTTGTTCTCACCAGGGACAAGGTACGGAGTCAGATCGAACTCGGCTGGCGTGAACGTATCCTCACTGTAGCCGACAAGTTCGCCATTCACCCATACATAGAAGGCCGATTCCACCCCTTGGAAGTTGATGAAGACAGGCTGTCCCGCCCATTCCGCTGGAACGGTGAACGTGCGAACATAAGAGCCGACCGGATTATACTCGGTTGGAGCGAATGGAGCTTGAATATCTTCACTTCCCTCCCAAGGGTAGCGGACATTCGTATAATGCGGGTAATCATAGCCCTGCAGCTGCCAGTGAGCGGGGACGGTAATCTCATCCCAGCTTGCGCTGTCGTAATCTGTCTCATAGAAGTTCACAATACGCTCGGACGGGTTCTTCGCCCAGGCGAACTTCCACTTGCCGTTCAAGGACAAGACGCGGTCCGACGGCTGGCCTTCATAGGCGGCATCGGTGCTGGCATAGGAAGTCCGGCTTGCATGCGCCTCCATCCGATTCAGCGCATAGATCTCTGGGTTATTATTCCACTCGGGGTAGCCATTGGCTGGCGCCGAGTACTTGTATTTGGTTCGCATAGGAGAAGCGCCTCTTTCCTCTACTAGAAGTATTTTAATCATGACATGAATATTATAATTGGTTAAAATACTAATATAAATACAAGTATTTTCACATGGCTATTAAAATATGAAGATTAGTGAGGAGAGCTGCGCATGGCGGATACGATGATCTTCCCAAGCTTGACGGAAGCGGAACTGCTGCTGCCGGTCTATCTATGCGGTGCTGGACATTGGGATCATCAGAATGCGCTGCATCGGCCGGAGGGATACCCTCATTATCAATGGCTGCAGGTCATTCGCGGGGAGGGAAAGCTGCGTGTGGGCGGGCTGACCTATACGGTGAAGGCGGGGGAGGGCTTGTTCCTGCTGCCTGATGAGGAGCATGAATATAAGGCGGTGAAGGAGCCGTGGGAACTGAGCTATGTCGCCTTCGACGGCCGCGAGGCTGCGGCGCTGGCACAGATGGCGGGACTTAGCCGGTCCGGTCCATACGAGGTGTCGAACACGGACATTATCCTCGCTCACATGAACAGCCTCGTCTCGGCGGCTCAGTCGGAGCGCGGTTTCGCTGGACTCGAGTGCTCGAAGCTGGTCTATGCGCTGCTGCTCGACCTGGCGAAGTCGATTACGCTCAGCCGCCATGCCGTCTCCCGGCATATGACTAGATTGCAGCCTGTCATCGACTATATTAAGCAGCATTATGCGGAGCAGATCGCTTTGAGCGACCTTGCTGAAGTGGCGGCTGTCACTCCTCAGCATCTGTGCTTATTATTCAAAAAGGCCTATCAGCTGCGACCGATGGAAGCGGTCAACCGTGAGCGGGTGAGCCGCAGCAAGGAAGCGATGTTCCAGGAGCGCGGCCTCCTAATGAAGGAGATCGCGCTCTTGGTGGGCTACGACAACCCCAGCTACTTCAGCGCCCAGTTCAAGCGCTACGAGGGCATGAGCCCCGAGCAATTCAAGCAGCTTCATGGGCTGGGGTAGATGCTTAGAGGCCACCTTGTAGGCGGCCTCTGTAGGGGGAGATTGGTTAATATGCAGGCTAATGATTAACAATCGCATACACAGTAATCTATTTGAACTCATTAAACTCATCAAAGTAACAAGTTAAAAACTGTATTTTACTGTTGAAAAAAACTGTGTCAGGTTCACGATTCAACGAATAGACTGATTGCTTATCACCTAGCCATTCCCACTGACTGCAAAGTGACTCTAGTATCGAAGCAGCGCTGCAATCCGTTAAAACGACCTTCAGCTTATAATTAACGTTGATTTTATACCATCCATCTATTTTATAATATTGTTCTAATTGTTGAATTTCTGAACTTGTTACATAGTCACGTAATCTTTCTCCAACTGATTGAACAATTTCTAGTGACTCACTTTGTGAGCTGCTGATACAAAAGATACTCAATTGCATTGTTTATAATCCCCTATCAGAAGTCCATTAAATAAGGTCATTGTGTTGATAATAATCTTTCCAGTATCTTTTTTGCTGGATTATATGAAGGGTTCTTTTCAAGAACTTGATTAACCACTTGCAGAGATTTATTTTTATCTCCCTCTTCTAATAAAATTGAAGCATACAAAACCGCAGTTCTGCTATTGTTACTATTAAGGAGGAACGCTTCCTGAATGCACTCCTTTGCTTTAGTTCGATTACCAATAGCATCATAACAGGAGTATAAATGTTCAAGAGTTTTGAAATGCTTCATAAGCTCCTGTGATAATTCAAACCGTTTAATAGCTTCTACATACTCTTTCTTCTCAAAAGCATCTACACCGAGAGTATAATAATATAAGGCATTCTTATTAGTCATTTTAATCTTGCAGCTCCTATATTTCTGCTAATCTAGTACCTGCCGAAATAATCATCAGATACTTCACCATCGTTATTTAATTCTATTTCGTAATAAAAAATTTGAAAAAAAGTTTTTGGGTGCAATAAGTCAATATGAATTCTCATAAAAGGATATTCTCTATCGAAGTTATTAACATGTAAGGTAAATTTCCTATATTCAACAATCAAGTCACTTATCTTCAAGCCATCTTCAAGTTTGAATTCATCATCACTGAGATAATTATCTTCACTTTGACTGATCATTTCCTTGATTTGATTTTCTGCATATTCCTTTAACTGATCTATGTTGAAAATCTGATTAAACTGTTGTTCAACAAATTTTAAGTCCAAGTAACTTATCTCCTTTGATTCCTGCTAAGTATATGGTCAAAACTCAAGGTAATATTGCTTTTATCTGTTCTATGTAAGTTATTGTGTAGGGACGATTTGCAAAAGGTCAGATTTATCCATTCCCATTGCATGACATAAACTTTCTAATTTTGTGTATGTCTCTTGAGCAATTGGTAATCCTTCTTCAAGAATCGCTGCACATAGCGTTTCAAAAGCAACTCCCCACTCATCGTGCTCAAGGAGCTCAAGAATAAAATCAAAGTCTTCCTGTGGAAGTTCTGTTGTCATATTCACAATTTCCAGGATTTCTTTTGTTATATCCAATCCTAAGACTCCTTTCCATTTCTATATCAGCCAAATGTTATTAAATCTTCCCATCCCCATTTTTTAATTTCATCCATTATCGGGGTTTCTACAATCTTTTCTTCTTCCAAATATGCTTCTTCGTAATAGGACATCATATCAATCCATTGCGCAGTACACTCTGAGCACATTAATAGTAAATTTGAAGTAGCAGTCTCTTTTACAATCTCAACCCATCCTTGATCACAAGCTTTACACCAAGCTACTTTATATTCATAGATCATATGAACCATCTCCAATCTTTTCTCTGAAAAAATGCGCATACTCACTATAAGTAAATAGTCTATTAGTGTCTATCGTAACTAGAAACTCGAGAGATTAAATCTTTTTAATGTACACGCGAAAAAACCAAGTCTCTAGTTGACGACTTGGTTTTTGTGACTGAGTGTATAAATACCCTAACCCAAAATCCGCTCGATCTGCGACAGCTCTTCCGTGCTGAACTCGAGGTTGTCGAGGGCGTCGACGCAGTCTTCGACCTGGCTCACCTTGCTCGCACCGATCAGCGCGGACGTGACGCGCGGGTCACGAAGCACCCAGGCGAGGGACATCTGAGCGAGCGTCTGGCCGCGCTCGGCTGCGATGCCGTTCAAGCGCTGCACCTTGCCAATCAGCTCCTCATTGAGGTCGCTCTCCTTGACGAATACGCTCTTGCCTGCAGCGCGGGAATCCGCCGGCACGCCGTTCAGGTAGCGGTTCGTCAGCTTGCCCTGTGCAAGGGGGGAGAATACGATGCAGCCCGCCCCCTTCTCCTCAAGCACATCGAGCAGACCATTCTCAATCCAGCGGTCGAACATATTGTAGTTCGGCTGGTGGATGACGCCAGGTGTGCCAAGCGACTTCAGGATGCTAAGTGCTTCACGCGCCTGGTCCGCACCGTAGTTGGAGATGCCCACATAGAGCGCCTTGCCCTGGCGGACGATGAGATCGAGCGCGCCCATTGTCTCTTCGAGCGGCGTGTTCGGATCTGGACGGTGGTGGTAGAAGATATCGACATAATCAAGTCCCATCCGCGACAAGCTCTGATCAAGCGATGACACCAGGTACTTCTTGGATCCGAAGTCGCCGTAAGGTCCCGGCCACATGCCATAACCTGCCTTGCTGGAGATGATGAGCTCATCCCGGTATGGAAGGAAGTCCTGCTTCAGAATCTTGCCGAAGTTCTCTTCTGCAGATCCTGGAGGCGGTCCGTAGTTGTTCGCTAAGTCGAAGTGCGTCACGCCAAGGTCGAAGGCGCGGCGTACCATTGCACGGCCATTCTCATACAGGTCATTGCCCCCGAAGTTATGCCATAGTCCGAGAGAGATTCCCGGCAGCTTCAGGCCGCTGTTGCCTGACCGGTTATATCTCATCGTAGAGTATCGTTCACTGCTCGCTGTGTAAGGCATTGTTCATTCATTCCTCCTATTAAGTAGGTTCACTCCTCTATTCTAGCCCTAACTGTAGACCAATCCTATATCACCAAGTATGATAGTTATGTTATGATGTCTCCTAAGCCTATCTACTAAGCCTACCAACTAAGCGACAGGAGGTGAATCTATTCCATGGGCTTCAGCTATAAGAACGAGTCGCACCAATCCACCCCGAATATGGATCTGAAGCTGTACTACTGCGGTACCGAGTGCTGTACACCGCGCCATTCCTGGGGACCGGCGATGAAGGACCACTTCAAGATTCACTTCATACAGAAGGGTCGAGGCGTCTTCAGGTCTGGCGATCGCACCTACCACTTGAGCGAGGGGCAATGCTTCCTCTTATGTCCCGATGTCGTATCCTACTACGAAGCCGATGAAGAGGAGCCGTGGACCTACACTTGGGTAGCGTTCAATGGGCTAGGCGCTGAAGCCTACTTAAGGCGTGCGGGCTTGTCCCAAGAGCAGCCGCTCTATGTGGTTCAGGATGCCGAGGCCATGCAGGCTTCCTTCAATACGATCTTCCAAGCGTCGAAGGCCGGAACGAGCCGCGACGTGCAGCTCGTGAGCGCCTTGTATGCCTTCCTAGCCGAGCTGATTGAGGGGGCAGACTGCAACTCTGTCCAGACGATGAGAGGCACCTTGCCCAAGGACTATTATATGAACAAGGTAGTCGAGTTTATCGAGATCAACTATTCAAGATCGCTTGCCATTGCTGAGATTGCGGAGGTTGTAGGGCTTGACCGCAAGTATCTGGCTAGGATCTTCAAGGAAGCTTCCGGCGTCTCGCCTCAACAGTACCTCATTCAATTCCGTGTCCGCAAGGCGTGTCAGCTGTTGCAAGAGACAAGCCTGACGATCAGCCAGATCGCCTATTCCGTTGGGTACAGCAACCCGCTCCTCTTCTCCAAAATGTTCAAGCAAACGCAAGGCCTCTCCCCGCTCGCCTACCGAAACAACATATAATTATAGGACATGATTGCGCCATGTAATCATTTCCATTATGCTAGGGTGTAAGCACTTCCAATAGGAGGGATGTTATGGAATCCATACAGTCGTTATCTGACTTATTCGCATCCGGCGGAGCCGCTTCGTCTTACATTGAGGTTCCCGGCCAGTCTGCCAGAACCTTCGGTCAATCGACCTTCTCCGCCACCGTACCAATGAGCAAGCTGTTCATGATCTACGAGATTGACCTGGAAGTGCAGAGGCAGCTGATTCCGCGTAATGTATCGAGGCTGGTAGATTACATTCTGCTGTATCTGGAGCATGATCAGAATGTGTATTTTCCAGGAATTATCCTCTCTGCCCGTGGCGCTGGACTCTTGGAGGAATCCCCATTCAGCAGCACGTATCGGCTCCAGCCGATGGAGAAGTGCTATGTCGTGGACGGACAGCACCGGCTAGCAGCCTTCCGCCGGGCGATGGAGACGCTGCAGGGCAATATGGCCAGAGCGAAGGACCGCAGGGAGTTCGAGCGAGTAGAGGAGATCGGGGCCAAGCTGCGGAAGCTGTACGACTTCCCGATGTCGGTCATGATCTATCTCGACATCAGCTCCCGGCAGGAGCGTCAGCTGTTCTCCGACATTAACAAGCTTCCCCGCAAGATTGGCGGCAACCTCGCGATGCTGCGCGAGCAGCGTCGATTCTACCATGTGCTGGCAACCTCCCTCGTTGAACAAGAACCGATCATGAAGCAGCTCCCTACCGACCTGTTCTCCGAGCGCGGCAAGGACCCCGAGTATCTGTTCTCCTACTCCCTGCTCATCGAGCTGCTGTCGGGATTGTTCGAAGGCAGATTGAAGGGGAATGCAAGGAACAACAGCTACATCTATACCGAGGAGGATCTCGCCTCGCATCTCCAGCAAGCGGCGTTCTACTTCGAGCAGCTGCTGCTGAACCTCCCTGCTCCCAAGCGAGGAGAGCTGTGCTGGTCGGAGAATGTGCAGATTGCGCTGGCCCTGTTCTTCCACGAAGAAGCCTTCAAGACACTGGAGTTCAACCGCTACTCGCTGGCTCACGCCATGAATATTCTGCCCCACATCGATTGGAATGCCATCTACAAGAATGATGAGAAGGACCGTCTGCCGAGGCGGAGTCGCATTATGAAGGCGTACCAGTATGTTCGTGACTTCTATGACACCCGGCATCACCTGCTCTTAACGACGAAGGAGGATTCGGTATGAACGATGGACTTCCGCTTCGCATGACGATTCATCCCTACTGCGGCAAGTATGGACTTGCTACCATCTCGCTTCGTGTGCAGGATCTGCTGAATTATACGACGATTGATCCGATGGTGCAGCGCAAGCTGAGCAGCGGTCAGCGCAGGAAGATCGCGAACTACCTGCAGGAGCGTGAGCTCGACCACGTCTTCTTCGGCCCTGTCACGCTGTCGCTCCGAGAGGTCAGCTCGCTCGTGAAGGCGGAGGATCATCTCATCCTCGCTCACGGAGCGAAGCTGAGTATACTAGACGGACAGCATCGTATCCTGGCCCTCGGTTATACCAATGAGCAGCTGCGCAAGGAAGCTCGGCGATACGAGCGGGAAGTGATGCGGCTGAAGGTGAAGCAGCGGAAGAGTCCGGATGACCAGCAGATTCGCGAGATACTGGAAGGCCAGGAAGGACTGCTGAATCAGGTGGAGCTGCGCCGGTTGGATCTGCTGGAGAGCCAGCTTAGCGTGCAGCTGTATATTGGACTTAGTGAAGACGAGGAGAAGCAGCTGTTCGGCGACATTAACTCGAAGGTGCAGCTCGTCAGCAAGGAGCTCGGCCACGCCTTCGACGGCAGCGACCCGCTGAACACCGTACTGCAACAAGTGGCCGATCACAATGAGCTGCTCATCGCAGCAGGCATTGAGAATCGGAACAACCTGACTGCCTTCAACAAGAACTATACTTGCTTCTCTTGGCTCTATTCAGCGGCAACCATGCTCTACTCTGGCCGGATGCAGATGTCCTATGAGCTCGCCCGCCGCATTCGCAAGGACCCCACGCTGCACGCCGAGGTGCTGCATCAGTTCCTGAACAGCGTCCTGCCGCAGATGCCGGAGCAGCCGGGGCTCTCTAGCTATATCTCCTCCAGCCGCGTCGTCCAAGAGGCCATTGCGCTGTATGCCCATGAACAGCTCAGCCAAGGCAGCGGAGACAAGCGGGATTGGACCGATTCGCTGCGTGTGCTGAAGCAGGTGGATTGGACGCATCACAACGAGGAGATTGCGAGCCGGCTGGGCCGATTGGATAATGGCAAGCTGAATCTCGTCCATGAGAAGTCGCTGCGCAAGCATGAAGCGGTGCTCGACTACTTGAGAGGACTTGGCGTATCCGCACTGTCCTAGCCGAGGAGCAGCAGCGGTGTTATCTATAGCATGAAGAAGATCACCATTCCCTGAGTGCGCCCCAGGGAGTGGTGATCTTCTTATTTGAGCTGAGATATCGCTTCGCTTGAATGAGCAGTTTAAGATGGCTTTGTTTGTAAGCGCTTGCCAAATGGCGGAGCTTCAGAATCCGTTGTCAGTCATCGTAGCTGAACCGGCTGTCCAGCTTGCAGTCCTCGTTATCACAGGTGCTGTATAGCTTTTTGTAACCACTGGTTGGCAGTGTATCAATTACATCTCCGCAGCTCTTGCATATCAGATGTCCCAGATGGGGCCCTTCGGCAGACAACAGAACGGTTAACGACCTTGAACTCATGGTGCATGCCCTCCCTTCAAGATGGCCGGAAGTGATGTAACCCCTTCCATTACAACTTATTATATAGAGAGGGATGGAACATTATTACAGTTCGCTGTGAAAAAAAATCCCCTAAAGACGATACCGATTCCGATTCTTCCTCCGCCTCTGGCGCCTGAGCAGCAGCACCATTAACAAGACTAATGCTCCCAGCCCCCAGAGATATCGGCTTCGATTGGATGAATCAAGCATAGGAACTGTAGGGGCAGGATTCTTCACGACTTGCAGGTCATCCTTCTCCGCTTGCTCACTTCCTGAGGTAAGTACCGCCGCTGCCGTATCCGGATCATAGAGGGCGGATTCCACATAGAGATTCCCTGCACGGTCAACGGTGACAGCTGGCTGAGCTTCATCTACTGTTGTTGTAATCCACACGGGAGCCGTGGCAGTGAACTCGGCTGATTCGTCCGCGTTACGCAGAGGCAGCTGCCTCATCTCTCCTTCCCGCATGAAGAGGGAGGTCGTGTAGTTCTGGAAGCCGTATTCAAGCAACGCCTGCATATCTGCCTGAATCTCCTTGGAGCTTCGCCCCTTAAGCAGGACGCCAATCAGCTCCGTATCTCCCCGCTTCGCAGATCCGACAAGCGTCTGGCCGGATGCGACGGTATAGCCGTTCTTCACACCCGTCGCCCCTTCATAGTTCCACAGCAGCTTGTTGTGATTCCTCAGCTCGGAGGTCCACTCCGCCCCAACCCAAGGCTTCGTCTTCGTGCCGACAATCTCGCGGAAGATCGGATTGCGCATGGCATACTGAGTGATGGTCGCCATATCCCGTGCTGAAGTATATTGCTCCACATGATGGAGGCCGCTCGGGTTGACGAACTGAGTGCTGTCGGCGCCAATGTCATGAACGAACTTATTCATCCGCTCGGCGAACTTCAGCTTGCTGCCATCCATATGATCGGCTATAGCGGTCGCTGCATCATTGCCCGAATTAATGAGCATCCCTTCCACCAGCTTCCGCATCGTCACCTGCTCACCCTCGGCTAGATAGACACGCGTGCCGTCCTCTTCCCGCGCCTCCTTGCTGACGGTAACCCATTCGTCTAGACTGGAGGACTGTTCAATGGCGATGATCCCGGTAACAATCTTCGTGATACTGGCCGGATACATGAGGGCTTGCTCCTTGTTGGAATAGAGTACAGCTCCCGTTGCGCCATCCATTAAGATGGCAGATTCCGCTCGCAGGACAGGCACGGTCGACGGCACGGTCAACGACACAGTCGACGGCACGGTCGACGACACGGTCGACGACGCAGCCTTAACAGCTGCAGCGGAAGCTGTTGCCCAAGCGACATCAGTAGCTGTAGTTGCTGTAGTTGCTGTAGTTGCTGTAGTCGCAGCACCAGCGGCAGCTGCCAACGCAGCGGTCCTTCCCACCGGGACCAGGAGCAGCAGGGTAATCCAGCAGCATATCGCAATGAAGCTCCATCTACTCCTAAGTGTTCTCAACAATTGCTGCCCCTCCATTAGGTTGAATGATGTGCTACATCTCTCTAGCTGCCTTCACCGTAACCTTCCGTGTAGGAAGATTAAGCAGCAGCAATCCGGCCAGGAAGATGACCGTACCTGCGATAATATACGGGGTAATCGGTTCGTTATAGAACAGATACGCCCAGATAATGGTGAAGATAACCATACTGTTGCTAATAATAACCGCTGCGGAGAACGGAACCCGGCGGATTGCTTCCGAGAATAGATAGAAGCTGAGGCCAGTAATCAGTCCAAGCGTAAGGAGTGCGCCCCATGCTATAGCGGTCACTTCTCCAGTGATGCCTTCTGATTGCCAAGGAATCGGGATCGCCATCAGAATGGAGCACCAGAAGAAGACCGAGAAGTTCATGTTGCCATTGTCCATTGACTGGATGAGCATCTTCTGACTTAGAATATGTACCGCTGCGCCGATCGCGGAGCAAGCATAGAGCAAGGTAGTCAGTGCATTGCCGCTCATGATTCCTTCGGTCTGTCCGTTCCAGCTGATGAACAGGACGCCTATGATGCACAGGGCGGCAGCTGTCCAAGCCTTGCCAGAGACATGCTCCTTGAACAGGAAGATGGACAAGATGAGCAGCACGACGGTCTGAATCGGATAATTCAGAATGATGCCATAGGAATAGCCGATCTGGAGTGCCGTATTCTCGAAGAAGTAATTGCAGCACTTCCCCAGCGCCCCAATCCATATCCACTTCATGCTGGCTTGCAGGGAGATCTTCCTATCCTTAATGAGCAGGAAGGCTCCCAGGAATACAATGCCAAGCGCGAACCTGGCGAACGTAATGATCGTACTGTCCACCATAGTGGATGCTGTCTTCACCAGAATGCCTACGAAGCTCCATGCAAGCGTAGCCAGCAGGAGCAGAATATAACCCAATGATGCCACCTCTTCTGCTTAAGTATTGTCGGTATCTATAGCGAATTGAGA
Organism: Paenibacillus sp. GCM10023252; assembly: GCF_042653305.1. Lineage (NCBI taxonomy): Bacteria > Bacillati > Bacillota > Bacilli > Caryophanales > Paenibacillaceae > Paenibacillus > Paenibacillus sp. GCM10023252. The sequence goes on from NZ_JBHSHW010000008.1 coordinate 117,361, forward strand.
GCGGTTCCGATACACAGTAGGCGACATGCCAACTGTCCTAGCGAAGCTGCGATAGAACGTCGCGAGGCTCTGGAAGCCGCAGGCGTAGCAGATATCCGTCACGCTGGCATCTGTCGTCCCCAGCATTCGCTTCGCATGCTGAATGCGATGCGACAGCAAGTAATCCTTGAACTTAAGGCCGGTAGCTTCCTGTATAAGTCTGGAGGTCTGAGACAAGCTCAGACTCAGCATGTCCGCCAGCGTCTTCAGCTCCAGCTCTTGCTGATAGTTGTCTGCAATATATTGAAGGACAGGACGGATGAAGTGATAGCTTCGAGCGCCTCGCTGCCACTCCTCCTGCTGGAATTCCTCCCTCGTCAGCCTAAGCAGCTGCACGCATAGCAGCAGCATGTGGCTCTTGATCGCCGTTCGGTAGCCCGGGGAACGCCGATCTTGCTCTTCCCATAGCTTCCTGATTAGGACGCGGAGCTCCTCCAGCCTCTCACTGTCTCCAGAGAGACGGTTGCGGAACCGCAGAGGGAAGTACGCGAAGGGCATGAGCAGATCCGGCTCTTCACTCTGAAGCAGGCTAGGGTCGAAGTAGATGAAGATGAATCTAGCTGGGTCATCAGGGTCCGATTGTGCAATATGGTCTTCCATATGATTCACGATGAATAGATCATTCTGTTCGATTGAATAGCTCTTGTCACCGAAGTAGAAGCGGCCTGAGCCCGACTCACACAGTCCGATCTCGAAGCTGTGATGATAATGCTGCTGTTCCCTTGAAGTAGAGGGCGACCAACGGAAGATATCTACCGGCAAGTCCATATCCTCGTACTTAATCTTCTGCTTCATGATTCGTCTCCTCATGATGGTTCGAACTGCACTCCTTCCTATTGTAGCAAAAAAGCACTCTTCAAGGGTATCCCTACCCTCGAAGAGTGCTGCCTTCATGATCAACTATTAACCTTGGATCTTCTTAAATACCTGATAGCTGCGTTCCGCGCATTCCGAGATCGCAATCGGATGGAAGCCTGTGACTGCTGAATACAGCTGGTCATTCAGCGGCTTCACCCAATGCTCTGGTAGTGCCTTCGACCCAAGCGCTGCCCCCATAATGGAGCCAACGGTCGCCCCGTTGCAATCCGTGTCCCAGCCGCCAAGCACAGATACAGCTATGGCGGTATTGAAGTCACCCTTAGCGAAGATTAAGGAAGCCGCTACAAGCGCAGCATTATTGTTCGTATGAACCGGATGGTAATGCTTGAACGCTTCCCATATACGGTTCACCAGCTCCAGCTCATCCTTCGCATCCTTGGCAATCTCTACCGCGGTCCGAATATCATGAGCCAGCTTGCAGTTGGAAGGAATCTCGCTGAGCCCGATTCGGACAAGCTCTTCGGGATCCGACTCCGCGAAGGCAGCGGCGATCATGGCGCCGCAGAACATCTCGCCATAGATTCCGTTGCCAATATGGGAGAAGGATGCATCACGCCATGCGAACTCAGCAGCTAGCTCTGGATTCCCAGCCGCCCCGTAGGCGAAGCCGTCTACACGGATCTGAGCGCCAATCCATTCCCGATAAGGATTGAGATACGTGCGCACCCAATGCTTCTTCTCTTCCCAATCCTCCGGCTTCTCTGCATCTGCGCCGTAATGAGAGGTTACCTGCGTGAAGTTCAGATAAGCTTGTGTCTCGGCCGTGCACACCTGCTGGTAGGTTAGGAGCTCGTGCCACATCTTCCCGATATCCCACGAGTCCCAATCTCTCCCCTTACGCTCCAGCATGATGAGCCCGAGCACGGTGTATCTAATATCATCATCGGTCTCCATGTACTGGATACGCTCACGCGTACTCTGAAGACCGAAGCCAGCGAGGGCGATGCCGAACTCTTCGGAGGCTGTTGAGCTGCCTGGCGTATAGCCGGTAATCGGCCAAGCATCGGCTCCCTTGAACCAGCGGTACACATTCTGCCAGCCCGGGCTGTCTTCCGATCCGAACATGAAGGAAGCGGACTCCAGCGGCTTGCCCAGTGCACATCCGATGCTTCTGCCAAGCCAAGCCCCGTAGAACCGGTCCCTCCACTCCTCTTCGGAATAAGTCTCACTTAGTAATCGCGGCCCTTCAGGTCGTAGCTGGCGAATCGCTTCCAGCTCGTTAGGCTCATCATACGGATAACTAATTGGCTTCAGTGCTGTAAGCTCCTCATACACTCTCATGAGCTCCTCACGATTATGACTGTCAATTGCTTCAATACGCTCATCGAAGCTGTCTACACGGCAGCCTTCATCACGCCTCTGCTTAATCTCTTCCTCTATTAATTGCTTCAACGGTGCCCATCCAGCCATGTTAGGTAGTCCTCCTAAGTCTTGTGATAGGCCTAGTATAAGGGCTATATAAGGGGGACCGCTTCTCACTCTAGCGAGGTGATTCTCATTATTTGCACGGATTGCCTAGCCAAGCTAAGTCCGTACAGCCAGTTCGACCAAGCTTGTCCAGGTACAGCGCCAATAAGCCGAACCCACTTCCGCTCGGGAATGGGCTCGGCTCCTCGTAGAGATATGAACTAGACTATGCTTATTGTCCTGCCGTAGATACGTGGAACGTGACACCGTACTTGTCCGTAACCTGGCCGTAGGCTGGGCTCCAGAACGTCTCTTGCAGCGGCATGCCGACCTCGCCGCCTTGCTGCAGCTTGTTGAAGATGGTCTTCGCCTCGCTTGCATCCGTTACGTTAATCGAGATTGTCACATGGTTACCCTTCACATGCGGCATGCCGGGGAACGTGTCGGACAGCATGAGATCCGAACTGCCAACCTTCAGGTGGGCATGCATAATGCGATTCTTCGCTTCCTCCGGCGTTGGATAGTCCGGATTAGATGGAGCCTCACCGAACGTCTGGCTCATGAGCACCTCCGCACCAAGGGCATCCTTGTAGAATTCGACAGCCTCTGCACCGTTGCCGTCGGTTACAAGATACGCACTCAAGCTAATAGACATGATCAATCATCTCCCTGTTCTTGGTTATAGACAGTCTGGCTAACGATCTGGAAGTCAACTTCATCAGGTTAGGCTTACTTGCTTCTAATTATAACGGGAACAGGCGTTCTGGTCAATTGCAGATTATTTTCACCGATTGTCGATCTTCTCGGGGTACAGATCATGGTTCATCAGCCGGTGCTCGGCCATCGCCTCGTACTTCGTCCCTGGACGGCCCCAGTTGCAATATGGATCTATGGAGATGCCGCCGCGCGGAGTGAACTTGCCCCATACCTCAATGTAACGCGGATTCATCAGCTCGATCAGGTCGTTCATGATGATATTCATGCAGTCCTCATGGAAGTCCCCGTGGTTGCGGAAGGAGAACAGGTACAGCTTCAGCGACTTGCTCTCCACCATCCGAATGTCGGGGATGTACGAGATGTAGATCGTTGCGAAGTCCGGCTGTCCCGTCATCGGGCACAGGCTCGTGAACTCCGGACAGTTGAACTTGACGAAGTAGTCGCGGTTCGGGTGCTTATTGTCGAACGCCTCCAGGATGGAAGGCGAGTATTCGAAGGTGTAGCTGGTGCCTTGATTGCCTAACAGGGATATGCCTTGCAGCTCTTCTCCATGTCTTCCTGTCATTCCTGCCATTGCTGCTTCCTCCTCTATACGCCTCTCTTGTTGCCCCACAGCCACGCGTGCAGCTGGGGAAGTACTCGAACGTGATTCAATTGCTGGGACTCTGTTACCCGGCTAACGAGCCATTCGTAACGGTCGATCAGCTGATGGCGCAGCACACTCGGCTCCGCCTCGGTTAAGTTATTGTTGCCGCTCTGCACGAAGAAGGGAACGTCCGGGTGCCTCGCATGCAGCTGAACGGCATAATCTAGATCGCCCTCGTCGAAAATAACCACCTTAAGAGAAAACACCCTTCCCCCCTCGCTAAGCCTAGCGATGATGGAATCCAAGATGGCGAAGTCCGTCTTCATTCCGGAACTCGGCGGCTTCGGGGACAGGGTCAGCTCGTCGATGTCGAGCAGCCAATCCTGCCAGCGGCTGCCCTGCGTCTCGACGGCAACGCGCACTTCCCGGCTATGCAGCGCTCGGACGAGCTCCCCCATATAGGGAAGCAGGGCGGGATTGCCGCCGGATATCGTCACATGCGCGAAGGCTTCGCCTCCGAGGGCGTACAGCTCTTCGAAGATCTGCTCCGCAGTCAGCAGGCGAATGTCCTCCTTCGCTGATCCGTCCCATGTGAAGGCGGAGTCGCACCACGAGCAGCTGTAGTCGCAGCCGGCGGTGCGGACGAACATGGTTTTCTGACCGATGACCATGCCTTCGCCTTGGATCGTTGGGCCGAAGATCTCGAGGATCGGGAGCCTCGCTGCTGCTGCCGGAGCTGCCGCTGCTGAGTGTGCTGCCATCATACCGCTCTCCCCCTCCGCTTCGGGCGATACACGACGTAGCTCGAAGGGGTCTCCCGCAGGAACACCTGCAGGCATTGCGGCCGGTTGGCCGCTCCATCCAGATGCTGCTGGACGATCTCATAGATCGTTCGAGCGACCACCTCCGTCGTTGGGAAGCGGTCCGCATCCAGCGGGCTGAACAGCTCTCCATGGTCGTTCAGGTTCGTATGGTCGAACCGGCTGTGGATGAGCTTTTTGACCGTGGCGAAGTTGATTAAGAACCCCGTGTCGTCCAGCTCATCGCCGGCGATTGTTATATTGACGAAGTAAGTGTGTCCATGGACCTGCTGGCATTGCCCCGCACGCTCGCTCGGAATGGAATGCGCCGCGTCGAACGTGAAGTCCTTGTTCAGCTCGTAGGAATAGGGATGGTCGACCGTTGGATAGATCTGTTGAATCATTGGGCGGCCGCCCCGTCTCTCGACGCGATATACTCGGTCAGCCCTCGGCTGCGCAGCTGGCAGGCCGGACATTCCCCGCAGCCGTCTGCGATGACGCCATTGTAGCAGGTGAGCGTCTTCGTCCGCACATAGTCGAACGCCCCAAGCTGGTCAGCCAGCTCCCACGTCTGCGCCTTGTTCAGCCACATGAGAGGCGTGTCGACGACGAACGGGTAATCCATCGCCAGGTTCAAGGTCACATTCAGGGACTTGATGAAAATATCCCTGCAATCCGGGTACCCGCTGAAGTCCGTCTCGCATACCCCGGTCACGATATGCTTCGCGCCAAGCTGCTTGGCCAGCACCGCCGCGAAGGTCAGGAACAGCATGTTCCGCCCGTCTACGAATGTCGTTGGGGGACCGTCTCCCAGCTCCTTGATCGCGATATCCTCTCGTGTCAACGCATTCGGCGCCAGCTGGTTAAGCAGAGACATATCGAGTATATGATGCTTCACCTGCAGCTCCTCCGCGATGCGAGCAGCGCATTGGATTTCCTCGGAGTGGCGCTGTCCGTAGTTGAAGGTGACCGCTTCGACCTCCTGGAATCGCTGGAGCGCCCAGAACAGGCACGTCGTGCTGTCCTGTCCTCCGCTGAAGACGACTACTGCTTTTTCTTTTGATCGTGTTGCTTGTGCTGCTAGTGTTGCTAGATTACTCATGATGCTTCTCCTCTCCTCGCCTGTGAGAAGAGTTCCGTGAACAGCTCTGTGTTGGGTAAGGTGGGCGGCGGGATGGCGTTGTGTAGACGACAAAAAAGACGGCATCTCTAAGAGACACCGTCTAACCGCCCGTTTGTCCTTAGTTTTTTATAGAGGGAGTTCGCGAACCTCTCCTGAGACCTATCGTCCCAGACTTGTTATTCGGCTTAATTGTAACCACCCGTACTATACCACAGGGGGATGGGGGTTGTTAAGGGACTTTAACCGAAAATGCTAATGACCAGAAAGATTAATCCCAGCAGAAGTAAACCTACTCCATTTAGTATAGTTCCACCACTTGAAAATATCATTTCGAGAAACAAAAATTTTCTTAGTTTGTCTGCTTGTTTTTCAGATTCTTTATAAAACAAATATGAGTCGTGTAAGAATGATACTCCACCAGCTATACATCCAAGTCCTATCACAAATAATGTAATTTCCATCCTAGACCTCTCTAACTATTTGCGAATTATTCTTTCAAGTCGTTTGTACATTGGCATTGTATTTCCCTTCAATAAAACCGTCCAACCGCTCCTACTAGATATGCTTACGGAAATTACAGCCTTTATTTCGTCATTTTGGCCTCATTTTCGAATCTTACGGAACTATGAGCCCTTATTGAGCACTTTCTAAGCGGGGATTCCATCTTTAGAGGCAAATAAAGGCGCTCAGTTCCGTAAGATTTGCAGATTGCCGACTTTTATGCAAATAAGGTCTGTGAGATCCGTTAGCTGGCTTCAGTTCGCAGCCAACAGCTCAGTCCGCATGGCTTTACACCCACTCCATAATCAAGCTAACTATCATGATAATGCCAAACAAGAACATGATTATAGAGATGACTGCGTTCGAAGATTCAAGAATCAGAGTAACTATATCAGCAGGAGCAGCCGAACGTATATTATGAAAATATGGAAATTAGATGACGATAGTTACTTGAGACAATACCCAACCTAAGGTTGTAATATTTACTAAACTCTATATAATAAATTTGTTGTATAAAGAAAAAAAGGGGAGAACAAATTGGATAACTATCAACAACCGCAAGTGAATTCAGGTGTACCAGGTCACGGCTACGCAGAGCAGCAACAGGTATCACCGATTATTAGCATTAAAGAATGGATGCTGATTTTGTTTATTCTCTTCATCCCATTGGTTAATATTATTATGATGTTCGTCTGGGCATTCGGCGAAGGAAATCCAACGAAAAAAAACTATTTCAAAGCTTCCTTGATCTGGAGTGCTATTGTTCTAGGAATCTACGCTATTATTGCAATCATTCTCATTGCAACGGCAGCCTCAAGCACAATGAATTAGGAGCATAGAAAAAAGGGCATCCTCATGCGGAATTAATCGCATTTGATGTCCTTTTTACTACTTTAAGGAAGTGAAAGCTTCGTCACTTGCAGTGAGTACGTTACAGAACTGTTTTTTTCCAATCGGCAGCGAATTTGTCCAGACCTTGATCGGTCAGTGGATGCTTGGAGATCTGCTCGATGACGGCGAACGGAACCGTAGCAATATGAGCGCCTGCCATCGCTACACGAGTCACGTGATCCGGGTGACGAACAGAGGCTGCGATAATCTGAGCATCCAAGCTGTGCGTGCGGAACAATTCAGCGATCTTCACAACAAGCAGAACGCCATCCTCAGAGATATCATCCAGACGACCAAGGAACGGAGATACATAGGTAGCGCCGGCACGAGCAGCCAGCAGAGCTTGATTCACGGTGAAGATCAACGTCACATTCGTTTTTACGCCTTTTTTCGTAAGGTAACGGCAAGCTTCTAAGCCTGCTAGAGTCATCGGAAGCTTAATCGTAATATTCTTATCGTTGTTATTAATCTTGATTAACTCATTCGCCTGAGCAATCATCTCTTCAGCAGTTACCGCATCAGGCGTCACTTCAGCAGACACAGATTCAACCTCAGGCACCTCGCGCAGAATCTCAGCGATTCGATCCTCGAACTTCACGCCTTCCTTGGCAACTAGTGAAGGATTCGTTGTCACACCGGAGAGAACGCCGATTTTGTAGGCTTTCTTAATGTCTTCCACGTTGGCCGTATCGATGAAAAATTTCATTCTAATCAACCTCCATCATGATATGAATTATAGAATTTCCTTCGTTAGACGAACGACATTATCGACGGAGAAACCGAAGTAATCCAGCACTTCATTCCCAGGGCCGGAAGCGCCGAAGGTGTCGATCGACACAACCTTGCCGCCTAGTCCTGTATAACGCTCCCAGCCAAGTGAGATACCCGCTTCAATAGCGACCCGCTTCGTCACGGAGTCTGGCAGCACACTCTGCTTGTACTCGGCAGATTGACGGTCGAACAGCTCTCTGCTCGGCATAGCAACCACTCGAACGGACAGATTATCCTTCTCTAGCTCGGACTTGGCATTGACAGCTAGCGCTACCTCTGAGCCTGTTCCAATCAGGATCACATCTGGCCGATCGTTCGTCTCCGTCAGGACATAAGCCCCTTGGGATAACGCTGCGATATTCCCCTTCGTCGCTTCATAGATCGGAAGATTCTGTCTGCTTAAGATGAGAGCTACCGGACCTTCTTGCTGCTGCAGCGCATAGGCCCAAGCACTCCCCGTCTCATTCGCATCCGTCGGTCGAATCACGGTAAGTCCAGGGATGGTGCGCAGGGCAGCGAGATGCTCAACCGGCTCATGCGTAGGTCCATCTTCACCAACGGCTATGGAATCATGAGTGAAGACATAGATGACAGGCAGCTTCTGCAGTGCAGCTAGTCGAATCGCCGGGCGCAGGTAATCACTGAATACGAAGAAGGTGCTGACGAATGGCTTCACGCCTCCATGCAGCGCCAGCCCATTGCCGGCTGCTCCCATCGCATGCTCACGAACGCCGAAGTAGATATTGCGTCCCGAATAGGATTCGACCGCGAAGGTCTGCTCTCCCTTCATATCCGTCATTGTGGAGTGGGATAGATCCGCACTGCCGCCGAAGATGGAAGGAACAGTCTTCACATAATGATTAATCGCTTCCCCGCTTGCGACACGCGTAGAGATGGACTTGGACGTGTCAAAAGTAAGGATGCTAGATGCGTCTATCGTCAAGGAACCATTAATGACCTGCGAGAGTTCCTTGCCTTGCGATGGGTACTGCGCCTGATAAGCGGCGAGCAATTCGTTCCAAGCTTCTTCCTTATCGGCACCTTGACCCTTCAACTGCGCGAAGTGAGCCTTGACCTCTTCAGGAACGGTGAACTCTTCCTCATACGCCCAGCCATAAGCGGCCTTCGTCGCCTTCGCTTCTTCTAGGCCCAGCGGATTGCCATGCGCCTTGTTCGAGCCCGCTACCTTGCTTCCATAACCGATAATCGTCCGAATCTCGATCAGCGTTGGCTGCGAGTCATTCTTTTTAGCTGCTGCAATGGCTTCGCTAATTTGGCCGATATCGTTGCCATCCTCAACACGCAGATATTGCCAATGGGCAGATTCTGCTCTTTTTTGGATATTTTCACCGAAGGATAGATTCAGATCACCATCCAATGAGATGTCGTTAGAATCGTATAAGACGACTAGCTTGCCAAGCTTCATATGCCCTGCCATCGACATGGCCTCATACGAGATGCCTTCCATCAAGCAGCCGTCTCCGACTAGGGCATACGTGTAATGATCGACGACCGGGAAGCCGCCCTTGTTGTACTTGGAAGCGAGATGAGCCTCAGCCATAGCCATGCCGACTGCCATTGCAATCCCTTGACCTAGAGGTCCTGTTGTTGCATCTACGCCATCGGTATGACCGAATTCGGGATGCCCTGGCGTTAAGCTGTTCAGCTTGCGGAATTGCTTCAAGTCTTCCAAGGAGACGTTATATCCAGACAGATGCAGCAGACTGTATAGCAGGGCTGAGCCGTGACCAGCCGATAGGACGAAGCGATCCCGATTGAACCACTTGGCATGAGCGGGATTGTGACTGAGGTGCTTGCTCCATAGGGTGTAGGCCATCGGCGCGGCTCCCATTGGAAGTCCCGGGTGACCGGAATTGGCACGGTTGATGGCGTCAATCGACAACGTTCTGATTGTATCAATCGCTAACTGCTCAATGGTTTGTGTGATTGGCATATTGTTCTTCTCCTCTAGTATGGCTTACTTGTTCATCCTTATCATCTAACCACCAATGGTAGCCGTCTTCGGCCAGCAGCGCATCAGACTCTGGGGGTCCGTACGTGCCCGCTTCGTACAGATGCAGGGGAACCAAGTTCTCTTCGAATGCTTCCAAGATGGGCTGAACCCATTGCCATGACAGTTCCACTTCATCCCAATGGGCGAAGAATGTGGAGTCTCCGTTCAGGGCATTATGAATCAAGTTCTCGTAAGCCTCTGGAACATCGTCACCACTCGCATGAAGATCTATATGAACGGGCTTGAACCGCCCTTTGTGTTCACTGTCCTTCTCGTTAAGCTGCAGCGTTATGGCCTCGCCCGGACTCATCTCGAACACTAACAGATTAGGGACTGAGCCATCGTCCTTCCGTTGCGGGGAGTACTTGATCGGCTCCTTGAACTCAATGACAATTCGTGTTGATTTCTCTTTCATTCTTTTACCTGTTCGAATGTAGAAGAGTACGCCCCGCCAGAGAGCACCATCCATCTCTAATCTAGCGGCGATGAAGGTATCGTTCATGGATGACGGATGGATTCCTGGTTCCGATCTGTAGCCCACAACTTCCTTGCCTTGCACGCTTCCTTCCTTGTACTGCCCGCGGACGACGTTCAACTTGACCTTTTCTTTGTGTAGTGGCTCGAGAGCTTCCATGACCATTTTTTTCTTGAAGCGAATCATCTCAGCTCCGCTCTTATGCGGGAGGTGAATCGCAATCATCATCAGCAATTGAAGCAAATGGTTCTGGAACATGTCTCTTACAGCGCCTGCCTGATCGTAATACCCCGCTCTACTCTCCACGCCTACCGTTTCATTCGCTGTAATCTGAACGTTAGCGATGTAACGATTGCTCCACAAGGCTTGAACGATCGGATTGTTCTGCTGCAAGGCTTCAAGCTTCTGCACCATCGGCTTACCGAGATAATGATCGATTCGGAAGACCTCTTCCTCCGCGAAGGATCGGCTCAGCTGCTCATTCAGCTCACGTGCGGATTGCAGGTCATGACCGAAGGGCTTCTCAATGACTAGGCGCTTCCAGCCGTTCACGGAGCCCAGTCCGCTCCCTTGAATGTTCGCCGCGATGGTCGGGAACAGCTCGGGTCCAACCGATAGATAGAATAAGCGATTCTGAGGAAGGTGAAGTTCCTCCTCCCTCTGCTGAACAAGCTGGAGCAGCTTCTGGTAATCCTCTTGTTGATCGATGTCGAGAACATGATAACGGAAAGCATCTAAGAATGGTTTCATGGATGCTGAATCTTGAAGGTCACGTCGTGAGAATTTCCGGAGCGATTGCTCAACCTTCGCTTGGAACGCTTCATTCGACCATTCTCTTCTTCCAAGCCCGATCAATGAGAAGGACGGCGGAAGCTTCTGATCGAGGAACAAGTTGTATAGGGCCGGATATATTTTACGCTTCGCTAGATCTCCAGTTGCTCCGAATAAGACAATTGTGGCTGATTCCATCTTCCTGTCTCCTTCTAGCCGAGCCGCATCATCGTTGTCCGATGCGTTAGCATTGAATTCTAATTCGTAATCCCACTATAATACGAATAGCAGTTATACAGGTAATCGATAAATTAGACAGGAGTCATAGATGGGGTCTATGACCTTGTATAGGACAGGAGCTATAGATGAAGCTTATGAATAACAACTACGAATTGTACAAAGTATTCTATTGGGCAGCGAAGACCGGAAGCTTAACGCAAGCAGCCAAGGCGTTGTATATTACACAGCCAAGTGTCAGCCATGCCATCAAGCAGCTGGAGGACAGCTTCGGCATTATTTTGTTTTATCGGAATTCCAAGGGAGTCGAACTGACACAGGAGGGAGAGATTCTGTATTCGTACATTGAGCAGTCTCAGATTTTAATTACGCTTGCTGAGGAGAAGATGGCCGCCTTGAAAAACCTGGACAGCGGGGAGCTTCGCATAGGGGGAAGCGATTCCTTGTTCAAGCATTATTTGCTGCCTTATCTGGAATCCTATCATCAGAAGTATCCGGGGGTTAGACTGCATCTCAATCATGGGACAACCCCAGAGATTATTTCTTTCCTGAAGGAAGGTGTCATTGACCTCGGCGTTGTACGTATGCCCATCGTAGATCCTCAGCTCGAGGTACGAGAGAGTATCCAGCTGCAGGATTGTTTTGTCGCGGGGTCCCGGTTCGCGGAGCTGAAGGATGTCGTTATATCAATTGATGCGCTGCTCCAACATCCCGTCATTCTATTCTCCCGCAACAGCCGGGCCAGGATGGCGATCACCGAGCTATTCCAGAGCCGGGGCTATCATCTGAAGCCTGAGATTGAGGTAGGAAGCGTGGACCTTCTCATTGAGTTCGCACGAAGGGGCCTCGGAATTTCCTATATCACGAGAGAATTCGTATCGAAGGAGCTGGAGGAGGGTTCCCTGTTCGAGGTTCAATTAGACATACAGCTGCCGCCCTCCCACGTTGGCATCATGATTATGCGCAACATGCCGCTGTCCAGCTCTGCAAGCAAGTTCATTGAACTGGTTAGGTGAGAGTATGGCAAGACCAAGCTGTAAATCAACGTAGTATTAGAGATATAACAACAACGACAACAATGACTAGTCCCACACTAATCATAAATTCTATTGCAGAATTTATGATTGATCTCTGTTCGGAATGTCTGTGAATATAATATAGTAAAAAGAACGAGCCAATCCCAAGAAAATTGGTAACGCCTAGGTTTAAACTTATTAGCTTACCTAACAATGGATTTGTAATCCATCCTATAGATAAAATAATGATTATGAAATAAAGAAATATTCTTTCAAGTCGTTTGTACTTTAATTTTTTCAACGTTTTTCTTCTTTCACGAAAACCGTCCAATCGCCCAACCGCCGCCCTCCTACTAGATATGGCTTCGTTTCTCAATGAGATACCTCCTCGCAGGATGTAATTAAGGGCAGCATGCATAGCCGACTTTGCTGCACTCAATCGGATGAAAGCTGTTAAGCTTATCCATTAGCATAAAATTGGTTAAGTCCCCTCCGTGATCCGTAAGCTCGATCCATATAAAAGCGATTACCGCCTTGTAACGCACAATTGACCTCAGGAATCCCCTTTTCTACTCTGTCTACATAATTAATCATTTTCCCTTTATCGTTGCATGTATAGTGCTGAATGATTAGCGGATATATGACGGTTCACCTCTATATGCTGAAATAGTAAATTGTTAGTGGCTGCTTGTTAAAAATAGTAGATGCTTACGGAACCTACAGCCCTTATTTCGTCATTTCGGCCTTATTTTCGAATCTTACGGAACTAGGAGCCCTTATTGAGCACTTTCTAAGCGGGAATTCCACCTTTCGAGGCTAATAAAGGCGCTCAGTTCCGTTTAGCAGGCTTAGTTGGCACTAATCATGCAGCTATCCTGGGTAATGACACTACTTACACCCACTCTATAATTGAACTAATTATCATAATAATGCCAATCAAGAACATGATTATAGAAATGACAGCATTCGAAGATCCTAGGATTACAGAATCCAGAATGACTATAGGCCACCCTAAATACCATAAAAACAATGCCTTATTCTGCTTAAGTTCGTGATAAGAATGGATGTGCTCCTTGATTTCTGCAATCCTTGCCTTAAAGGACCTGGCATACATAAAAATGAAGAAGAAGCCAACAAACAAAATGATAATAGTATCTTTCAACAGTAAATCATGCCTTTCAACTGATTAAACTAAATAATAAAACCAAGAATGATGAGCAGGAACCCTACTATTATGGTGCCGATTGACTTCACAATCTGATTGCTTATGATGGTGAGAATGAGAAAAATTATAAAATGAGCCTTACTCTCTGCATGAGCTAAGGTATGCTTCGCTGTGAACCGCTCTTGCTTGAGCTCGTAATAACCAAGGAGCATGAGGAGCAAGCCAACTATATAAAAAATGAAATTCATTAGTCCTCCAATCTCCTAGCAGTCGATCGTCTATACTTTCTCCGCATCACGTATGAGCTTAGCTATCACTTCTGCTAGTACATCTGCTGTGTTATAAGCTTCCTGCAGGGTGTTCTCAACTCCGCCCACTTCAATGACCAAGCTGTTGGGAGAGAGCGACTGATTATATTCTCCGTTCCCGTTCGCTTTCTCCCTAATCCCTCTAGATAGCCCAGGGTATTGCTTGTCCAGCATCTGATCAAGCTTGGCAGCAAGCTTATAGTTGATTTTCCAGTTCGCATTCCGTTTGCCAATGACAAGATACACCTTTGCATACTTCTTTCCATCTATCGTTGCTGTCGTATATTTACGGGGAGGCGAATCCCTGTGCAGGTCAAAAAAGTATGCAAAATCCTTGTTGCTGATCATCGCCTCTTGGACCGTTTTTTTAGAATATTTGTAGGATAGGGCATACTTAAAATCTTTAATTAAGCTGTAATAGTCAGTATTCGCTTGTTCCGCTCCAACCCCGTGTTTCTCTAATTGTGCCGCTACCCTCTTACCTACATATGTAATGTTTACCTTGTCAGAGGTAGCGAACTTCGCCCCCTTGTCCAGCTCAGGGAAGTAAGACTCCCGGTTATGTGAGTGGTAGATGAAGACGACCTTCTTCTCATTCTTACTGGATGAGGGAGTTGGCGGTGCTGTTGCTGCTGGAGCAGCCGGTGCAGCCGGTGCAGCTGGCTTCACTGCAGCATTCTTATTCTCATCGCTGAACTCAACGTTGTTCACGACTGCGTCATGAGTTCCCGCGGTCTGCACCTCATCCTCTGGGTTACTAACATCCACATCAGAGAGAGTCTCTTCTAACCCATTCATTGCAGGCAGCTCGCCCGCTAATAAGCTTCTTGGCAGGTTAAGGTTAATGCCTGTAAGCCACTCTATTAATACAGCTCCTGTATGCCTGCCTGTTACAGAGGTTGCATTCGCATGATATGAAGCAGCCAAGGTTAGAAAAACCATCATCGAACACGTCATTAGCAAGAAAAAGGTTCTGCCGGATCCAAGTGTACGTCTAAGGCGTAAGCTTAACTTGTCCAATCTGCGATAGTGGCCAGTCATAGCTTCCTCCTAGTCTACTGCGTTTTTACTAGTTTATGAGGATGGCTCACCTTTTATCACAATGTCGATTGAATCCCCAACTTGCCCTCTAACCTCTTCAGCTTACGGAAGTCCGGGTCGAATGAAGCTCTTGCCAGCAGCTGGCGATAGACCGCAACTGCTCTCTCCTGCTGTCCCACTGCCTGATAAGCTTCCACTATACGAAGAAACTTGCTGTCATAGTAGAATTGCACCTCCATGGCAGCTTCAACAAACTGGTCGAAGTAATCCACAGCTGTGCTGTTGTCCTTCAAGTCAAGGTGGTACATGCCGATCCTAACAAGCAGGTCCGCACGCTCCTTATCCGACACAGTTCTTGTGTGGAGCGCTGTCTCCAACGTGGCAATCGCTTTCTTCCTCAACCAGACCATGTCGTAGACGTGAGCAAGGAAGAGGTAGTTGCTGGGTCGTCTTGACTTGCGGAGGAACCAATAGTAGAGGAACAGAGGGGTGACTACGATCCCAATTATGTACTTCATTAACAACTCTTCGCTCATGGCTAACCTCACTCGTTCTTAGTCAGAGCAACTATATCAGCTGGAGCGGGCGTAGGTATATTATGAAAATATGGAAACAAAAAAAGACGGTGCCTCTAAGAGGCAACATCTGTCAGCGATATTTGAAGTTATTAAAAATTGTTCCAATGACTTTAAGTCCTATTGAAGGCGGTTCTCCTTCCGGTACTGCCCCGGTGTGACACCGACCTCGCGCTTGAACAGGGTCTGGAAAGCGGTGGAGCTCTCATACCCTACCGCTTCAGCGATGGATGCGAAGGAGAGCTCGGTCGTGGCTAGGTATCGCTTGGCGGCGTTGATCCGTTGGTGGATGAGGTACTGTATTGGGGCTAGCCCCACTTGCTGCTGAAAAAGATGACTCAAATACGAAGGACTGATGTATACCTCGTCAGCCAGCTTCCTCAGCGTGAGCGCATCGGTATATCGCTCCTCAATCGTACGGCGCACTTGGCGGACAATCCCTTGCGCCGTCGGTCTGCCAGGGGGCGGGCTCGGGTGCAGCTTCGCTCGGTGCACCTCCAGCAGCAGCCGCTCTAGAAGCAGCCCTGTCCCGCTCAGCGGCTCGGGCCATCCGGCGCGCCCTTCCGCGCACAGCTCACGGAACAGAACGGTCAGGCGATTATAGTAATGGGGAAGTGCGAATACCGGTGCCTCTACCTCTGCCGCTGCATACACGCGATAAGCGGGCAATCCCTTGAATTGGAGGGAATGGAACCCGACATAGTAGAATTGAAAGGCTCCGTCCGGATCGGACCGTTCCTCATGCCAAGCGTTCGGATGAAAGAGGATGACATCCCCCGCCTTCGCAGAGTAATGCCGACCTTCAATTGTATACGCGCAGTGGCCCTCGGCAATAAACAACAGCTCCATATTCGACTCATGCCGATGCAGGGGAAAGATCCAGCTGTCTCCCGCTTCCCTGCGAAACTCATTAGCGTCCATATAGACCGGCCGGCTCTCGAAGCGGGCGTCCATCGCATGTCCCTCCCATGGGGTAAGGTAGTCAGCACACAAATAGCAAGATTCGATAGGCAATTCAACAAGAGAGGTTATCGTGTAAAGGCTGATCTCAGCTTATCATGGGGATTGTAAACTTTCCACTCACTTGATGATCAATGGAGGTTCGGCCCATGACGATTAGACCGAAAATTAGCAAAATCGAAGAAGCGCTGCAGCAGTTGGGCGTTACACCTGACATCCTCTCTCAGGAGGAACGGGACGGCTTGGACCATGACGGGTATGTGGTATTCACGGACGTACTGTCTCCCGTCCAATTGGAAGGGCTGCGGGAGAAGTACGAAGAGCTTATGGCACGTGAAGGCATGAACGCGGGAAAAGAATTGCATCAGGAGCATGGCACGAGGCGCTTGTCTGATCTGGTGAACAAGGGGGAGATCTTCGATGCCATCTATACGCATCCGAAGGTGCTGGCTGCTGTTCACCATGTGCTGCAGAGAGACTTCAAGCTCTCGTCCTTGAACGGACGGGACGCCATTCCCGGTGAAGGCCTGCAGGCTCTCCACGCAGACTGGGGCACGCGGGAGGCTGACGAGCAGTTCCATGTGTGCAACTCGATCTGGCTAATCGATGAGTTCACGACGGAGAATGGAGCAACCCGCGTTGTGCCCGGCACGCATCGGCTTGCAGGCTCCCCTAGCGATTACCTTGACGATCCGGCCGCCCCTCATCCCGATGAGGTATTAATCGTTGCGCCAGCCGGCTCCGTCGGTGTGTTCAATTCCCACCTCTGGCATGGCGGTACCCTTAACCGAACCACTCACCCCCGCCGCGCGCTCCACAGTTACTACACCGCCCGCGAGCACCGCCAGCAGCTCGAACAGGCCGAGTACCTGCGCAAGCGAACGGACGACCGCATCAGCCCGGCAGCCCGGTATTTGCTCGACGTATAGGCTGTTCCCTTCGCTAGCTAATGAGACTCAATCTTGTAGGACTTCGTTGTGATAACGATGGACTTATATGCGACCTTGTTCCCTTCTCAGCTGCCCGCCCATTCGTTATGATAGGGGAGATTTCTACCAGAAGGAGGGAATTAAGGTATGAAAAGACGGATTGGCCTTATAGGCTCAGGAACGGCTGCGCTTCAGTTAGCTTACGCGCTAAAGGATGTGCATGAGGTGACGATTGTGCATGCTCAGGACCATGATGAGGTACTTAGGGGCAGAGTACGTTCCACGCAAGTTCACTTCGGACCAGCTCGGGCGAGGGAGCGCCGGCTTGGGATGCCGGAAGTGGGTGAAGCACCATCGATTAATTTCATTCACTTCAGCTTGGGCAGTCAGAAGCTGTTCGCTGGTGCGCTGGCGGAGCCAGCCTCTTCGGTGGACCAGCGTCTGTTCTACTCGATCGCCATGAAGGAGTTAGCCGAGGACGGTGTAATATTCCGGAAGCAACGCGCTCAGCGGGAAGAACTGGATGCGCTGGCTGCTGAGTTCGAGCTTCTTATTGATGCTACGGGCAAATCAGGGCCGATTGCTCCCTTCGAGGTAGATGAGGAATTAAGTACGGTGAATGCTCCACTGCGCAAATGCGCAGTCGGTTACTTCCAGGGAGTAGCTCCTGTGCAGCCAGGGGGCGTGTCTATAACAGTACTGCCAGGCGTAGGGGAAATGTTCGAGATCCCTACACTCACAGAGCATGGACCTTCCACTATCCTATTCGTCGAGGCTGTACCGGACGGCGAGCTGGATGTATTCCGCGGAGTTAAGAGCGCAGCGGCGTTCACCGAGCAGATGGCTAACGTCGTCGCGCTTAACTGTCCAGAGATTCTGAGTAGAATAGACTTGGAGCAATTCGCCTTAGTGGATGAGGAGGCTTATCTGCTGACAGCAATCACGCCAGCAGCGTATCGGCCTTATGTGACGGTAGGAGATGGTACCCTGGTATTGGGCTGTGGGGACAATGTGCTCCTTAATGACCCGATCACCGGTCAAGGCTGCAATACCGCTTCCTATATGGCTGAGCAGTTAGTGCAGACCCTAGAGGATTACAGAGATAAGGAATGGACAGAGGAGCTGGGGGCTGAATATTGGGAGAGAACGAGGCCTTATGCGGAGGCGGTAACGGGCTGGACCAACGCTATGATGAGTCCCTTGCCAGCACACGTTGGGCAGATGCTCATGCAGGCTGCCGGTAATCAGGCAGCTGCTGATTGCATTGCGGCTTGGTTCAGTAATCCTGCGCTAGGTTATGAGGCCTTCTACCCTGGGAAGGCGGCTTCTACCTAGTCCGACGCCTGCCCTCTCACATATGGTAGTACGAGAGGAGTGAGCACCATGCCTTCATATCGTATTATCGTCGATCTGTCAGACCGTCAATTGTATCTGCTCGACGGCAACAAGGTAGTCCGGGGATTCCCCGTCGGTATTGGCAAGATGGTCACGAGGACCCCGACCGGCGAGTTCACCATTATTAACAAGCAGGCCAATCCTGGCGGTCCGTATGGGGCCTTCTGGATGGGACTGTCCAAGCCCAGCTATGGCATTCATGGCACGAATGATCCGTCATCGATTGGCCGTGAAGTATCTCGCGGCTGCATCCGCATGTACAACCAGGATGTGCTTGCGCTGAAGGATCTGGTCCCCGTAGGCACGAGGGTAACCATTCGGCCTTAGCGACCGGCAGGGTGGCGGGGGCGGCAGCGGCGGCGCTGGGGACACTGGCGGCGCTGGAGCCGCTGGTGGCGGGGCTGCAGCATCAGATTCTGATGCTATGGCGCTGGGCCAGCCGCCTCCTGCTCCTGCAGCTCTGGCGCTGGGCCAGTCGTCTCCTGCTCCTGCTCCTGCTCCTGCTCCTGCAGCATCAATATTCTGATGGTGTCCTATTCGAACGCTTCCCGCACCGCACCACACACCTCACCACATCTCACCTAGATTGCCGGCATCACATTGCCGCCGCTCACCGGCACGTAAGCGCCTGTGATGAAGCTGGCTAAGTCCGAAGTCAGGAACGCGACGACGTTCGCGATCTCCTGATCAGTACCTCTCCGGCGCAGCGGAACACTTGCCGTATAGGTCTCGTCCCCCTGCTTCCCAGCAGCGCGGTCAAGATCGCTAATCGTCCATCCCGGCGCGACTTGATTGACCGTGATGCCATGCGCTCCAACCTCACGTGCAAGCACCCGATACACCCCGTCCATCCCGCGCTTGCCAGCAGCATAGGCGGACTGGCCTGCGAAGCTCTGCATCGCACACTCCGTATTGATTCCAATGAATCGGCCGCCTCCCTTAGCCATCATGCCGGGAACGAAGGCCTTAGCCAAGTACACGCTCTGCATGACGCAGCTCTCGAACTGCCCCGCATAGTCCTCCGGAGCCTGCTCCAGCACCGACGTCCAATTATATTGAATGACGGCATTAGCTACGACGATATCAATACCAACACTCCCTAGAGCGGACTCTGCCTCCTCCTTCATGCGAGTAATATCCGCCTGCTTCGTCACATCGCCTTGAACAATGACGGCCCGTCTTCCCATGGCTCCTACTTCTTGGCGAAGCTCTTCCGCCATCGCAGCATTACTATTGTAATGAATGACGATATCGGCTCCGCATGAAGCGAGTGTCCGCACCATCACTCTTCCCAAGTTGCCGGTAGCTCCCGTAATTAAGGCAACCCGTCCAGTTAGTTCGATTTGCACCGTGATCCACCTCTCCTGTCTATAGAATTAATCTAACCGGCGAAGACCAGCCCTTCCTTTCATTTCCAGATATCAGGATTGTCGATCGTTAGATTCTCTCCGCGAACTTGCCGCTTGCATTACGTACAAGGAACTCAGTCACTTTCCCTCGACTTCCCACCGTCTCATCAATTTCCGCAGGTAATTTTAGATATAGATAACCTCCATTCACATCATCGGTATACTCGAATTCCAGGGTTAATAAGACGACTAACAAGTAAGCAAATTTCATATACCCCCTATACTGTTGCCAATATATTAACATAACGTCCCTTCTCTTATCAGTTACTATAAAAAAAGTGTACCTGCATAAGGGCATTACTCCCTATTACAGGCACACCTCGATTCGGCTTATTAGCCGTTAGCGCACATACGTATCATATAGGCTGCGCAGCTTCAGCTGCCCACGCAGCTCTTGTACACCTGCCGCCTCTCTTAAGCCGCTCTTCGCAATGTATATCCGCTTCGTGTCTCCGCCCGGCAGATGGAAGAAGTTATCACTCAGGCTGGCATCCAGCTCCGTGAAGGACAATTCGATGAATAAGGCAAGTTCCTCCGCCTTGACGTCCACTACGTATCGCTCTTCTTCTTCCGCAACGGTCACCTGCAGCTGCGGATCCTCAAGCGGAATGTGCTTCGGTCTAGCGAGCAAGGTGAGGCCGTCCGAGATGACTTCACTTCCAGCTGTCAGCTTGTAAGTGACATAGTGCTGCCGCAAGGCAGCTTCATTCGGCAGAGCTGCACGGAAGTCGAGCTCGAGTGCAGGCTGCGCAGACAAGGCTGCCACCTGGACCTCGGTCTCACCTGACTGTATGACTACTGATCGGATGTCACTCAGCTCCCACTTCAGCACCGCGTTCACTGGCTGCAGCGTATCGTTCGTGACGACCAGCTTCACTGCCGCCCCCTCTTCCTCCGCAGACAGCAGCACCGGTGCATAGAAGCGCTTAACGGAGTAGTGCAGCGCCTTCCACCTTCCATAGTAGTCTATGCTTGACCAAGAGGCCACCGGCCAGCAGTCATTGAGCTGCCAATAGACCGAGCCCATGCAGCGGCCGCGGTTGCGGCGCCAATGCTCAACGCCGTATCGCATAGCCTCCGCTTGGAGCAGCTGGGACACATACAGCAGCGAATCGAAGTCCTTCGGATAGAGGAAGTGCTGAGACACCCCTTGCAGAATCTTGCTGTTGCCGCCTTCATTCTTCTGATGACTCTCCATGACCGGGGTGAAAATATTCCGGTCACCAGCGGCCGTGAACGCCTCCACCGACTTCAGGGAAGGGAAGGACTGGAAGCCGAATTCCGAGCAGAAGCGGAAGTAATGCTGCCTATACTCGGTGAATGGCTTGCCGCCATGCCACACCTCCCAATAGTGGACATCGCCGCGATGCGGCGCATTCGGCTCATCGAAGCCTCCTCCGGAGGAAGGGGAAGCCAGCCAGTAGAAGGTGTTAGGATCCGCTTCCTTCGTAATCTGAGGCAGCAGAATCTCGAACTGCTTAATATAGTCCGTTCGCAGCTTGGCGCGCTTCGGGAACTTCCAGTCTACCCAAGCCCATTCCATCTCATTGTTGCCGCACCATATGCCGAGCGACGCATGATGGCGGATCCGCTTCACATTATCGATCACTTCCGCCTTAATCTCTTCTGTGAATTCCGCCGTCATCTCATACTCCGAGCAGGCGAAGAGATGATCCTGCCAGACGATTAGACCATATTCGTCGCATAGGTCGAAGAAGTAATCATCCGGGTAGAAGCCGCCGCCCCATACGCGAATACAGTTGAAGTTCGCGGCCACACAGTCTTGCACGAGGCGTTCCGTCCGCTCCCGGTTATGCTTGCTGCGAATATTATCCTCCGGAATATAATTCGAGCCCATTGCGAAGATCGAACGTCCGTTCACAACGAATTCGAACGACTCTCCCCACTCATCCGGTTCATTCCTCACCGTGAGCGTACGAAGGCCGATTCGCAGCTCCTTGACGTCGATCAGGCTCTGACCGCTCATGAGTCTGACCTCCAGCTTGTACAGCGGCTGCTCGCCCAGCCCGTTCGGCCACCAGAGCTGCGGCTTCTGGACCACAAGCTGCAGACAGCCTGTGTCAGATACAGCCGCAGCCGATACTTGCTGGGTCTCACCGTTGGGCGTCGTAAGAGCAGCTTGAAGAACAAGCTGATTCCCTTCCTTTTCACCCCATTGTTCAACCTCGGTATTAATGGTGACGGTAACTTGGCCGGAAGTGTCATGCTGCTGCTCCACATAGACATCCTTCAATCTGGCATGCTGCGCACCTTCGATGTAGATATCCCGCCAGATGCCGCTGTCTGGAAGCTTAGGTCCCCAGTCCCAGCCGAACATATGATGCGCCTTGCGAAGATGCGGATAGCCCTGCACGACATAGTTGTCATTAGCTGCCCAGAGATAGCTCTCCTGCTGCTTCCGCTCCACATACTCGACAGGAGACCGGAATACGATGCGAATGCGGTTGTCCCCGGCGTTAAGCAGAGGCCTGACATCGAAGCGATAGGTGCGATGCATGTTCTTCGTACAAGCAAGCAGCGACCCGTTCACATCGATCTCCGCGATCGTATCCAGCCCTTCGCACACCAGCTCCAATCGCTCCATCGCGAGCAGCTCCGGGTCGATATGGAAGCTTCGTTCGTATTCATAGTCGGCTCGGAATCGATCGAATACTTCATACTGCTCATCGCGGTAATATGGGTCGGCTATGATACCCTCACGCAGCAGGTCTGACATCACCGAGCCCGGCACCTCGGCCTTCCACCATTCCTTTTCATTCAGCGCTCTCATCTGCCATGCACCGTTAAGCTCCAGCTTGACCATCGTTATTCTCCTCACTTACCTTCATGATTTGCCTTAATCATAACGAATGAGGAATTTTACAGACTATCATTTTCACAAAAGTTTATCCCATAATCATAACGGAATAGTTATAATGACCGTATAAGAAGGCATTCATAGTTATAAAGGAGCTGTAGCAGATGACTTACCCTCAGACGTTTGATGCTGAATTTTTTCCCATACTCGCCTCTAATCTCCCATTAATCGTCTCTGTGAATACGATTCACCACAGCTTCCCCTCCCACCGGCATGATTGTATGGAATTCTCTCTCGTCATAGAGGGAGAGGGGACTGAGTGGGTGAACGGGATTCCGCATCCGATGATGCCCGGCACCTTCACGTTCATCATGCCCTATCAATTCCATGAGATTAGAGTCACAGGAGATCGACCTCTGCGGCTGCTCAACTGTATGTTCGGCACCCAGATGCTTACCTCCCTTGGAGCCGACAGTACGGAGCTGATGAGAACGCTGCTCCCCCGCGAGTCCTCCTTCGATCGGCATACGATGCAGCTGCAAGAGCCCCTGAATCAGAAGACTCAGGAGCTGATGCAGGAGCTGTATGAAGAATTCAACGCTCAGTCTCCGCTGCGAAGCACGATGCTCCGAGCGAAGCTCAGCGAGCTGCTTGTTCTCATTGAACGTAGCCGAATGAAGGAGACTGCTGCATCTGCTGGTGCTTCTGGGACAGAGACGGGGAAGGCAGTGGAGAGGACGAATAGTACGCGGCAGGGAGCGGCGACGGGGATGCATCGAGGAGACGCGATGGCTACGAAGACGCAACCAGTTCGCCATTCCCATAATCTAGCCTCTACGATTCTCCATGACCTCTATCTGCATTACCGTGAGGAGCTGACACTGAAGACGCTCAGCACAGCCCACGGTCTAAGCACCGTGCATATCTCGGGGCTGCTTAAGCAATTAACCGGCAGAACGTTCGTTCAGCTGCTGCATGAGATTCGCCTGCGTCAGGCTTGCTCGCTGCTCGTCACGACCGATATGAAGATTGCCGATGCTGCCGTTGAAGCCGGCTTCCAGTCTACTCAGACCTTCTTCCGCGTGTTCAAGCAGGAGATCGGAGTGACGCCTGCCGAATATAAGGCGCGTTACCAGCAGTCTCAATTGTAGACAACAGCGATTAATGCCCCGCCCAATCGCGCTGTTCCCAATCTTACTCATAAGCAGCAGCGGTTGCTGCCCGGTAAGCTTGAGGGGTCACTCCCTTATGCCGCTTGAAGAGCTGGCAGAAGTAGGAGAAGCCAAGTCCTCCGACCGATTCCCCGATATCCTTGACCGGCCGGTCCGTGTTCGCTAATAGAGAGCAAGCCTCTCGAATCCGCCTCTCCGTAATATAGCTGGTCAACGTGCTTCCAGTATACTGCTTGAACAAGTGAGACAGATGGTAAGTGGATAAGTGCAGCTCAACAGCCATTCTCTCCAGCTCGAAGGGATCCTTATAGTTCTGCTCCACCCAATCCATCATCCGATTAACATGCTCTGCCGTGCGTGTGCTTCGCTGACCTCCCGGCTCCCACTCCACCAGGATATGCTGCTGGAGATGCCGGAGCAGCGAGATGAGCAGCAGGGCGCGCTCCTCTTCCAGATCCTCTCCGCTTAGCCCCTCCAGCTTGCTCGTATCCTCAACAAGCTGCTGCAGCCGTTCATCCTGAATGCGGTGGAATACTTGCTCAGGCAGCGTACCTGCCTCGAGCAGCTTCAAGAACTGAAGGAGTCTAGGGAAGGGACCTAGATAGGACTCTAGCGCACGCGGGTTGAAGGTGAAGTTGGTGCGGATATACACTTCCTCCCCTTGCAGCGGGACATCCACCTTATGCAGCTGATACGGCTGGAAGCAGATTAGCGTCCCATCCATAAGAGGATAGCTCTGCTGATCCACGGTAATCGTTCCCTTGCCTTCATGAATATACAGCAGCTCAATACCTTGATGAGCATGATACATCTGCCAGTGGGTATCTTTGGACTGCAGACGGTAGGAGACAGCAATGGACGAAGGACCAAGATTCATAGGCACGATTCGATTCATCGCAGCGGCTCCTCTCTCTACTGATTTTCGCAATATAGCTACATTTTAGCACAACAGAGTGTTAGGTATGTAAGGTTATAATAACGGAAGAAGCAAGCGTATACATCCATTCAATTATTATCATACTGGAGGTTAATCCCATGTGGCAAAAGGCAATTGAGCGTACCCTACCTATTACAAGAGCAAATATAGAGCGATTCGGCGATGGCTTCCCGATCGTCAGCAATGGAGATGGCAGGTACCGTCTGACCGATAATCGCGATTGGACCGAAGGGTTCTGGTCTGGTATTCTATGGCTGTCCTACGAGTATTCGAAGGATGAGCGTATACGGGAAGCGGCTGTGCAGACCGTGAAGCAGCTCGGTGAGCGGGTGAAGCAGAACATCGCAATGGACCATCATGATATCGGCTTCCTCTATTCCCTCTCTACGAAGGCGCAATGGATCATTGAAGGGGATGAAGAAGCGAAGAAGCTTACCTTGCTCGCTGCGGATACGTTCATGAAGCGCTGGCGGGAACGGACACAGATTCTGCAAGCTTGGGGACCTAAGGATGATCCGGACAATGGCGGACGAATCATTATTGACTGCTTAATGAACCTGCCGCTGCTTCATTGGGCGTCCGAGCAGACGGGTGATGACAAGTACCGCGAGATTGCAGCCATCCATACCGAGCAGAGCCGCCGCTTCCTGGTGCGCGGCGATGACTCTTCCTACCATACCTTCTACTTCGATCAAGAGACAGGGGACTCGCTGCGAGGCGGAACGCACCAAGGCTTCCGCGACGGCTCCACCTGGACACGCGGTCAAGCGTGGGGCATCTATGGCTTTGCACTGGCTTATCGCTACCTGAAGCAGCCGGAATTGCTGGAGACCGCTAAGCGACTGGCCCGCTACTTCATTGCACGCATTCCGGAAGACGGTGTCGTCTATTGGGACTTCAATGTTCCGCAGTCTGCCGAATCGATGCGCGACAGCTCGGCTTCGGCTATTGCCTCTGCTGGACTGCTGGAGATTATCGGCTTCCTGGATGAGGGAGACGCGGAGCGCGAAGTGTTCCAGGCAGCAGTAGAACGGTCGATGACCGCTCTCGCCACGACGTATGCGAATGACGATACGGAGGAGCAAGGCTTCATCAAGCGCGGCTCCTACTCTGTACGAGGGGGCAGTGCACCTGATGATTACGT
This sequence comes from Paenibacillus sp. GCM10023252, assembly GCF_042653305.1. Lineage (NCBI taxonomy): Bacteria > Bacillati > Bacillota > Bacilli > Caryophanales > Paenibacillaceae > Paenibacillus > Paenibacillus sp. GCM10023252. Next base: position 143,441 of record NZ_JBHSHW010000008.1, read on the forward strand.
CATCTGGGGCGACTACTTCTACCTCGAGACGCTGCTTCGCCTAGAGACGGGCAAGACGGGTTACTGGTACGAGCGATAGGCAGGTGTTTTTGTACCTCTAATGAGCTCCTGAGTGGCTACTTTGAGCGATTAGAGGTATTTTTTACCTCTAATGAGCTCCAGAGTAGCTGCTACGAGCGATTAGAGGTATTTTTTACCTCTAATGAGCTCCTGAGTGGCTGCTACGAGCAATTAGAGGTATTTTTTACCTCTAATGAGCTCCTGAGTGGCTGCTACGAGCAATTAGAGGTATTTTTTACCTCTATTGAGCTCCTGAGTGGCTACTTTGAGCGATTAGAGGTATTTTTTACCTCTGATGAGCTCCTGAGTGGCTAATTTGAGCGATTAGAGGTATTTTTTACCTCTAATGAGCTCCTGAGTGGCTACTTTGAGCGATTAGAGGTCCTTCTCCACCTCTAATCAGCTCCATGCTAGCTACTTCGAGCAATTCGAGGTCCATCTCCCCCCTAATCAGCTCCATGCTAGCTACTTCGAGCAATTCGAGGTCCACCTCCACCTCTAATCAGCTCCATGCTAGCTACTTCGAGCGATTAGAGGTCCTTCTCCCCCCCCTAATCAGCTCCATACCGGCTGCTTCGGCCGTTCCTTAAGCGTGAAGCTTAGTGACGGCCACTTGCCATTCAAGCAGGAAGCCGCTGCAAGGGAATTCGTATCGTCACCGTCGTTCCATGCCCCAGCTCACTGTGGAAGGACAAGCCATAGTCCGCACCATAATACAGGTCGATTCGCTCGTGAATATTGCGAAGCCCGTATCCGCTTCCTCTAGATTGGCGGTCCATCTTAACCGACAGCAGATTCGCGAGAGCATTCGCAGACATCCCGTCCCCGTCATCGATGACACACAGGACAATATCTCCCTTGTCCATGCCCCCCGTAATTCGAATAATACCCGCTTCCTCCTCCGTGCACAGTATGCCGTGGATAATGGCGTTCTCAACGATTGGCTGGAGAGTTATCTTAAGGATTCCATAATCCATAATCTCTTCCTCCACCTCCACATCGAACACAATCCTGCCTTCATAGCGAGTGCTCTGGACCTGCATGTAGCTGCTCACATGCTGCAGCTCGTCCCGGATAGAGATGACCGTGTTGCCCATGCTCAGGCTGAGCTTGTAGAACTTGGACAAGGAAGCGACTACCGTCTGCAGCTTGTCATTCCTATCACTGCGCGCCATCCACTGCATCATGTCTAGCGTGTTGTACAGGAAGTGCGGATTAATCTGCGCTTGAAGCGCCTTGAGCTCCGCATTCTTCACTTCCTGTCCGACCTGGTACTTCTCCTCTAGCAGCAATCCGATCCTTCCCACCATATAGTTATAATTCTCAATCAGCTCACCGAATTCATCCCGTGAGGGGGGCAGAGAGAGAGCGGCGATCTGACCGCTCTGCACATTGCGCATCTTGCGCATAATCTGTGTGAGCCGAGAAGTCATATAACTGGATATGAGAATGGACAGGAGGAACGCAACTAGCGCAATAGCAATGAGTAAGAGCAGTGAAGTTCTGAACATCTCCTTACTCTCGGAAGCAATCTCCTTCAGAGGAACAGCTGTCACCATGAACCAATCTGTCTCGGGAATAGGCCTGCTCTCCAGATAGACTTGCTCGGCCGAATTGGCGAGCTTGACGAAGTGAGGTCCACTGCTTGCTGATGCTGTAATCTCCTCTAGATTAATCTGATATTGCTCTTGCAGTGCTAGGCTTGAACTGGCAACGACTTCGCCGCTGGAATTCTGAATATAGGTGAGGCTGTTGCGAATCGTAGTCGCATTATTCAACACATCAATAACGGCATCCTCCGGAATATCCAGCCTGACAATACCGAGGAACTCCGAGAAGTCATTCTGATTGCGTATAGGCCGCAGGACAGACAAGAATCTCCCTTCTCCCGCATGCTGCTCCCCATCCTGGAAGTAGGTCCCTGGTGCCCATAGAATGCCCTGGCCGCTATCCATTAGCCGCTTGTACCAATAGGTCTGACGCGCCTTCTGCAAGCTGAACAGATTCGTATTCTCCTCGGAATAGAATAGCTGATCATTGACGAACAGCTTCACACTCCGGATATCCTGCCCATTCTCGAACGAAGACAGGAAGGGGCGGATATTAAGGAAGTCTCGGTACTGGGTGAAAAAATCAACCGCACTAGCCTCCGAATCCATGACGTCGTTAAGCATCTTCTCCGAGACAAGAATATCACTGGCCGCCCTTATTCTCTGAAACTTATAGACCAGGAAAGAGAACGACTGATCGAAGTTCCTGGCGACGGAGAAGGTCGTTCGATTCAAGGATTGCTCATACGATTGTTCGGATGACAGATAGAAGAATCCGCCTAGAGGGAACACAATCAGCGCAAGGAAGGACAGAATCAGCTTCTGTCTCAGCTTCAAATCCATAAAGAAGCGGACTACTCGCCATGACTTGATCCTCATCCTCCTAGGTCCTCCCTGAACGCGGAAGGATTCTTGCCTGTAATCTTGCGGAAGCACTTCGCGAAGTAGTCTCCGTTGCTATAGCCTACGCGCAGCGATACATCTGCAACCTTAAGCGTAGTATCTCGCAGCAGCTCCTTGGCCTTGCTCACTCGATATTCTGTTAAGTACTGATTAATGGTCAGACCCGTCTCCTGCTTGAATCGATTGCACAGATACGAGGCTGTAAGCAGCGTATGCGTGCTGATCTGTCCGATGGACAGATTCTCATCGTCGTAATGCTGATGAATATAGGTGAGGATGCCGTCCACCACTGCGCTATACGGGGACTGCTCCTTGATGCTCCTTGCGTAGTGCTGAATCATCTCTTCGAGGAAGTCCCTAAGTTCACTAAGGGTATGGAATTCACTCATCTTATTCCACAGATTGTTGTCAGCCCTATCGAACAGCTGAATATCTCGTTCGCCTGCTTGCGTGACTAAGATGAGCAGCAACTGGAAGTAGATCTCCTTCACGCTGTTCACCATTGTATTCTTATGCTGCTTAATATCGAACGTCAAGCTGTGAATCAACTTCACCGCCTGCGGGATGTCCAGCTTGGCCAGATGCTGTGTGAACACGGTAGATATCCCAGCGTTATAGGTGTAGGCTGGGGACTGGTTCTCACTATAGCTGTAGAAGGGGTATCCGTTGAAGAACATATGCTGCAGAGTGATAGTGGCGCTCCTGTACGATTCTTCTGCGTTCTTCAGCCCAATGACCGGTTTGCCCGAAGCGATGAACACCATATCCCGATCAGGGAGGGTGTCTAGGAAGTTGGAGGCGAATCGATCAACCGCGTCTTGAAGGACGTCAGACCTGCCGGAGGAGTCATATAGATGAACGACAAAATGGGACTGGTCCTTCACCGCAGCGAAGCCGGTTGTATTCGGCTCGGTCAGCAGTCCGGCAGCCAGTCGGAACACATAGTCCATCATCGCCTCGGACGAATCCGACTTGGCAATCGTCTTGTTCCTTATCTTAATAAGCAAGGTCTGGAGCCGCATTCTTCCTGGGAACGAGAAGCCAGCAAGCTCAGAGAGCTCTGTCATTCGCTCGGCATTCGCCTGCGGCTTCGTGATCGCTAGAGCCAGCTCACTAGAGATGAGAGGAACCGCTGCAGCAATCTTCTTACTCTCGGCCTCAGGGTTGCGGAGAAGCTCTCGGCACTGAGCTACTGCAAGCTGAAGAGCAGACTGAAGCTCCTCGGTATCTATAGGCTTCTCCACGTAGGAGACCGCTCTAATCTTGATGGCTGACTTCAAGTACTCCTTGTCAGAGAATCCGCTCATGAATACGATCTCGGCACTTGGCTCGAGCTGCCGGTAAGCGCTTGCAAGTTCGATGCCATCCATCTTCGGCATTCTCACATCGGTTAGCAGCAGCTGCGGCCGCTCCTGCAAGGCAATCTGATACGCCTTGCTTCCGTTGCTGGCCTGATAGATGGTGCCAATGCCAATGTCTCTCCAAGGAATGGCGCTTATAATTCCTTGCAGCGTGAACGGGTCATCGTCTGCGATCAGCAGCTTAAGCATAGTAATCATCCCTTCTCCTAATGACAGGTGAGTGTCCAGCTATGATTCCAACAGTACAATATATTTGGCTAGATTACAATCCTGTTGGGTTCCACTGGAAGCTGTAATCCAGCATACTAAGAGCATGGATTAAGAGAGGTCAATCTATAAGATAGGGGGGATTCCAGCAGTGAAGCGCGAATCATTACTGCAGCATCTAGTCAAAAATCGGCTCTTAGTCCTCATGTCGCTGCCAGCCGTTATCTTCTTCTTCATATTCAGCTACTTGCCTATTGCTGGATTGCTCATTGCCTTCAAGCAGTATAATTACCGGGATGGCATCTTCGGCAGCCCCTGGGCCGGAATCGAGAACTTCAAGTTCTTCTTCATCTCCGGCAAGGCCATGCTCGTCACGAGCAACACCTTCCTGTACAACCTTGCCTTCATCGTCATCAATAACTTACTAGAGATTATACTAGCTATTGCTCTAGTTGAGATTACGAGCAAGTGGTTCCGCAAGGTGACGCAGTCTCTTCTGTTCCTGCCTTACTTCGTCTCGTGGGTAACCGTCGGCTTGCTGCTGTTCGGCTTCGCGAACTTCGAGTCCGGCCTTATTAACGGCTTCCTGAGAAGCTTCGGGTCAGAGCCGATCGACATCTACAATACACCGGGTTACTGGCCGCTCCTTATCATACTCGTTAGCGCCTGGAAGTCGGTCGGATACGGCATGGTCTACTACTTGGCAGCCATTATGGGAATGGATCCGGAGATTTATGAGGCGGCGGAGATTGATGGCGCTAACATTTTCCAGCGAGTCTGGCATCTTACTCTGCCGTTCTTAATGCCGACGATGGTGATCCTCATCTTGCTTGCTGTGGGCAATATTTTCCGAGGGGACTTCGGGTTATTCTATCAGCTTGTTCAGAATAACGGCGTGCTGTACGACAAGACTGACGTCATTGACACGTTCGTCTTCCGTTCCCTGCTCCTGACGAGGGAGGAAGGCATGGCAGCCGCAGCAGGGTTCTATCAATCAGTGCTATGCTTCGTTACCATCCTTATCGCGAATTATGGGGTTAAGAAGTACAACAAGGATTACTCACTGTTCTAAGAGAGGAGGACTTCACCATGCACACCGCAACCTGGGATCGCATTACCTTCAATATCATTGCCTATGTTATGATTGCTGTCTTCTCTATTCTATGCTTCCTGCCCTTCCTGATGGTCATCTCCTCTTCCTTAACGAGTGAGCAGGAGATTATTAGGAATGGATACTCCTTATTCCCTGCATCCTTCTCACTTCAAGCTTATGAAGTCGCCTTGAAGAATCCGCTTGTCATCGTGCGGGCCTACGGAGTGACGGCACTAGTAACCGTTGTCGGCACCATTAGCAGCGTATACCTGATGGCGATGACCGGTTACGTTATCCATAAGCGAAGCTTCCGAATCGCGAATGGCTTGTCCTTCTTCTTCTTCTTCACCACTCTGTTCAATGCCGGGCTTGTGCCTTGGTATATTCTTATCATCAAGTACTTGAACTTGAAGGACAATCTGCTCGTGCTCATCCTTCCGATGCTCTTCAATGTCTTCTATATTATCGTGCTGAAGGCCTTCATGAGGGGTATTCCCGAAGCGCTTAGCGAATCGGCTTACATCGACGGGGCGAACGACTTCCGCATCTTCAACTCGATTATCCTGCCTGTCAGCAAGCCGGTGCTGGCCACTGTCACCTTGTTCGTCGCTCTTCACTATTGGAATGACTGGTACTTGTCCATGCTGTTCATCTCGGAGGAGAATCTCCGTCCGCTGCAGCTGCTGCTCTACAATCTCGTCACGAATTCCGATGAACTCCTCAAGGTGATGGAAGCTTCCGGAGGTGCCGCATCCGTCGACATGTCCAACATGCCTCAGAGCTCCCTGAAGATGGCGGTAACCGTTATTGCAACAGGACCGATTATTCTGCTCTACCCCTTCATTCAACGTTACTTCGTAGCTGGGCTGACGCTTGGCGCAGTTAAGGGTTAATTCCGGCCTCACGCCGGTCTAACATATAAAATATGAGTATGGAGGGTCAATATGAGAAAAGTGCCATCATCCCCATGGTTCGTCCTGCTTGCCTTCGTTATGTTATGCTCCGTGATCTTGTCTGCTTGCTCTGGGAACAGCAATGCTCCTGCTAATAACGAAGCAGGCAAGGATGCGAACGGGGATAAGAATGCTGCTGCAACCCAAGAGCCGGCTCCGAATGAGGAGCTGAATGAAGTGACGCTCAAGATTATGCTGCTTGGCGACAAGCCGAAGGATGCGGATCTCGTCTATGACGAGCTAAGCAAGCTTGCGAAGCGAGATATTAATGCCAAGGTGGAAGTCGAGAACTTAGCTTGGGGGGAGTGGACGCAGAAGTATCCGCTGCTGTTCTCCAGCGGAGAAGACTTCGACTTGGTATACGTAGCCGATTGGACCGGATATCAAGGCTATGCCGGCAAGAACGCCTTCCTGGAATTAACGGATGACTTGCTGTCTAAGCACGCACCTATCACATGGGAGAAGACGCCTAAGGATGCATGGGAGCAAGCGAAGGTAGGCGGGAAGGTGTACGCTGTGCCTCAATCCGTACAAGAGAATGCTTCACAAGCGTTCCTCATCCGCGGCGATCTGAGGGAGAAGTATAACGTTCCGCCTGTGAAGGATATGGCCGGATTCGAAGCTTACTTGATGGCCGTAGCGAAGAATGAGAAGGGAATTATCCCCTTCGCCTACCAGCTGCAGACCGAAGCCTTCATTATGAAGTTCTTCGATGACCCGCAGGCTTACTCCAATGGCAGCGTGCCCTCTAACTCTGCACTGAACTGGAACTATTGGAGCAAGGAAGCCATGAAGGCACAGGACGGGTTCGCCACACCTGGGTACAAGAACTTCTCAGCTACGATGTACAAGTGGCAGAAGGCCGGTATCATCTCCAAGAATGCACTGACCCAGAAGGAGAGATCGTCTCAGCTCTTCGATGCCGGGAAGTCCGCTACATCCGCTTGGTCGCTTGATCAGCTCTCCAATCAGGCGGTTAATGTCACGAAGGCTCATCCGGAATGGAAGCCGGAAGTGTTCATTCCACAGATAGCGATCGTACCATCCAAGTTCACGCAGAATGGCGTGGCCGTTAACGCTAATTCCAAAAATCCAGAACGTGCACTTATGCTGCTCGATCTGCTCAAGTGGAACCTCGAGTACACGGACCTGACGTGGTACGGCATTAAGGGCAAGCACTGGGAGCCGGCCGGAGACGATCGCTTCAAGTCTCTGCCGGATGCGGTGAACTACCCTCCTTCCAGCAATGACCCGTGGGGCTGGCGCGGACCTAACGAGCGGTGGAGTGTTGATCAGCCTGATGAGATTGTCGCTCAATTGAAGGGCTACCGCATGGAGACTCATGAGTATCCATACGGTATGAACTTCATCTACAGCGATGCGAAGGTGAAGAACGAGAATGCCGCCATTCAGAATCTGGCGCAGCAATATATGAATCCTGCAAGCGTAGGATTAGTGGATTACGAGACTGCCTACGGTAAGTTCCAAGCAGCTGCGAAGAAGGCAGGACTCGACAAGGTGCTGAAGGATCTACAAGAGCAGATTGATACGTACAAGGCTAGCCATCCTTAAGTTAAGTACAATGCGAGTCATCCTTGGAACAAACAGCCGGAATGAGGATAATCCCTCATTCCGGCTGTCTCTGTTAATCAAGCGTATGCTATGACTTCGAACGTGAGTAGACAAGCGGATTAATCGGACTTGCCGCCATGTCACCCGGCTTCAGACCTGGGAACCACTGTGCAAGATCACTCTTGCGGGCATTGCTGTCAGGCTCGGCAATGACGGTGTCGTCCGCGACATAGATGATCGTCATCACCTTGCGCATCGTGTCCGTCGGGTTGCCCGGAGCGCTGTGCAGCGTCCATCCGGCATGGAATGTAGCATCCCCAGCCTTCATGGCGCCATAGCTGACCTTCTCGAAGCCCTTGCCTTCGATATACTCCGCTAATGTCTTGTGTGACTCATCGGAGATCACCATCTTGTTAATGTAGCCAACCTTGTGCGACTCGGAAGCGAAGGTCATAGAGCCTACTTCCTCAGACACATCAACGAGCGGCATCCATAGCGTAATCGTCTTGTCCGTATCGAGCGGCCAGTAGATCTGGTCCTGATGCCATGGGGTATGCCCGCCTCCCGGCTCCTTGAACAGCGCTTGATCGTGGTAGATGCGCACTCCATCTACACCCATGAGATCTGCAGCAATCTTCGCGAACCGTCTAGCGAGGGTGAATGCTGCGGCCTCTTCACTATGCTGCCACAGATTGCCGACCTGGATGAATGCCTTGCCGTAGGTGTCTCTCTCTTCGAGCGGCTTATCATGGTTGTTCAGACGCTTAACGACCTCTGTAATGACTGGCTCATACGCCGCAATCTCCTCTTCCGTTGCCGCCTGGCGCACCATGACATGGCCATTCCTTGCGTAATGATCCAATTGCTCCGTTGTCAGCTCATACTCACTATCCATAGCAGGCAGTACTCGTACGTCCTGTTCCATTCGAATTCCTCCTCAGCAAGCTGTGTTGTATGCTTCTAAGTATAGAATCGAACGAGCGATAAGTCTTTGTCACAACCTCTTAATCTATTGTCAAAAACAACTGTTATATATACGCGCCTTCATCATCACACTTCAATCCAGCTGCCGCCTTCAAGTGCACTCTGATGTTCAGCTAGATTGGTGCGTATCGTATGGAGATTGCTCTTCGCCGTTACCATTGGGCTCCGACTGTCCTCTATCGCGCTTAGGAAGTCTCCCATTGTTGCGCAGAAGGAAGGTGGCATGTGAAGCCCGCTTGAATCCACTCTCCGCTCTCCTGTAGAGATAAGTCTGGAATCTATAATAATCTCGTCATGGAAGTCGAACAATAAGGTTCCTTCCGAGCCTTCGACACGGCAGAACACGCCTTCCTTACTGCTTCTTAGGAGCTCATTATGAACGATATGTCCAGTCAATCCTGGACCAAATTCACTAATGCCAAGCATTAAGTTATCGCTGACGAAGTGCTGCCCTTCCATCCGTGAGGTCTTCACCCATACCCGACTTGCATCCCGGCCTGACCAGAAACGAAACAGGTCAGCTATGTGATTGTTCCATTGAATCGTCAAGAAGTCCGGGCAGGTGGAATAGAAGGGATGATCAGCGAGCATCACATCCTGTGTTCCTTGAATCTCCACACTCATGTAATAAGGCTTGCCAATTAGACCTTGCGTGATGAGGTGATGCGCCAGATAACTGTTCCTGTACCAACGGTAATTCTGATGAACAGCGAACGGAACCCCAGCACTCTCAGCTAACTCAACCATGCTTAAGCATTCCTCTATAGAGGTTCCCAGTGGCTTCTCCGTGATGAGAGGCTTGCCAGCCTTCATTGCCTCTCGAACAACGGGTAGCCGCAATGTCGGCTGAGTCAGTAAGTCTATAACCTCAACCTCAGCGTCTTCTATTAGCTCAGCATAGTCTTCATACACCTTGGTTACCCCGAACTTCTCCACTGCCTCGCGCCTTGCGCTTGGATCAGGGTCAGCTACAGCTTCTATCTTCCAACCGTTCTCCTGATACGCCTTAGCATGTGCACGAGCAATACCGCCGAAGCCAACCATTCCTATACGCCAATCTTGTCTTCGCGGCTGAGGGAAGTTCGGTATGCCGAGATCCTTCGCTAATATAATCGGAATATCTGTACTCATAGGTTGTCCTCCTCCGTGTAGTTACATGAATGATTGATCCGCTATCTGTGAAGATGCCCTCTGCGCTTCTGACCTGTCAGCTCTGTCTCCGCCCAGAAGTATACAGTGTCCTTAACGATCTCCAGCAGCTCATGCTCGTCTCCTGCTCTAGTGACGAATACATCTCCCGACTTAAGTGTGTAGATTGCACCTTCCGAGTGCAGAATGCATTCGCCCTCCACCATGAATATGAACTCATCGCAATCATGATAATGAAGCTCTGTTACGTTCCTGAGCCCTGCTTCGAATCGAACGAGCCCCCAAGCTGGGAACTCATCGGTTGCAGGAGGTAACCCTGCTTGTTGAATAAATGGCAACTTGCATGCCCCCTCTAATATGGATAGTTAAGATAAGGATACCTAGTTAATGATAGCCTGAGCGCGCAGCCTGTTACCCACTGTTATGGTAGGCACAAGGTTAGAATTCCGTCTTCTCCTGAATCCCGCAGTATGCGAAGTTCCACGTGTATAGGACCAGATTCTATCCTGCAAGCGCAGCTTCACCCCCTATAATTAGATTGCCGTATTGCTTCGTCCTAGACGGTAATCCTATTCCTAAGCGAGGTTAATCATAACGATGCGAACTAGTACCATCTACCACAATGATCCACCCTCCATTGTTCCTGCTTCCCAGCATTATACGGTTCGAGTGAATGGCCAGCCTGTATTCGTCTATTCCTGTGAAGTCGCCTGCTACGCTCTGCTGTCAGGTGAAGGCGCAATGCAGGTTGAAGTTGAAGCTCGACGTTCCTTCAGCAAGGTGGTGGTGCGCCCTCTAAGCTCCGAGACCCAGATTGCTGTTGAGGGGTCCACCGTCCAGCTCGATGTCGCTGCACCAGCTAAGCTCAGCGTGGAATTCGATCATGAGCTGAGGAGACCCTTATTCATCCTGATTAATCCACCGGAGAAGGAACCTCGTCCAGACCCTCTAGACCCTATGGTCCATTATTATGCAGCAGGCTCAGCGTACGAGATTGGCCTGCTCAGACTGAAGAAGAATGAGATTCTCTACATTGAAGCGGGGGCCGTTGTCTATGGCGTGGTCGAGGCTGAGGAGGCCGATCACCTAACGATCAGAGGCAGGGGAATCCTAGATGGCAGCAAGTGGTCTCGTGAGGGTGAGCTGCGTGAGCAGCGCCTGATGAAGCTGACGGATTGCAAGCAGGTTACGGTTGAGGGGGTTACCTTAGTAGACGGCCCTTGCTGGCATCTGGTGCCCGTCGGCTGCAAGGGCGTGGACATCTCCAACCTGAATATTATTACATTCGTAGGAGGCGGCGACGGTATAGATCTTGTTGCCTGCCAAGACGTCACTGTTCACAACTGCTTCATTCGTTCCAAGGATGATTGTATTGCGATTAAGGCCTATCAAGGTTCGGAGGCGAGCCAGCGCAGCGTTCATAATATTCAGGTAACCGGCTGTGTATTGTGGAATGCAGAGTGGGGCAATGCCTTGGAGATCGGCTATGAGACTACGTGCGAAGAGATGACGAATATCGTGTTCGAGGATTGCGACATTATTCACTGTGAGTTCGAAGGGTACCAGTCTGGGGGAACCTTCACCATTCATAATGGTGATCGAGCCTCCATACGGAATGTTCGATACGAGAATATTCGAGTAGAGGATTCACAAGAGAAGCTGATTGATATGAAGGTGCTGTTCGCTCAATACTCACGTGATGAACAGCGGGGGCAGATTGAGAATATTGTGTTCCGCAACATTCAGGTGGTAGACGGACCGTTCCCCGTATCTATCATTCGAGGGTTCGACGGAGATCATATGATTCACAATGTGAGCATTGAGCATCTTATCGTTCACGGGAACAAGATAAGTAGTGCCAATGCCGCTAAGACCGTTATCGAGCTGTCCAAGAACGTTCGGTTCCAATAGCAACTGCAGAGCTGCTGTGCAGAGAGAGACAGCTCCTTCCTCTGTACAGCAGCTGCAGCATCATACTATTCTCATTCATCTAGCCCTTCGTATTCGAACCAGTCGAAGTGAGCAGGCTGCTCGCAGCTCCGCCCATTGCCAGTAGCATACATGCCCGCATATACACCGGTGAATCCTCCAGCAACCTCTTGGGACAGTAAGAGACTCTCCCCTGTTCCAGCCATATGCCATTCTCCTGTGGTTCCTTCACGATAGCTGAATTGGTAGCCTTCGGCTGCAGCCATTATTCGCAGAACAACGGCCATAGTAGACTGTATCTCTTCGAATTGCTCCACCGTCAGGTCGGCAACCCGCTTCCGTAACAGAATGCCTCGCTTCCCTGCTTGCTGAGTGATGCTTATCTCATAATGGAAGCGTTCATTCATTCGTACGGTTAGACCAGCTTCCTCTCCGTCGCGGCTCGGAACGAACTCACACCATGCTTCACATCGGCATTGGAAATGCTGCTGTCTTCGTCCGACGAAGGAATGAAATGCAATGTCGCTTAGAGTCGGCGCCTCACCCTGAATGGATAACCAGCCCGGCCGTCTCGTTAAGGACCATAAGGGCTGCCCCATAGGATTGCGTAGCGTATTCCAATGTAAGGGCAGCTCTCGATGATTGAAGTCATCTCTAGTCGGTTCAGCTGGCCAGGGGTGGAGCTCGTAATCCTCAGCAACTTCCATCGTGAGTGCGATAGGCTCCCCTTGATTGACCATGGGCCAGCCATCCTCCGTCCATTGTACAGGGGCGATGAAGGTCTCCCTGCCTAGATGATGATTCCCCCAGCCGATTCGTCTAACTCCAAGGAACACAAGCCACCAGGTACCATGATGACTCTGAATGAGGTCGGCATGACCAATGGACTGAATAGCTGTCCAGCCTAGACTCCTATGAGTCAGTATCGGATTATGCGGACAGGACAGGAAGGGCCCGGATGGCGAAGGTCCCTTGGCGATGACAGCCATATGCCCATGGTAGGTCTCCCCTTCCGCAGCCAGCAGATAATACGATCCATTGATCTTGTACAGATGAGGGCCTTCACAATACTTATCCTCATAGCCCTCCCAGATGACGATCTCCTCGGATAGCTTCACTCCGGTATGCAGGTCAATCTCACATTGCTTAATGTTACCGTCGCTTGGATGATACGAATAGTACACCTTGCCGTCGTCGTCGAAGAATAGGTCTGGATCGAAGCCGTCTCCTTCAATGAAGACAGGATCAGACCACTGATCAGCAGGCTCCTTGGCCGTTACATAGAAGTGTCCTTGCCCCCTGACATCTGTTGTAATCATGTAGAACAAGCCGTTATGATACCGAAGAGTGGGGGCGAATATGCCATGAGGACCATACAAGTCCTGTAGCTGAAGCTGGGAATGCCGAGTTAGACAATGTCCAATCTGCCTCCAGTGGATGAGATCCTTACTGTGGAAGATCGGGACAGCAGGCCAGTACTCGAAGGAAGAGGTGACGAGATAATAATCTTCACCCTTCCTGCAGATACTAGGATCCGGATAGAACCCCCTCAGGATTGGATTCCTATATCTCATCTCCTCTCCTCCCCTGCAGCTTCACCTTACACCTTGCCTCTACTCGGCCAGCTTCAAGCTCTGTCAAGGTCGTGCCGTCAGTCATAGTGGTTAGGTCTGAATAATGATTGGTCATCTAGGCTCCATGCTCCTTATTCCTTGACTGAGCCAAGCGTAATGCCTTGGATGAAGAATCTCTGCATAGGCGGATATATGAATACAATCGGCAGCATCGTAAGCACGATCTTGGCGGCATTCAGTGTCTGGTTCGATACCTCGCTAAGCATCACGCCGACTTCTTCCGGCTTAGACGGGTCAATCTGAATAACAATCTCTTGCATATAGGTCTGCAGCGGGACCAGACTGCGATCATTAATGAAGATCATGGCTTGTACATAATCATTCCAGATCATGACGATGGTGAATAAGGATATCGTCGCCAGTACGGGGAATGACATTGGGAAGTAGATATGAAGCAGCTTCGTCCAAGGACCTGCCCCATCTATGCTGGAGCAATCGTCAAGCTCCTTCGGCAGATTCCTCCAGAAGTTGAACACAAGCAATACATTGCCGAAGTTGAACAGGTAGGGCAGCACGAGTACCCAGAAGTTGTCATACAGCCCTAACATCTTCGCATTGAGGAATCCTGGAATGATGCCTCCGCTGAAGCTCCCGACGATGAGTATCGTCCATAGGTAGATATTGCGCATTTTGAACTCTTTGGTCTCACGAGAGAATGGGTAGGCTGCCAAGTAAGTGACGATCGTACCTAGCAGGAGAACCGCTGCGATCCGCAAGGCAGACACCCCGAAGGAGACGAAGAACTGATCATCTTCCATGACCTTCTCATAGGCCTTGAGACTGAGCTTCTGCGGGAATATCGTAATCTCTCCCGCACCTGCTGCAGCCGAGCTGCTGAAGGATACGGCAATGGTGTGCAGGATGGGGAACATCGTGAGGATGGACACCAGAATGAGACTCGCATAGAGGGTGATATCATAGGCACGTGAGCCCCAAGTTTTAGAACGAACCATAATCTATTCCTTTCTGCCTCAGAAGATCCGATAATTCGCAAATCTATAGGCGAGAGTATACGTAATTGCGATTAGAATTAATCCGAATGTACTGTTCACTAATCCGATTGCCGTTCCGATCTCATATTGCGCACCAATTAGGCCGTTGCGGAATACCCAAGTATCGATAATATCAGCCGTATCATAGACTAACACATTGTACAGATTGAAGATCTGGTCGAAGCCCGCGTTAAGTACACCATTCAAGCTAAGGGTAGCCAGAAGAGCAATGGTCATAGAGATGCCAGGCAGCGTAATATGCCACAGCTGTCTGAAGCGAGAGGCGCCGTCCATGACTGCTGCCTCGTATAGTGCAGGGTTAATACTGGTCAAGGCAGCCAGATAGATAATGGTAGAGAACCCCATCTCCTTCCATACGTTTGATAGGACCATAATAGGCCGGAACCATTCATTGCTGGCCAAGAAGCTGATGGGCTCGATGCCGAGGATCGAGGTCAGCATTCCGTTAATGACGCCGTGGTTAGAGAAGATATCCCGGAATATACCGGCCAGCACTACCCAAGACAAGAAGTGAGGCAGATAGGTAATCGTCTGTACAGAACGCTTGAATAACTGATGCTTTATTTCATTCAGCATAATAGCAAGTACGATAGGTATGATTAACATGGTGACAAGTTTAGCTAGAGCGATAATGATGGTGTTTTCGAGCACCTGCCAGATCTCTGGATTTTTTATTAAGAACTGATAATGCTCCATGCCTACCCACTCTGAACCGAGTACCCCTTTCGTCGGTGAGAAGTCTTTGAATGCCAGCACAATGCCATAGATCGGAAGCACACTGAACAGGAAGAACAGGATGAATACAGGCAGCAGCATCACATGATATGTGAACTGATTGGATCTCAGTATTTTTTGAACCATCATCATTCACCTCTATAACACGATTGGCGCTAAAAAAAAGCTTAGCGCCAATCCGCGATTATTATAGCTTATTTATTTTTTTGAACGACTTCGTTAATTTCTTTTGTAATCTGATCGCCGCCTTGCTCTTTCCATTCCTTAACGAATGTATCGAAGTAATCAACGGGTTCTTTACCCATAATGATTTTGGTGAAGGCGACAAGCTGCTTATCGTTCAATGCACCCATCCGATCATCATACGTCGGGGTTGTATCTTGGAATGCGTTGAACTTCACATCCATCTTGGCATTAGCCAAGCTGCCCAGTGCATAGATCCAGTTGATATATACTTTGTAGGCGTTTAGAACTTTTTTAGGATTTTCTTGGTTCAGCTTAATATCTTTCCAGATATCCTTCTCACCGCGTGTGAGATCTTCTTCTGTCGCTTTTCCTTCAATGATAGCTTGGAATTTCTTGGAACTGTCGAACTGCTCGGACACCGACGAGATTGAGAATGCTGGAAGAATGGTTGGAGCTTCTGTCTTGCCATCTGGATTCTGCGTCTTCACTTCTTGCTCGTGGTCCATATACTTCGGGAAGCTGTTGTCATGCTTGTATCTCTCCGTTACATTCAACAGCTTCACCAGTGCTTCAGGATGCTCATAGCCCTTGCGGACAACATAGAGTATGTTCGTTGGATTATCGAAGGCAGCGCGAATGGTACCGTCAGGTGAGAAGGTATAGGCGCGCCAATCCGCCTTCGGATCACTGTCAATCGAACTGCCTAGCGGCCAATAGGCGCTCCACCAGGAAGCGAACGTCATCCCGATCTTGCCGCTTGTAATCAGCTCACTATTCTTGTTGCCATCTTGCTGAGCGAATTCATCATTTAATAGGCCTTCCTTATACATATCAGCAAGTATGCTTAGGGTTGACTTCGTTTCTGGCTGGATGCCTCCCCATACGACTTGGCCCGAGCTGTCGTTCAACCAAGTTTTAGGATACGAGTTATTGTAGTAGAACAGTGCCCCGCCATCGGTTGGTGCTCCCGCATAGATATCTTTATTGAAGGCTAAGCCCATCGTGTCTTTTTTGCTGTTGCCGTCAGGATCGTTATTGACGAAGGAGCGTGCTACCGTAATTAACTCTTCCAACGTTCTCGGAGCTGGAAGGCTGAGCTTATCCAGCCAATCCTGTCGAACCCACAGCACTGGAGCTTGAGAATACGTGTCTCCCTGAGCAGGCAGCGCATAGAGCTTGCCATCTACTGAAGCATTCTCAAGCGCTTTACCATTGTCGAATGAGTTGTATATCGATTTCACAGAATCGGAAGCGTATTCTTCGTAGACCTTGCTCAGATCTTCAATCTGCCCTGCTTCGACTAGCTCCTTCAATATAGTTCTAGCAGACTTGCCGCCGCTGCCTTCAATGCTGAATACATCAGCCAGATCATTACTGGCAATCATCAAGTTATACTTCTGCTTGTAGGAATCGCCTGCAGGAGCTGTCCACTTCACCTTAGGCTTAATGTTAAGATCTTCAAGATACAGGTCATTGAACCAATTGTCCTCGTAAGTAGATCCTTCGATGAACTTCTTCTCGGATTCCGCATTGTGCTGGTAGATGACACTCATCTCTACCGTGCTGTCATACTTACTGAAGGGATCCGCAGCTGGCTTATCTGTCTCCTTAACCGTGTTCCCGTCCTGAACATTGTTCGTGTTGCCACCTTGATTGCCCCCGTTATTATTACCTGAATTGCTGCAGCCTGCCGCTGCTGTGAGCGTTAATACGGCTGCAATTGTTAATGCGATAACCGACCGTTTATTCATTCCTGCACCCCTTCTAACAGAATAGTGTATCTCACAGACCCATCATACACGAATACTATGTAACCGCTTAAGTGAATACGGTAAGACGGCATGAGGAAATTCGTCATTTGATTCCCCATGCCGCCTTAGCCAACCAGTATAATCTCACTATTTTCTACCAATCTACTTCTCCTTATGTTGACTTCGGTACTCCGAGGGCAAGACACCTGTCTGCTGTCTGAACAATCGGCTGAAGTATCGCTCATCCTTGAAGCCTGCCTGCTCGGCAATCCAATAGATTGGATACTCATTCTGCTGAAGGTACCGCTTCGCAATCGATAAGCTGTACTCCTTCACATAATCATTGAACGACAGACCTAGCGTATCCTTGAATACTTGAGAGAAGTATCCTCTGCTCATATTGACCTTCTGTGCCACCAGGTTCTGGCTTAAGCCTTCCGGCAGCAACTCCGTTATAACGGGCAGTGACCTCAATGCACTTAGCACAATGTCTTGGGAATACGGCTGCTTCCCAAGCTGTTGCTGCAGATGGAGCCGAGTTCGATCCAGAACCGCTCGGTACTCTGACCAGCTGTAGAATTCCCCTGACAGCAACGGGAGATATTGCTCTTGCTTAAGTATAGAGGCGTGACTCCACTCCTCATAAGTGCTATGCAGCATCGTCTTCAGCTGCTTCGGGGCAGGCTGCTCTTCTCGAACGAGCTGCAGCCATTCCTCCCATAGACTATCGCTGAACAGCCAGCTGAAGGACTGCCAGATATCCTTGAACCGGGTAAGTCTCTTGCTGCTTTGCTTGTTCGATTGTTCCAGCACCTCTTGAAGAGTGACCGTGACAGCCTCAGCTAAGGAAGGTTCATATCGGTAGAAGAACGGACCTTGGATGAAGTCCACAAGATGAGCCGAGTAATTCGCCCAGTCCGACGGCCCAAGCCCCTCTACAATTAGGAGAATGAGATCGGAGCTCAGCAAGGTGTCCTTCAGCATATGGTCCATGTGAGCCTCCGGCATATAAGCAAGGAAGGAATGGGAAGGGTGGGGGACAAGAGCGTATTGAGACTTCAATCTCTCCAACGCCTCACAAGACGTTCCGGATCGATTCATCCATATCCACCCTGCCGATCGAGTCGGTTGATTTCGATTCATCTGATGGATTCTGTCAGAGATGCGGCTTAAGCTCTCTTCAAGCTCCATGGATTCCAGCTTAGTCTTCACCATGTAGTCAATCGCACCGAGCCTAAGCGCTTCTTGAATATAATCGAAGTCACGATGACAGGTAAGTACGGCAACAGGCAAGTCTGGCCTAGTTGTACTCAACCGCCTCATGAGCTCTATTCCCGACATGACGGGCATCGTTAGATCGGTAATGACAAGATCAGCATCCAGCTGTGCAAGCAGCTCAAGGGCAGACTCCCCATTGTCTGCTTCTCCGATAATCTCCATGCCGAAGGCTTCCCAGGGAAGGGAATGAATTAGTCCTCTGCGAATATAGAATTCATCCTCAACGATAATCGTCCTAATCATATGCATCCTCCTTGATTCTGATCGGAAGCTGTATCTCAATCGTCATGCCTTGGCCGAGCTCAGAATGCACACGCAGATCATACTGTTCTCCGTAGAACACCTGAAGCGTGTTCTGCACATAACGCAGACCGATGCCTAAGCCAACCTTCTGAGCTTGATCTTCATTCTGGGAGAACAGCCTCTCTACCTGCTCTTGCTCCATGCCTCCGCCGTTATCCTTCACTTCAATGATGAAGTAGTGCGGATTAGCTGCCTGCCTGATGCGCACTTGAATCTCACCGTCCTTGTGCTTGAACCCGTGATAGAGCGCATTCTCAACAATTGGCTGCAGGATGAATCGAGGCATGGGATAGCTGGTCACATCCTCGGACGTATCATATTCCACGTGAAAAGCATGATTATACCGGATCTGCTGCAGGTTAATATAATCCTTCAATGCCTGAAGCTCCTGCTGTACCGTGACAATCTCGCCTTCCTTACCTAAGTTGTAGTCCATGACCTCTATGAACAGTGTGATCAGCTTGAATATTTCCTGCTGGTTGTTGATCTTGGCCATCCATTGTACCGTATTCAAGGTATTATGGATGAAGTGAGGGTTAATCTGATACATCAGCTTCTCTACTTCAAGCTTGCGCTTGTTGCGCTCCTTCCTGCCTACCTCTGCAACCAGGTTGCTGATCTCGGTATTCATGCCTTGGAACTTCAGGAGCAGATCATCGAACTCATGTACACCCGTTACTTGAATGGGCTCGTTGAACCGGCTGCTGGCCGTATAATGAATATGCTTCCTCAACCACATAAGCGGAGAGTAGATGGTCTTCCATATTAGCCAAGCCAGCGCCAAGCTAATCAAGATAGAGACTGCTGCAATCACATAGAACTTGTTCAGGAAGAGCTTCATCTCTCGATTGAAATCCTTCTTATGCACGACAGTCATTAATGACCAGCCTAGGTCGCTAGTAGACGTGAAGAATAAATAATCCCCATATTCCACATACCCATCATGCTGTGAAGGTGGAATGGCTAACTGGCTCCCCTGTCCGAAGGACGACTCATTGTCGCTGTAGAGCACGACATTGTCCTTATCCACGAGCAAGTGCTGAACAGGTACGCCATACGTCTCTTCATTTAGACGATTTTGAAACACTTTGAAGTTCGTTTCAATGTAGACTAGTATTTTTTTGTCACCTGAGCCTTGGTCAATAGATCGAATGACTGACAGCACTTGATTGTCACTATACGGGTACAAGGTGCGGTGAGGTCCATGGAAGGACAGATTGTAGCTTGCTCTCGATGCGAGCAGGTGGTTCTCGATATCGACGCCGGTTCTTATATTCATATTCGGGAATATGTACTGCTCATCCTCAGGAACGTAGAACGTCATTAGTCCAAGGTCAGGATTCGTATAGTTGACAATAGTCATATAACGGTTCACATTGCGCTCAAGCTCAGCTCTGACTAGAGGATCAGATTGGCCTACGTAGAGGTTATAGCTGTCTCTTATATCCCCATAATAGGCAAGCTGCTTCGAAGCATAATCCAGATTGTTGAAGGCGTTCTCCAGTCCCTTCCGCTCTTGTTCAAGGGTCGTAACGAAGCCTCGCTCTACCTTGTTCTCCAGTATGGAGTAGATAGAATGCAGCGATACTCCTCCAATCATGGCAACGGGGATGAAGGAGGCTAACAGCAAGGCAATGAGCAGTCTTACCTTAAGAGATCCAGGCAATAGACGTGAGACTACGGACTTCATACCATGTCCTCCCAGCAGCTAGAATGGTTGTGCAGCTTGGCAGAGAGGATTACTCTGAGCCAGTATACTCATACTGCCAGCAACTTACTTCCAGTGTCAATCCTAACGCAACAGACAAGAAGCCGGAGAGGATCTCCGGCTTCTTGTCGCAATCTCTCTAATTCAGGGACACTTGTGATACTTGAATGGGTCCCGTCTTGCAATACAGCCGTACACTATGAAGTCCGCCAGGTACGCCAACAGCTGCAGCCGTGTAGGTCAGCGTCTGTCCAGAAGTGCCGCTTGTCGTAAGCGTGCTGACATAGTTGCCGTCTACATGTACTTCTACCTGAGCTGCATTACTAGCAGAATAGGTGAAGGATGGTGTCACGGACCCAGCGGCACTCGTCTTGAAGTTGTAGGACGTCCAACGGATAGGAGCAGAGCCATATTGATCTGGCTCATGACGCAGCGTTACTCCTCCGGCAGTCGGAGTGCCCCACCCTCTGGAGTTCAGAACCCAGCTGTCTCCGCTTGCCGAACCAGGGACCGCAATTCCATAAGTAACAGCTTCCTTGGCACCGTCCGCGAGGCTCTTGATTGCAGCTAGCTTAGGCGAGGTTGCTACGGGATTGTTCATATCCTTGACGAACTCCCACTGATAATAACCAGTGTTGCTAAGCGCAGAGAAGGTGAAGTACATCAGAATATCACCGCCATATTGCTCCCAAGCTTGCTGATGCTCCGTTACTTCAGCGGTCATACGCGAATCGTTCCAAGCTTGCAGCTTCACACTCTCACTATGACCTGTATTGTCCAGAGACGGCCCTCCTTCATAGGCTGTTCGCTTCAGTCCGAACATAGCCGCCCATGAAGCATCAATCTTCTGTGCATTCGCCCATGTAGCAGGATCCATATCCCCATTGCTCCAGAAGTTCGTCAGGCTCAGTGTGTCACTATGATTATCCGGGCTGTAGTAAGCAGACCCGCTGCCCCCCCAGATGAAGTAATTCACCGGACGAGGAACTGCCACATGATTCCCATCCTTGTTGCTGTACCAATTATCAATGAAGGAGAGCATCGTTCCTGCTGTACCCTGTCCGTCTCCCTGCTGCCACTCTAGAACAGGTCGAATACGGGTCATCATCTCACTATCTCCGAAGACTGCTCGGAATGCATTACTAATCTCCACTGTACGCTTCGCTTGACGTCTCCAGCCAAGCTGCCACACATTGGTTGTTCCATCATAATTAAGGATGGAACCGCCTGCATTAACTTCCGCAACGGCTTGATCCTTGTTCCATGTCGATTGGGTGAAGGCGCCGGCCGTATTCCACAACTCATTGCTATACTCGACATACAGCTTACGGCCGGCTTCCAGCCCTGGATATACCGGGTTAGCTTGCGTGCTGGTATAGGGTGTCACGCCATTCGTCCCATACTTGAATAGCTGGGCAAGCTTTGTAATATAGTCATCATTAACAGCGGTAGGTACACTAATCCACGCATCTACATCCAGTTCATTGCAGAGCATGACAATGTATTCCCACGCACCGCCCTTGCCTTGCCAGCCGTATCCCGTCCCGCCGCCAAGCGATTGAACCATAGCCGGCGTTACACGATCTGACCACTGCACCTCACCAGTCTTGCCATTCGTAGCGGTGAAGTCCATGAATCGAATGGCCTTAGCCTTGAATTCATTCTTAATGATGTTCTTGAACGTATCCGAGAATACCGTTGAAGCAGGATAGCTTGTCGATGACCCCGGCGAGACCGGACGCATAATCTTCATATTGGTTACCCCAGTGTTCGCTGCTGAGCTGCTCGTTCGCTTCGTATTCGTGAACTTCAGCGAGACCGTGCTGTTCGTATTCACGACCATCGTCCCAGAGCTTGTATTCGTCGCCGAGTTATACGAGATTCCTCCTGGAATAGAGGCATCACCCAGTGTAACGGCTACCGTTGCCTGCCCGTTGAAGCTAATCGCATAGGACCCTTGCGTATCATTAATGAATCCGCCTGCATCCCACATGAACAGGCCGAAGTCTTGATAGGGATCACCACTCGAATCCACAGGGAAGGTGTAATCGGCAGGGGAGTTAGGGCTTCCAATTCTCACAGTTTTATAAGCGTTAGCGAATATTTTCAAGTTGGAAGAGTCACTAGGATGCTCAATATTAATGCCCATGTATCGTTCGGCTATAGAGCCGCCTGTTCCTCCGGATCCTCCTTGTGCTGCGTACAGCTGACTCTGAGGAATAATCTGCTTGGCTATCGTAGGAGTTGACCAGTATAGCTTAGCCGCTGCACCATACCCGTTCTCATAATACTCCAGCTTAATATCCATCTTCTGCCCTGCAGCCAGTGATACAGAGCCGCTCCATTCGGTAGGGGACTGATCAACCCACTTGTCAATGATAAGCTGGTTGTTCACCCACAGCCTAGCGCCGTCATCGGTATTCGTATAGAAGGTATACACCTCAGAAGTCTGTGCTTGTACCTGTCCGGTCCAGCGGACGGAGAAGGTGTCGCTTCCTACCAATGGGTCCGGAGAGCCGTTCACCCAATCGAACTCAACCTTGTTATCTGTCCGAACAAGCTTGGAATTGGTCAGATCGGCATTGTCATAGTACTCGCCTCGAAGCCCCGTTCCCGTGCCTGTACCACCCGTTGAATCGTTAATGACACGTGCTCCCGCCCAATCGGCATGATCGCTGCTATTCCCATCTCCAGCATCCGTTGCAATTAACTGAAGCTGGGTCTTGCCTGTGATGTTGACATCAATGGTCTTGGTAGGTGTTGTGTTGTTCATGACACCGCTGTCATACAGCTTCGTTCCGTCAGCCCACACCTGGAAGACGACTGTGCCCCCCCAAGGATTCTGTTCGTCATCGATTCCAACATCGGAGACGAACCGGGTATAACCATTATTGAGCGTGTACGTAATCGTAGAGGCCGCATGTGTCCCTAATCCCTTCGTATACGTCACACCGTTCAATGTAATCGTATTGCCGTCAATGCTCTTGTCCTTCTGGACTGTACCGAACCCCGTCGTTGCCGTGGTCCAGCTCAGATCACTAATGTAAGTGGTCTCTGCTGCATACGCGACTTCTTGCCTCATCGTCCCCATGGTGAAGACTGTGAAGAATAGAAGCCAAGCCATCATTCCAGCCATCATCTTGCGGTACGTGCGTTGTGTACTCATGAATGCCTCCTCATAGACTTGTAATAGTCTTGGCCGGCCAGTCACTAGACCGGCCAAGCAGGAATTCCTCTTATTCGTCCATTACCTCCGCAGCAAGCTCGCTCTAATAAGCTGAATCCCTTCATCCAGCAGCTTCGCGTAATCCTTCGTAATCTTCTTGCCTGACTGTGCAGCAATCTCATTGTGCAAGGATCTTAATCTGGCCGCTGTCAGGATGGGATACTTCGATCCCTTCTGCGCCTTCTCCACCTTAGCGTAGAGACTCTTCACCCACTGATGGTCCTTGATGCTTCCGTTGTCGAGCCCCTTCCGGATAAGCTCATCCAGCGTATCTAGACTTGCAGTAACGATTAGCTTATAGGCCGAATCAGATACATTGCCTGCTCGATCCGTTGCCCGAACGGCAATCGAATGCTCGCCATATCCAAGCTTGAACAGATCGGCAGTAATAGGTGAACTAACGATCTCCCCGTCCAGCCGCACGACGGTGGAAGCCACTCCGCTAGCTGAGTCTGAAGTCTGCACATCAAGCTTCAGCTCTCCCGTTATATCCACAGTAAGCTCACCGCTCATATGAATAGCTGGCCCGCTGCGGTCGATGCCGACATAGATCGTTCTGAGCTGTTCTTGATTGCCTGCAAGATCTGTCGCACGATAATCAATACGGTTCATCCCCTCTGCACTCACTTGTACAGAAGCGGACACCGTCTTCCAATCCCCTTGATTCATCCGATATTCGATCGACTGCACACCAGATCCGCCTGATTCATCAGCGGCAGCGAAGGTAAGACTTACACTTCCGCCATTGTAAGAACCTTGACCTGTTGCACCGCTCGCCTGCACAGTCGTAACCGGTGCTTGCACATCTGAGGGCTGCGGCTCTGCCAGGAACTTAGCTGCTCCGAAGTAGGATGTATTCTGCCACATGTCATTGGAGCTCGAATGCCAGGCCAGCTTCGATCCTGTCCCATCCCGATCATCAGTAGCTGCATCGAACCCGACCAGCTTCCCAGTGAAGTCATCCGGCCCATTCAGATTAGCTAATGGAATCTGAATCTCCATGACATAGCCGCCTTCCACTGCATCAACGCTGTACACAATCCCTTGCGTTGCATTCTGCCTCCATTCGATGACTCCCGACTGATCGTACGGGAAGATGAATTGGAAGTCATTCGAACCGTAGCTCGGCGACTTGCTGTTGTCGGCATCTATATAGAGCTCTACATCATCCTTCGCCCCAGCTGCATTCGCGCCGACATGATCATCCTTCACTTCAACCCAGGCGTATAGATGCTGATCATCCCACATGACCTTGAATTGACCGGAATGCTCAGCAAGACTTGGCAAGCCTGTAATCTTGCGGTCTAGAGGATACGCAGCCGCCTGAGACCAGCTGTTATCGGCTACTCCATCAATTACGATTGGGCTGCTCACCTTGGCAACGGCAATTCCGTCGAACGGCTTCAGCTGCAGCACAGCTTCCCTGCTCATCTTCACGCCATAGGGAGAGCTGATCCTCACGGAATACTTGCCAGCCATGCTCTCATGAATTCCCTTCAGCTCTAGCCGGTTGCCTTCCACGTTAGCGATAGGCTCACCGTTGAAGAACCATTCGTAGGACAACTCTGGCGTGCCTGCCGCTTCTACAGTGAGAGCAGCAACCCCACCTTCAGAGACAGTCACATCTTGCGGCTCCGTAATAATGGATGGAGCTGATTCCGCATCAGCTTGCGCGAGACTTCCAACCAACGTCACGATAGACTTGGCCGGCATATAGAAGGTATCGCCTGCTTGAAGGTCTGCCAGTTGAACAGCCTGCTCCCCTTCCGACGAACGATACACCTCGAACTGCTCAGGCAGATTGTTCCCTTCCATCGTCAGTGTGACCTTCTTGCGTGACTCACTCGTATTGACCAGTACGTTCGTGAGCGTCCTGTCCTCCCGGTGAAGGAAGGAGCTGACGAGCAGCTCTTCGTCACTTGCACTGCTCTCGACTTGAACAGCTCCCGGTCTAACGAAGCGGGAATAATGCTTCATGGCATATAGAAGATTAGACGGGCTGCCATCTCTTGCATACAAGCTGTAGAATGGGCTATCTGAACGAATCGTCCAGTACACCCATCCGCTGACGCGGCCGTACTTGAGCGCGAGATGCATCGCTTGTGCATACTCCATGGCCCCGCCCCAGTGCTGACCGTAGCCAGAGGTCTCCGTCATCCATAACGGCCGATTGTACTTCTCTGTAATCTTGCGAGTCTCCGTCCAATTGGAAGGCGTGGGGTCATCCTTCGTCGAACCATCTTGGCCATAGCCATGAACAGCGAATAAGTCCAGCAGCTCCAGCGCCTCAGGATCATCTCCTGCTGTCGTCATATAGTCGAGAATTCTCGGCAGATAGCCAATGTCCTCCGGCATGAACAGCTTCGTCGTTATGCCTTCCTTCTCGAATCGCTTGCCAACCACCTTCAGCAGCTCCTTGAGCTCCCATGACGTATAGACGGCAGATTGATAGAACTCATTGAAGGCTGGCTCATTCTGAATACTCAGGTACTCCACATCCACGCCTGTATACTGCTTGACGAAGCTGATATAGGCCACTAAGCGCTCAGCGAATTCCTCCTTAAGATCATTCGGCGATTCACTAGAGGCAATATGCCCCATAATGAGCTTATTCCAGTTGCTGTCGTCTCCGAAAATACATCTGGTATATTTCATCCAATATGGTGGACTCCATACCGATACCATGAGATGGAAGGGCTCGCCTGCTGCATCAGCAGCTGCCTTCATATCCATAATCGGCTGGAACCGTTCTTGAAGCGGACCTTCTTGATTCCTGCACATATCATTAGGAGTCAGGCTGCCATCTATATTCCAATTCGGAGAATTCCAATCGATGACATTCGGATCATCATTGTCATTGGCAATCTCGAAGTTCGTGGGCAAGCTGTCTCTGAATATAGTGAAGCCGAACTCATTCACCTGCTGATCCGGGTACTTAGAGCCTGAATCAGGGCCGAAGCCGCCGAAGCCGTCAATCCTCTGATATTCCTTCGACTTGTCAATTGCAATCTCAACGGGCTGCGGTGTTAACGTTGTCAGCTCAACTGCAGCACTCTTATCCGATTCATTGCTTGATGGATCCACGGCGCTGACACGGAAGCTGTAGGCAGTATCCTCATCAAGCCCTTCCGCCTTGAAGCTCGTTCCCTGTACAGTTCCAATGAGATTATCCCCTTGATAGATCTGATAACCGGATACGAACTGATTATCTGTAGAGGGCTGCCAAGACAACAAGACCGAAGACGTAGTCACCTTCGAATAGACAAGATTAGCTGGTACAGCAGGAGCTTCTTCATCCTGCGGGATCGGAGAGACACTTGCGTATGTCGTTCCGAATCGAAGCTCATCGACCTCTCCTGCCCCAGGTGCATGGCCCGGGTTGAACATCCATGAGGAGATAACCTTGTTATTCGCGATCGTGACGGCGGCATCTGGTGTTGCTGGTGCTTGCCCGCCGAGGAAGGTTGGGTTCACATACAAGCTGTAACGGGCAGGCGCGCCGAAGTCCAAGCGAAGGACGAGCATGGCAGCTTCTCCTGGCTCAATGGGAACCTTAGTCGGATAAGTCTGTCCCGCAATCTGCAGCGCCCAGTAACGGGTTGGTCCGTTGTCATTGCCGAAGTACCCCGCCTTGATGCCGCTCCAGTCACTGCCTATTGTGTAGAAGTCCCCGTCATCACGATTCTTACGAACGATGGCACTCATCCACAAGGTCGTACCTGGCTTGCCTATTCCCCCTTCTGTCAGATAGGCTGCGAAGGGACCATTAGCCGAGGTGTCCAGCTGGCGGGTTGAAGTCAAGTAAGAATAGCCGCCTGATGCATAATTCCCTTGCTGCTCCAGCGACAGATAGCTAAGCGGATTGTCCGCTCGTGTCTCGTATCCTGGTACCGTCGTATCATTGTTCTGCACAGACCAAGGATTGGCCCAGCCGAAGCCTCCGCCTGCCTGGTGAAGAGAGCCAGTCTGAGCCTGGAAGGAGTCATAGGCCAGCAGCTCATCTGTTGCTCCACCTCCGCCGTTCGGCAAGGTTCTTACCTTCAGCATCTCAGTGCGCTCCGACTCATTGCCTGCGGCATCGACGGCGCTAATCTGGAAGGCATACTCGGTGTTCTCATATAAGCCCGCTGCAGCATAGGTTGTACTGCGGACCGTGGCTACGTACACTTGATCGCGGTACACCCGATACCCGCTCACCGTCTGGTCCCCGCTTGAGTCCGCCCAGCTTAATTGGACAGAAGTGCTCGTTACGTCCGATGCGGTAAGCTGCTCCGGACGAGCAGGAGGCTCATGATCTTCAGCGATAGGCGTAACCTTAGCGTAGCTTGTCCCTATGCGCAGCTCATCCAGTGCGCCTTGTCCAGCCTTGCTGCCTGGAGCAAGCGTAATTCCTGTGAACGCAATGGAGGAGTCCGTCACAGCTGAGGCATCCGCTTCCTCCGGGGCGTTGCCGCCTAATTCTATTGGATTCACATAGAGACTAACCTTATCCTCAGCTCCGAATTCCAGCTTCAAGACGAGGAGAGCTGTCTTCCCTGCTTCCGCTCGAACTGTAGTCGGGTAGAGGATCCCAGCTGCTTCAAGCGCCCAATACCGATTCAGTCCTTCACCTGTAGTCGTCAGCTTGACCGGCTGCGCTCCGCCTCTGGTGCTTAATACGTAATAATCATTGTTATCCTCTTCCTTGCGAACAAGGGCACTGATCCATAGAGCAGAGTCATCACGACCTATTGAACCGCTCTCCAGATAGCTGCTGAATACCCCGTCATCGCTTACATCCAGGTTCCTCCAAGCTTCAAGATAGGATTGACCTCCTGATGCATAGTTGCCGGAATGTTCAAGACTTAAGTACTGCAGCGGCTTCATATCCGATACACCGAATCCTGGCAGTACGTTCGACTCATTCTGTACTTCCCAGCTGCTTGCCCAGCCCGTACCGCCATCGGCCCCGAGCAGCGGGCCGGTTGGTCCTTCGAAGCCGTCGTACGCTAAGAGTTCCTCCGGCTGTGCCGATCCCGCTCTGAGCAGAGCTCCAGCCCAGTTCGCATGGTCGCTGCTGTTCCCATTACCGCCGTCTGTTACCACAAGCTTCAGCTCTTGCTTACCGCTGATGTCAATATCCACCTGCTTAGTCGGCTCATCCGACTTCAGCAGACCGCTGTCATACAGCTGCTCCCCATCGGCCCATACCTCGAAGGTAACCGAGCCCGGCCAGGCGTCTACCTCGTCATCCACCCCAATGTCGCTTATGAATCGATGATATTGCCCGTTAAGAGCATAGCGCAGCTCTGATTCTGCATGCGTCCCGATACCGCTCTCATAGCTGATACCGTTAAGAGACATCGGATTGCCGTCCACACTCAGGTTCTTCTTCGGAGTGCTGAAGCCCTGTGTCATGAAGGTCCAGTCCAAGCTGCTGAGCATGACATCCCCAGTTGGACTGCCAGTAGGTGTTGGTGTCGGCGTTGGTGTTGGCGTTGGTGTTGGCGTTGGCGTTGGTGTCGGTGTCGGCGTTGTTCCTCCCCCATTACCGCCCGGTGCTACTAATTCCTTCGCTTGGCTGGCGGAGGACCACTTCAATCTTGCTGTTGCCCCGTATCCGCTGTCGTAATATTCCATCTTCACACTGTAAGTCTGGTCTGCCTCCAGCTGAATAGTGCCGCTGAACTCTGTAGGTGCTTGATCTTGCCACTTGTCGATGATGAGCTGATCATTAACCCACAGGCGGGCACCATCATCCGACTCCGTATAGAAGGTATAGCTCTCTGAGTACTTGGGCTTAATCTCACCCAGCCAACGGACAGAGAAGGTGTCTGCGTCGATAGAAGCATCAGGAGAGCCGCTTCCCCAATCATAGTCAATAAGTGCATCCTCACGAGTAACCTTCAAGTCCGTGAAGTCCAAGTTATTATAATAGAGCCCCTGCCAGCCCGATGCAGTGGCCGAAGTTGATACAACTAGCGGGGTACTTGCTTCAGACACGTTCCCAGCTGCATCATAGGCCTTAACCGTGAACGTATAGGACGCGCCCGGTGTTAGACCCGTTGCACTGAAGCTAAGCTTGTTCGTACTTCCTGCCAGCTCTGTTCCGTTATAGATATGATAGCCGCTCACGGCAAAATCATCTGTCGATGGATCCCAAGCGAGATTAACCGTAGTCGACAAGGCATTGACCGCGGTTAGCTGCGCAGGAGCTGTCGGAGCTGTCGTATCCGGGGTCTGAAGCTTCTCCGACACGGCAGCAAGTGCATGATACTTCGGGGTATTCAGGTTCTTAATATCTTCCACCGCTCCCCAGCTTCCATAGCGGGAGAATGGACCGGACAGGCTGAAGTAATTGAACAGCTCTCCCCCCTCCGCATACCAATTCTGCATAAGATCCTTATAGACGAGCTCACCCATCCTCGGATCGCGATTCGCCAGGATGCGATTGCCTACATTCTCTGTTCTTCCGCCGCCATTGTCAGGACCGCCTTCGTATACCATGTTGTGCAATC
Source organism: Paenibacillus sp. GCM10023252 (assembly GCF_042653305.1). Lineage (NCBI taxonomy): Bacteria > Bacillati > Bacillota > Bacilli > Caryophanales > Paenibacillaceae > Paenibacillus > Paenibacillus sp. GCM10023252. Next base: position 173,533 of record NZ_JBHSHW010000008.1, read on the forward strand.
CGTATGTGCCAGCCACATTCCTTAGATCCTGCCTTAAGGCCCGATAGTTATCGCTGCTCTTACTCATCGCCTCAATGATCTGATCGACGGTAGCATCGTCTGAGACGTTATCTGGTCCGAAGTAGGGAGCTCCTGCAATCGCATACAAGTATTGGGCGGGATCTCCATAGGTGGCCTTCAGCCAGCTCAGCTGCTCCTCATACTGCCAAGGCTGTACAATCTGCCAGGCGTGAACAGGGCGGATTCTCTCGTTAATTGCATCCTCTCCGAACACTCCCTTGAACAAGCGGCTTATATCTACAATGCGCTTAGCTGCATTGCGTCTGCCCCACAAGTACTTGTCATCAGAGCCATCATTGTTCAGTACAGAGCCGCCCATAGCCACTTCTGCTTCGGCTTGCTGCTGGTTGTACGTGGCCTGAGAGAACATCCAGTTCCACACTTCATTGGAGTTCTCCACGTAGATATTGGCCTCAGGATCAAGCGTTGTCTTGAGGAGCTCAGCAAGCTGGGTAATGTAATCCTCTGTTGCTGCTATTGGAATATTAATCCATACATGCTTGCCAGTCTGATTAGCGAGCGCAATAATATCTTCCCATGCTACGCCATGTCGATCCCCTCTAGGCGCATCGTCCGGCAGCTTACGCTCGTTCCAATCCCATGTATGATCCGCATCGCCGTAATAGGGGTTCGTCCCGTTCGTACTAAGCCAATCCATGAAGCGGATTGTACTGAACGGAGCAAGAGAGGCTATGAACTCATTGGTGAATAGCTGAGTGGTATTCCCCTCATAGCCGGGGCGGATAATGCGGACATCCTTAATTCCGCCATTCGTATTCGCGAAGTTCAAGTACATTAGCTGCGCGCCTGAAGGCATCACAATCTCAGCAGTAGTCGTATTCGTATCTGCAGCGTAGACTTGATTCTCAACTAGCAGCCCCCCTCCTTCAGCCGAGCTGATCTCAGCCTGACCTGTGAAGGAGATATGGTATATACCGCTAATATCTACCCGATAACCCTCCGGATCATCAATCGTTCCGGCCCACTCTGCAATTGGCCGTACATCAAGTACCACGGTTCGCGCATCGGCGAGCGGCCAGCCTTGCTCATCGAGAGCGACCTCTCCACCCCCTATTGCTTCGAACGGTCTAGCCGTTCTCATCACATCAACGAACTCCATTGCTCTGCTGCCTGTTCCTGGTCCTTCCAGATTAACCCCAAGCGGGAACTCCTTGAACCGAGAGTCCGCTGACGCCGGCTCTGGAGCAGCTTGCGCAACGGCACTGAGAACGGGCAGAGGAACCCCCGTTACTACAAGTACGATCGACAACAGCATGGCTAACCACTTCACCCTTACTTGCCTGTTCACGAATATTTTTCCTCCTCGACACATTGTAAACGCTTCACATGCATTGTACTATCAGTCTCAGGGAGATTGACATGGAGGATTAAGACATCTGCTGGATTTATACGTGTGGAATTATTTGTATATGATTAAGGAGGTTACGAGGATGAACGAAGAGCTTGATTGGTCGTATGTCGTCAACCCTGCACCTGAACGAGGAGAGATGGACGTGCTTAGCGCGGGATATCAGCATTGCAAGGCAGGTACATTCGAGCCCTATCGAATGACCAATGTCTGCCTTATTCACCATGTCACATCGGGAAGTGGAACATTCCATTACGGGGATCGAAGCTTCCAGATTCGCACTGGCGAGAGCTTCTTCATCTTCCCAAGGGAATTATACAGCTACTCTCCTGATGCTAATGATCCGTGGAGTTATCAATTCCTAGCCTTGAGCGGTACCCGAATCGCCCAGATGCTGACCAGCTTAGGTCTGTCCTCTATGCATCCCGTTCTTAAGCCTCCGAGACCAAGACGTGTCTCCCTCTTGTTCCGCCAGATCTATCGTACCCTAAGTGAACGCAAGGCTGGCTATAACCATGAGGCAGCAGGACTGGTCCGGCTTGCACTTGCCCAGTACGCCAGCGGTGCTGAGCTGACGAATCCATCCGCTCTTCTAGCCAGCAGCCAAGCCGACCGAAGAATCAAGTCCGCTATCCAATGGTTGAACAGGCATTACACCTACGATATCTCACTCCAAGATCTTGCTGACCAGCAAGGCTGCACCCTCGACCATCTGACGAAGAAGTTCAAGAGCTTAGTTGGAGTTACGCCCAAGGAATATTTAACCCGTCTGCGGCTGGAGGCAGCCAAGTCCATGCTGTACTCCGAGCTGCCCATCAAGGTAATTGCCTCCAAGGTCGGCTACCTTGATCCATTCTACTTCTCCCGCCTGTTCAAAAAAGAATACAACCTCTCACCCGAAGCGTTCCGTCAACAAATTCATTGATTAACGGGAATAGACGTCTAAGCTTCCTACCGTTTTCCCCTGTCAGCTTGACGGAATTCTCTGTCGGAGACGGTCTTGACTGTACTATGGTTAGCTTACAGAGTACAAGAGTGGAAGGGTACAAGGGGGCGGTCATGATGAGGACATTCGCGGAGCAAGGACTGCAAGGCAAGATTATTGCCATTACAGGGGCAAGTCGAGGAATCGGACAAGGAATTGCAGAGGAGCTTGCTGCCTCAGGAGCAACTATCATAGCGATGGCTCGCAGCCTGGAAGACTTAACGATCCTGTGCGCTGCCATTCGAGCAGCAGGGGGACAAGCCGAACCTGTGCATGTGGACCTTCGCTCTAGAGCCAGCATTCGAGATGCCTTCTCTCATATTCGAAGCAGCTTCGGCCGATTGGATGTACTGGTGAACAATGCGGGGATGGGCAAGCCGGTTCAGGCTCTGGAGGTAACGGAGGAGGACTGGGACGAGCTGATGGACCTTAATCTGAAGGGAATGTTCTTCTGCTGCCAAGAGGCAGGGCGAATGATGCTGGAGCAGGGCGGCGGTAAAATTATTAATATGAGCTCCCAAGCCAGCATCGTTGGCATTCCCGGGGAGACGATCTACTGCGCTTCCAAGGGCGGGGTTAATCAGATGACGAAAGTACTCGCGTTGGAATGGGCTTCCTCAGGCATTACCGTTAACGCCATCGGGCCCACCTTCGTCTATACGCCAGGTACAGCCGAGCGTCTCGATCAGCCAGAATACCTGAACGAGGTCATGGCACAGCTGCCCCTCGGCAGAGTGGGTACGATTGCCGATATTGCCGGAACTATTAAGTACTTGGTGTCCTCTGCGTCAGACTTGATGACAGGCTCGCTGCTGCTGCTCGATGGAGGATGGACAGCAAGATGAGTCTGACGCTAATCGCTATTCCAACTCTGAATGCTTACAGAGCAGCTCCAATCTCGCCAGCCAGCCTCTGAATCTCACGGGCTGCCGTCTCTCGCTTCGTCTCCCACTGCTGGGACGGAAGGGTGAAGCTAACCGCAGCAACCGCTGCACCGCTGCGATTCAGGATGGGGGCAGCGATGCAGGAGAAGCCCGGCGCGAACTCCTCTTCATCGGTGGAGAAGCCTTGCTTCCGAATGACCGCAAGCTGGGCGAGCAGCTCCTCAGCAGAGGCAACCGTACGGTCCGTGTAAGACTTGAAGCTGACCTCCTTATGCAAGAGAATAACCTCAGCATCTTCCAGATGAGACAGCAGCATCTTCCCCATCGCGGTCGAGTAGGCCGGCAGCCGCATCCCCGGCTCGGATAGAAGCCGTACCTGCGAAGGAGCTTCCTTCTTAGCCAGATAGATGATATGACTGCCGTCCAGCTTAGCCATCTGTACCGTCTCTCCCAGTCGTTCGACCGCTGCTCCTGACTTCTGCATGAACAGCTCGACCAGGTTAATGCCAGAGAAGTAGGCGTTGCCCAGATAGGCGAAGGCGGCTCCTAGCGAGTAGGTATCTCCCTTCTCCCGATTCACCCACCCCAGAGTCTCCATCGTATGCAACAGAGAGAACATCGTGCTCTTGTTAATGCCTGTAGCAGCCGTAAGATCAATCAGCCTCAGCTTGGACGGCTCAGCTGCAATCGCCTGCACGACCAGATTGGCTCTCTCCAGCGCAGGCACCCAATATTTACGATCCATATTCTAGTCTCCTATAATCAACTAGCGGTATTATACCACATCCCGATGCCAGCCCTCCCGCGTGACCGTACATAGATGCTTCACCCTCTTCCACAGCTCCCCATCCTCCCACGGGTGGAAGTGCGGCTCCATCAACTCATGCCAGCCTGCCTCAGGCGAATGACTCGTACGGAGCTTCCCCTCCGGCTTGATAGGGCTGACTACTGCAGGCAGCTCTGCATAGGAGAACAACAGATTATCATAGTAGCCGATGAGATAACTCTTGTTGAAGCTCTCGGGCTTCTCTTCCTGCTGCTGATAATGATAGAAGATGTAGCTTGCTGCCCAATCTGGCCTAAGCCTTGCGATTGCGCCTACTCTGTCGTCAATTCTACGCCCTTCCTTCCAAGATGTCCGATCATGAGGTACCCCATCATGATAAACATCAGTCAGCTCCACCGCATATCGGCAGCCAGTCAGAGTCGGCCAAGCAGCAAGCCTGCTGAGCAGCTCTCCTGACCAGTCGAAGGAGCCGACCGCTACTCCGTCGTCATGTTCCAGATACGTGCATAGATATCTCTCTTCATGGAATACCGTTGCCTCATTAATGCCTTGATTGGTTCCCACTAGACGACGAAGCTGCTGCTCCACAAGCTGCTTCAGTACCAGTGCTTCCGCTTCGCTAACGGCTTCATTCAGGTAAGAGAGGTATAAGCTGCGTATCATTCAGCCTGTCTCTCCAGCTTATAGATTCGAATCGCGTTACCCTTGCGAACGGCTGCTCTTGCCTCATCATCCCAATGATTGGGCAGCAGCTGCTCCATATAGCGAATGGTATCGCCGTAGCTCCCGCCATTCAGCGCAACTGGCCAGTCACTCCCGAACAGGAGACGCTGTGAACCGAACAGCTCGATTGCTGCGTCGGCATAAGGAATATGCCGGTCCTGCTGCTGACCGTCGCCTTGGGTAATCATACCCGACAGCTTAACGAATGTATTCGGATAGTGTGACAGCTGCTCCATCTGACTCAGCCAGACCGCATACCCCTCTGCTGTGAACGGAGGGGCTGCCAGATGATTCACGACTGCCGTCATCTCCGGGAGCTCCTTCATTACATCGAGCAGAACTTCCCTAACGCCTGGAGAGATGAGCCAATCCAGCACCATTCCCCTGCTGATCAGATATGCCAGACGATTCAGCAGCACCTGCTTCGCCCCGCCCGTGTAGGAGGCGGCGAACCGTGCGTCCAAGCGAATGCCGGACAGGAGCTGCTGCTCCGCCAGCCAGACGATGGCTGATTCGGAGTAGTCCGCTGCGAGGTCGGTCCAGCCCACTACTCCTAGTATCCGCGGATACTGCTCCGCCAGACTAAGCAGGTATTCGGTCTCCTGCAAGGAAGGGGCAGCCTGCACAGCAACAACGCCACGGACGCGATGCTCGTCCAGCAGCGGCTCCAGCTCCTCATACTCGTAATCCCGGTATAGAATACCGGACTCGGGGGTCAGCCATTCATAATCTCCCCGCTCAATCTTCCACAGATGGACATGACTATCAATGTACTCTGGCATGTTGGGAATTCTCCTCTCGAGTGACGATAGATGGAATGTGAAGTCTTGGTTCAATATAATAAACTTAATTTATCATATAGAACAATTCTATCATCGGTCATGGAGGAGGGTCAACCGCTATGTCGCGGGCTCCGCACTGCAGCTCGTTGCACAAAAAAAAAAAAAAATAACCCCGACCAGCCTGCTGCCTGACTAGGTAGTCAGAACAGCAGGTGCAGCCAGAGCTGCCGGGGTTATCGAGGTTATATGATGATTGTGCGAGTCACGTTCCTTCCATTCCTTAACGCTCCAGCCAGGCGCGCAGCTCGGACAGCACCTGCTGTCCATCCTCGCAGCCCTGGTTGTACAAGGCGTCCAGCTTAGCCGGGTTGCGCTCCATCCGTCCTACGGTTAACTGCTGCTGCGGGCGGATAACGAACACCTCTCCCCGCTCCTCCTGGCGCTGAATGTGCTCAAGGGTTGCATTATACACGTCATGCCTGCGCTGCATGGCCTCGATTAGCTTCGGATACTTGCCATAAGCTCTTCGAGCCATCCAGGCGAACCGGTTCGGCGACTTCCGGTAGTCCGCATTCCTTGTCAGAATGACCACATTCCGCCGGTAGCCATCCTGCTCCGCCTTGCGAATGGGAATGGGATCCACGATGCCGCCGTCCAGCAGCTTCTTGCCGCCATACTCGACAATCGGCGCAATGAACGGCAGCGAGCTGGACGCCCTCAGCAGCGTCAATAGGTCATACTCACTATCCAAGCTGCGATCATAATAGACCGGTTCACCCGTCTCACAATCCGTCGTGCCGATGACGAACTGCTCCAGGCTGGCCATGAATGCCTCGTAATCGTAAGGAATCAGCACATTCGGAATCTCGTCGAACACGAAGTCCATCCCGAACAGCTCCCGGTTCCTCCAATAATTGCGCCAGGAGAGATAGCGAGGATCGCTAATCATGCCTACGTTCACTTCCCGGTTGCGGCCAATCTGTCTAGACAGATAGCTGGCGGCCATACATGCACCGGCTGACACTCCTATAATATAAGGGAAGTACAGATTCTGCTCTGCGAAGCTGTCCAGCACACCTGCTGTATACACCCCGCGCATGCCTCCGCCTTCCAATACCAATCCTGCTCCGTTCAAGTTCTCTCCTCCTCGCTTGCATCATACAACTTCTTAGATTGTATCCAATGAAGCTGGGGAAGGTCAACTTGAACAGGCAGCATGTGGGAATGGGCAGCATGTGAACGTGACGCATGTAGGAACGAGCAGCTCGTGTACTGGCCCCATGTGGACTGGTGCCATTGGAACAGACATATATGCTAGTCTACATTGAGATCTCGATATAAGCGATAGTAGCTGTACAGCATCCAGGCATGAACATGAGCGCAATACGGCTGGAATGGCTCCTCCAGCCAGCCAGAGTACAGCCCTTCCCGATTGGATAGGGTCGAGTTCAAGTAATCGGTGGCTGTCCAGGCGCCAAGCCAATAATCCGGATAGTTCTCCGCGAATCGGTGGAAGGTCAGCTTCTTCAGCAGCTTGCGAGCTTCTTCCTGATCGAAGCTGGCAATGCCGGCGATGAGCGGACCTTGATGAGCGAACCAGATGCCGCCATCCTCTCCTTCTCCACTGCTCCAGAGAGGAACCTCTCTCGTTCGTGCGCCATGCTTCTCCATACCCAGCACCCTTGACTTAATCTCTTCATACAGCTGCAGCTTCCTCTCTACCGGGAAGCTCTCTATCTGTAAGAGATAGGGCTGCGCCTCAATGCACATGGTCTCCATACCGAACTTCAGGTGAGGCTCATCATGCTCCCCTAAGTAGCAGCGCGGGGAGAAGGTACGGCCCTCCAGATCGGCCATGTAAGCCGAGTGTACCTCCTCGTAATACTGAGATAGACTGTTCACTAGCTCATCCAGCAGCACCTTGTCATTCCCTAGCAGCTCACGGCCTTGTACCAGTTGCTTCATTAGAGATGGAATGACGGCAAGAGCCATCGCGGTATTCATATGAGACTCCGCGAATAATGTGTAGATATTCGGGCTGTACGGGTGGAAGAAGCTATCACTCCAATCGGAGTTCAGCATCCTCACAAGTCCATGCTTCCCTCTGCCCACTGTATCTCTCAGGTAGATGAAGTGCTTAACGAGGAGCGTCAGCACCTTCTCCGTCTGACCAGCTTCCGCAGGATAATAGTGAATAGTCTCACTAAGGAAGTCGTAATCCTCAGTGACACGCAGGTACTCCGACACTGCCATATACATGTAGAGCTGCGGATCACTCTCCATATAGACACTGGGATTGCTGTAGCCGAAGCCGATATTCTGTCGCTTAATCTCCCCATCTTGCGAGCTGTGCTTCATCGCATAGCGAATGGAGGACTTGGCAAGCTTCGGATTCGTATAGATGAGCGGCAGGCTATGCTGTAGATGGTCTCGGTTAGAAGCGTTCTCGCCAAGGTGATACGCGTAGACGGAGCCTTGGGGAACATACGTCTCATGGAAGTACTGGCTGTACGTCGCCATCGCTTCAAGCGTATAGGCATTCCACAGCATCTCTCTGCGCAGAATCTCATCCTCTTCGTCCTCAAGGTTAGGCAGTACGCGGCGCCACTGCTTCGAATAGAGACCACTATCTTCCGCTCCATGAGCTCCCCGCTCCGAATCATGTGCTCTCGTCTGCTCTTCCACAGAGTCCGCCGCTTCAAGGAAGGTTAGTCCGATTACAGTACGAATGGTGGTCTGTGCCCCGGCCTCCAGCACCCTATCATACGAGGCAGACAAGATGTCTCCGATCTCTTCCGTGCGGAAGGCGACCTGACATGCTGCAGCTCCCACATCCGCTGACAAGCCCTTCATATAGAGCGATGGAGGTGCGATGTCATGCGTATAGCTGGCTGCGGTGCTCTCTGGGAAGACCATCAGCTTCAGAGGGGTGCAGCCGATATTAGCCTTCACGAGCTGCTGCTCTGGATAAGCGGCGAGCTCATTGCGATAGTCTACCATCCGGTCTGCTGCTGCAGTCGATTGATCGTTCATCATCATGTACTTGGCAAGAAGCTCTTCCGTATACGTCACGGATAACGGGTTGTCACTAGGATTAGATAACGTTACTTCTATTATAAAAGAAGGATTACCCGCATGAAGCTCCTCCGATGGCTGCATTGCTATCACCTTATGCACGAGGAGTCCTTCCGGCAATTCATAGGTATAACTGGCATAGCCGGCACCGAAGCGCTGCCTCGTCACCCGCTGTCCCAAGGTCAGCTCCCCTACGAGCGGATAAGCCGCAGCTTCCTCATCCAGAGGCTGCCTGCCTGCTGCCAGCCTCACCGTCGATTGATTCCATCCCTTGTTCTTACCGCCGTAGTTCAGTCTGGCCCATCCGCGCTCACCGGTCACGAATTGGAACATGCCGCTGGCATGCACGAACAGTGTAGCCCGGTAGTTCCCAAGTATGAAGCAGGGATCCTCAGGCAGCCTTGCATCCTCGCCTATCTTATTGTTAGCCGCGCAGGGATACCCTCCGGTATAGGCATATACCGGCAGCCTATCACGGTCCCAATCCCAATACCCATATCTGCTGCTCAAGCTTCAGCACCTCCGACTCCTTAGTTGTTCCTCTACTCTAATTCGTCTAGTCTAGAGGATCGCACCCTGTGACACAAGACGATCTCGCAGCAGCTCAGCATCAACGGACCTGACCATCGTCCGCCCTTCAATACTAAGCGCAGCAGCAGTACCAGCAGCTTGCCCCATCGCCATACACTGAGCGGAATTACGTGCGGAAGCTTGCGCCCCATGAGTAGCGGACAGGCATCTTCCCGCTACCAGCAGATTGCCGACTCCCTGCGGGACCAACGAGCGATAGGGGATGTGATAATAGCCGTCATCCTTCACATACACCCAGCGAGTATCCTTGCCGGCACCATGATCCTCCACCGGCGCGCCGCAGCAGGCAATGCCATCCTCGAAGCGGCGGCCTGCAACGACATCTTCTTCGGTAAGCATGTACTCACCGATGATTCGCCGCGTCTCCCGAACGCCAATATAATGACTCGTACTCATTAAGAAGGCATGCTCGAAGCCTGCCACGCATTCCTTCAGGAAGGCGACATATTGCTGAGTCTGCTTACGGCCCTCCACCTCAGCGAGCGTCAGCGCATAGGGATCGGTCGCATCGACTCCGCTGACCCGCACCATGTTCGCTTGGATGACACCAGGGTTCGGGGTAATATGCCAAGACCCTTCTTCCCTCGGGAGCACATACTTGCCGCTCGCATTGGCTTCCTTCATCATGGCAGCCATATCCGCATGGCTTACTCTCTTGGCCGCAGCTGTATCTACTCCCCCCATGAAGAAGATCGTAGACAACGACTGCAGGTCCTTCGTCTCACTCTGCTCGAAGAGCGCGCCAGATCTCGCGGCAATATCACCATCGCCTGTCGTATCCACATACACCTTGGCGGACACCTCGGTCAGCCCTCGCTTGTTCGCGAGCAGCACACCCGTTATAGTTCCCTCCGTCACATGCACCTCGCTTGCATAGGTGTGGAACAAGAGCTCAGCGCCTGATTCGAGCACCGCTTGTTCGTACACCATCTTCAACCTCTCCACATCATAAGTGATGCCGGTGCCCGCCCCATACGTATTCTTCCGCTCGAAGGCTGCATTCGCCTCCGTCAGTTGACTAGCAATCTCCCACGGAATGCCGCCGACGATGCGCTGCTGCTCCTTCGGTGTATAGAAGCCGTAGAACGTATCGACTCCTGTCGCTGTCCTCGAGCCACCCAAGCAGCCTTGGGATTCAACGAGCAATACGGATAGCCCGCTGCGGGCTGCACTAATCGCCGCACATACGCCTGCTGCTCCACCGCCCAGCACGAGTACATCAACTGTCTTGCGGTGTTGTTGTTGATGGTGTTGTTGTTGCTCCGTCATTGGCTTACTCTCCTCTGCCCTTGGGATTAGATGGATCTCGTCGTCCGCCAGTACTCCTCATACGAAGCATTGAACAACCGCTTAGATTCCTCGTCTCCGACAAAAATAGAGCTAGTCAGCACCTTCGGCGGCTTGCCTGCAGACGTCAGCTGCTGGGCCACCTTGCACTTGATCAGGTTGACAATAATCGTGTTGCCAATGGTCGATCCCGGACCTACCGGGGTGTGCAGACCATCAATCTTCACCATGGCGTCGCCCGGCACGGCTCCGTTGTCGATGACGATATCCGCCAGCTCGAACAGCCGGTAGCCGGAGCTGTGCTTGGAGCGGCTCAGCTCGCTGTGTCCGACCGATGTGACGGCGATAACCGGAATGTTGCGCTCCTTCATGGAGAGAGCGATATCGATTACGACGCTTCCCGCTCCACTGTGGGAGAACAGCATCATGCTGTCATGCGGGCCATAGTGGACTTCGTCCGCGATGACGCGGCCGAAGCCCTCGACATTTTCAAGGAACATGGCCTGACGTTGTCCGTTGCTGCCTACCACCGCATGGTGATTGGTTAGAGAGAGCTCGACCATCGGGTGGAAGCCGGGGAAGCTGCCGTAGCGTGGATACATCTCCTCGACCGCCATCCGCGAATGTCCGCTGCCGAACAGATGCACCAATCCGTCTTGGTTAATGCTGTTGAAGCAGATCTCTGCGGCTTGCTCAATAGCTGCCATCTGCGTGCTCTCCACACGCTCAATGACCTTCTTCACGCCATCGAGGTAGTTCACATCAAGTGCTGCATAAGCTTGCTGTTCATTCGTCGTCGTCATCGTATTGACACTCCTCTAGATTAAGTTATTGGGCCGTCCAGCCGCCGTCTACGGGCAGCGCAATGCCGGTAATGAATCTGGCTTCCTTGCTGGCGAGGAACAGAATGGCCTCGGTGACATCTGTCGGATAGCCGACATGCGGCGCCAGAGGCTGCAGCTCCGTTAAGGCCTCCTGTATAACAGGGTCGTTAATGGCACGCTGGGACATCGGGGTATCCAGCAGTCCAGGGCAGACGACATTCATCCGGATGTTATGCTTGGCATAATAGACAGCGGCCGACTTCGTTAAGGAGATAACTGCTCCTCGGCTCGCCGCATACGCATGGGTCGTGAAGTGGTCCCTCGCCCCGACCATGCCAAGAACTGAGGAGATGTTCACGATCGCTCCGCCGCCGCTCTGCTGCTTCATGAGCTGCAAGGCAAGACGGTTGCTGTTGTAGACGCTCTTCACATTGACGCTCATCGCCTGATCCCAGCCCTCTTCCGTACACTCGTCAAGGGGACCGTCGCCATACCGTCTGGCACTGATTCCTGCTACATGGACGAGTACGTCCAGCCTGTCGATCGACTTGCCCAGCTGGGATGCCGTGTGGTCCATCTCCTCGGTATTCGCGGCATTAGCCTGATAATAGATCACGTTAGGGGAGGATAGGATAGATAACTGCACATCAGAGAGCTGCTCCCATGACTCTAAGCCGACAACGGCTACTTGGCTCGCTCCTTCTGCTATGAAGCGCTTCACCGTCTCCAGCCCGATACCTCCGGTGCCCCCTACTACAAGGACATTCTGCTCGCCCAATCTCATGCTCGCTCCTCCCTGACGGCTGTAAGTGATCGCAGTGAGTAAGCTTCTGCTGGATTATGGCGCAGCATCCGATCAACGTACTCATCGGATACCCCCTCTGCTCTCAAGCGAGGGACGAACGAAGCCAGCAGGTGGGCCATGCCTGGGCCGCCGCCATAGGCCTTCCAGTAGGAGCGTAGAGCGAAGTCGGTGCCGAGGAGCAGCTGCCGCTCGTATCCCGCTTCAATCATGCCGCGAATAATCTCGACACCGTGCGAATCCGGGTGATACTTGATGCGGGAAGCATTGTCATACTCGAGGAAGCAGCCGGTAGCCGCTAACTCCTTGTGCAGATAGAGGTCAGGATTGCGATCCATATGACAGATGATGACATTCCTCGGGTCAACTCCGAATCCGGCTAGCAGCTCAATCTGGTCCAGGCCGCATGTACCATGCTCGGTATGTGTAGCAATCGGCACCCCAGTAGCCAGATGAGCGATGGCGGCTGCCTCGAGCAGCTTCCTCGATACAGGTGCGATGACGTTGTAATCCGAAGCTCCCTTCAGCACTCCTGCACGCGCCGGCAGACGGTCTACGAGCGGTCCGTTGTAGCTGTGCCGGTCCATCCCGATCTCACACTCGGCAATGAGCAGCTCCGCAATCTGATCTGTGGAGTAATGATAGATCCAGTGCAGATCATCGTAGTACATCGGCTTGTGGAACCCGGTCACTGCAACGATATGCGCTCCAGTCTGCTGAGCAATGTCCACCAGCGCTGCAGCATTCCGGCCGCTGTCTAGCGGCATATAGTCAACGAATGTCTTGGCCCCGTGCCGCATGCAATCCTGAACCTCGGACACGGCATAGTCCATTCGGTTCAGCTGCAGGTCCTTGTTTTTCATGACGCCTAGCCCGCCTTGAATGATGAGATGCTCATGAGCGTACACGATGCCCAGTTGATCCGCCGGCACATCTCCAAGCACGGTTCTTACCTTACGTCCTTCCATGTCAACCCCTCCTCGTACAGAATGCTTCGTATTAGTACACACAACTACGTGCTGATGCCTTCGTGAGCACAACTTTGGGCACGCTAGTAGTTCTAGGATGCTGTAGGTACCTAACGGAACTCACAGCCTCTATTTGGTCTTTTCAGCCTCGATTTCGCAGCTTACGGAACTAGGAGCCCTTATTCAGTGATTTGTGATGAAAAGAACCTTCGAAATAGGCGAATAAGGTTTCTCAGTTCCGTTTAAGACCTCGCATTTCGCCTAATTTCGCAAAATAAGGTCTGTGAGTTCCGTTAGCAAGCTCAGCCGAATCGTTGCAGCAGCGGCAAATTAACTGCTTAGGCAGTTAAGCGGCTCATACCGCTCTGCCCGCTCTGGTAGCTCTGGCGGATCATACCGCTCAGCCCGCTCTGGTAGCGCTGGTGGCTCATACCGCTCAGCCAGCTCGTGTGGCTCAGCCCGCTCAGCCCGCTCTGGTAGCTCTGGTGGCTCATATGGCTCATACCGCTCTGGTGGCTCATACCGCTCTCATTCCTCCATCCTGGTTAGCGCCCAAGCTGCTGCACCGACGGCCCCTGCATAGTGCTCGAACTTCGCTCGCACGACATGAACTCCGCCCAGCTCGGCCGGGAACAGGATTGTCTCCCGCGTGAGCCTGCTCCTCACCATCTCCAGGAGCCGCTCGGAGGCCGACACACCTCCGCCAAGGATGACGGCTTCAGGGTTCAACATCGCAGTGGCGTTGCGAATCGCTTGAACGAGCGCATCTGCTGCATCAGCCAGAATCTCCAGCGCATAGGGGTCCCCTATTCCTGCCGCAGCATCGACCGTCTCCGATGTTACTAGTCCAACATCTCCGCGGACTATATCGCGCATCGTCGTAGGCAGCCCTTGGCGAATCATGCGAATCGCAGCGGAAGCAATAGCTGATCCGCTCGCAATCGTCTCCAGACAGCCTCGATTGCCGCAGCCGCAGCGAAGCCCTCCAGGACGAATGACTTGATGACCTAGCTCACCGCCTACCCCGCGGCTTCCAAGCATGAGCTCCCGGTCTATTACGATGCCGCCTCCTACACCGGTTCCCAGCACCAGGCAGATGAAGTCCGAATACCCCTGCCCAGCACCTGCGTATAGCTCAGCGAAGGCTGCCGCTCTCGCATCATTGAGCAGCTCTACCTTAACCCCCGTCAGTCGGTGCAGCTCACTTCGAAGCGAGACCTTATGCCAAGCAACTGGGAAGTTAGGGAGCAGCAGCACCTGCTCCCTAGCTTGGTCGAGCACACCGGGGACGGTGACGCCAACGGCACCCAAGCCCTCTGCTGATTCCCGCTTACATGCCGCGATCAACTCAGCCAGCCTAGCGGTCACTGACTCCGGTCCCTCCTCTGCCTTGGTCGAGACATGCCGTTCACCATGAATCTCCCCGCTGTCGCTGAGTAGCACGACCTTCATCGTCGTACCGCCTATGTCAATGCCCAGACTAAGGGGCATAGTTCCACCCAGCCTCTCTTGTTTGTTTATATTATGTTTGTACGTACAATCGTATTAATAATGTTATTATAGTATATACAATACGATCTGTCTACGTTATTATGCCGATTGTTCGTACAAACTAAGGAATAAAAAAGACTGCGTTCTCCCCTGCTGTAAACAGCAAAGGAAAGACACAGTCTTCTTAGAGCTTGATCGGCATTCCCGTCCAGAGACAGGAACTAAGCCTCAAGTTATCTGATCCCGGCTCAGTCGAATCTCATACGAGTACTTATCTGCGCGGATGGTCCCGTCTTCATACACCAGCGGAGCTCCAGCCGAATCATAGGCGGTCCGCCGGAACCTGAGCCCGGGGAATCCAGGCTCGACAGACAAGAGCTCGGCGGCTGTACCATCCAGCACGGCGCCTTCAATGACATGCAGTGCTTCGCTTACAGACCTTCCGGTATGAAGCTGAATGAGCTCATAGAGCGACCCAGAGTAATCCAGCTCCTTCTCCATTCCTAAGGACATAGGCAGATAAGCCTGAGAGTAGACAATGGGCAGTCCGTCGCCTGTACGGATCCGGTTAACTAGCAGCGTCTTCTCGTTATCCCCCAGCAGCAAGCCCGCTGCTGCATGCTTGGGCGGAGAGATGACCTCCACATCCAGCAGCTTGGAGCCCGGAGTCATTCCGCGCCGCTTCATCTCTTCGGTGAAGCTTAACAGATTCGGCAGATCGACCTTCACCTTCACTGGAGCAAGGAAGATCCCTCTGCCCGTTATCCGTGAGATGAGACCATCATTCTCAAGCATGGTCAGTGCATTGCGAATGGTGGCCCGGCTCACTTGGAACCGCTCCTGCAGCTCCACCTCTGTGGAGTAATAGTCTCCAGGCTTCCGCGATCCGTCGCTCAGCTCAGTCTCCAGCCGCTGATAGATCTGATAATACAGCGGTATAGGCAAGTCCCGATCCAGGTGAACCATGCTATTGTACGCCTCCCGTCTAATTACGTTTGTACGTACAATATTAACATAGTCCGATACCCTTCGCCAGATGAAGCTTAAGCCGCCTCAGCTACTGGACAGAGACATCATCCATGCCAACCCAGCCGCCAGCCGCCACCGGTGCGCTAATCCATACTTTAATCGCTTGCCCAGCCGATGCGCTCACGGTGAAGGTCACTTTCTGATACCCTCCACTGGCTGCTACGCTCTGCTGCCCTTTATTCACTCCGGCAACATCCGCTCCAAGCTTCACATTGCTTGCGATGTTGGTCACAATATGAGCGGTTACCGTGTAGGTTTTCGTTACAGGTGCGTTCACCGTCTGAGAGAGCTTAGTCACTGCAGTTGTGCTGAAGGCAGCCTTGTGCGTGCCGGAGTATGGTCCTGTTCCTTCAACCGTTATGCCTGTGCTATTCTGCTCGGCCGTCCAGCTTCCGAGATTTCTCCATTCGAAGCTAGGATTGCCGATTAGATTCTGGTTCTCGAGTGCTCCGCGGTCTGGCCCAGCCCCTCTAGGACGCGGATTGTAGCTGAAGTCATTCGTCGGAGCTCCTGCTGCGACACCCTTGTCAACCGCTCTAGAGCCGATTTTGAGACGGAAGTCTCCGCCTGCCGCATTCTCAAAAAGAGGATCTGCCCAGATGTCATTCACCCCGCTCACTTCAGGAGTGCCGTTCGAATACACATTGTAATTGTACGTAAGATTCGTGTTGTTGTAGTTTGAATTAACTTTTTTGCCGGTACTGGCCACTAGAATATTGTTGATGATCTTGACCTTATCTGTGGAGTTGGCGTAGATCTCCCCCTCATTAAGCTGTGTATTATTCTGATAAGCTGTGTTGTTCACGATATCTACATTATGGCTGTAGTACGCATGAATTCCTGACCCGCCATTGCTGTAGCTGATGTTATTGGTTACCAAGGTCTTGCCATTATAAGCAGGATACTTGTCTAAGATCTGATGATTCTGGTTGTCATCAATAATAATGCCGTTCCCGTCGGAATAATCCTTAATCTTGGCCCACTTCACCAATGTCTTGTTATTATACACTCGGTTATTACGAACTACATTCTTGTAGCTGGTCGTATTGGTATCCTTATCGACAGAGTGCAGGATCGACATTCCGCTCGTCGCGTAGAGGTTGTACCACGACGTATTGTATACGGTGTTATTCTCGAAGTTGATGTAATCGGATTCCTCTGCGCCAATTCCTCCTCCTGGTGTGTCATGTACGATGTTGTTCTTAATCGTCACATGCTGCGGATTCACAGTCGTTCCGCTTGCAGGCCTTATGCTAATGCCATTCGTCTGGGTCTTCCGAATATAGTTCCAATCAATCGTACCCCCAGCCTCATTCGCTATAAAATGATTATACCGGGCTTCTCCCTCCTGCAAAGTCAGGTTGGCGGTATCTCCTTCAATCTCAAAGCCTTCAATATGGATATATGAAGCGTTTACAATTATGTGATTCCAAGCGTCAATCGCCTTGAGCTTAGGACGATGTCCAGGGTAGGCTAAGTACTTAATATCGCCGCCTGTTGCACTCCCCGAGCGGGTTACCTGGAAGACAGATTGGTTATCGCTCTTTTTGTAGTAAGTGCCGTTCATGACATATACGGTATCACCAGCGTTAGTTCGATCTGCCGCATATTGAATAGTCTTGTAAGGCTGTTCAGGCGTCGCACCATAACCAGTCCCGTCTACCCCTGTATCAATATCAACATAATACGTTGCTGGAGCAGCCTGGGCCGCACCCGCGAAGGAGAATAAGGAGCACGATACAATTAGAGACAAGAACAGACTAACTGCCCTTCTAGGCTTGCTTAATCTGGACTTCTTCTTCATTATTATTCCTCCTCTTGAATGTGCAGAGAACCGGGTTACCCCGGTCCCTGCGTATGCCTTACCATGAACGACTATTTTCCAGCAATTTTCTTAACGATCAACCTCAGATCCAGCATGTTAATAATGCCATCCTTGTTCAGGTCAGCATGCTGCAGACTTGCCCAATCCTCACTAGCTGAAGTCTTATTGCAGTTGCGTATGATGAACAGCAGGTCATAGACGTTCACAACCCCATCCTTCACTCCGCTAACCCGTCCGCTAACGTCCTCTGGAAGGGCTGGTGCTGGAGGTGCTAGGACCGTCACATTAGCAACCGCCTTAATCGTTGTTCCCTCAACCGTACCGTTCACCTGGAAGCTGCCTGCGCCTGCATAGCTGCTGGGAGCAATTGCATCCCAGACAACCGCAAGCTCAGCAGTAGTCCCATTGCTGTATGCAGCTGAGACGATGGCAGGGAGTACAGGCGCCTGGCCGGCTGTCGTTGTGACAGAGGCTGGTGTCAAGCCTGTCACGGTCACTGGGACCGGAGGCGCGGCCGACTTCAGCGTCACATTACCGAACCACTGCGTGGAGGCGAAGGAGTTCATACTGCGGTTGCTCCACATCGTTGAGTTGTCGCGAATGCCATCTGCGTTGCTGTCATCGCTAGCCCCTGTGTCGAAGCCAATAACCGTTCCTTCCGCCGCTGTGATGCTCGTGAGTGGAAGCTGCGCTTCAATAATGTAGCCGCCTTCCACCGTTCGTGCAGCTGAGGTGAAGAGGCTCGGTGTGACGTTCGTACCGCCGCTCTTCAAGTTCTGATAGTTCACGCGGTAATGGCGATCATCCGCTTGATATGAGGTTGTCTTCTCATTGTTCTCGTCAACGAAGAACTCCATGGAGTCATGCTCCCATAGATTCCCGCCTGAAGCATTCAAGCCCGAATCCTTCACTTCCGCCAGCACATAGATATTGTTCTCGTCCCATAGGAGACGTACAGTTGCTTCTGGAGCCGACTTGTTGACGTCACTGAGATACTTCGGCTGGAAGCTCTCGGCTGCTGCCCACTTCGCATCAACCTCTGCATCAATGACAGGTGTTCCTTTTAATGCAGTTGCTTCCTTAGAGGTTGGAGGAGTAGGCTCCACAATAACGACTGCGTCATCCTCCAGGAAGTTAGCTTTGTTGTAAGCTGTCTCGTAAGCCCCGATATCTACTCGCTGATGAGATCCTGCTCCGGCATAAGGCCGTGCATTCCCTTCATAATCAACGTCAGGAGCTAAGGTGCGTGTTCCTGTATCGATAGCTGGTGAATCCGGCTGAAGATGGAAGTTGTAGGTTGTGTCTGTCACCTCTACGAACTTCGGATCCATGACCTTCTCGTTTTTGCCGAGGAACCGGGTTAAGCCGCCATAGATATTGTTAGCGAACAGATTGTTCCAGCCGCCGCTGCCATTCGCGTATTCGCCCGCTTCGTCTCTAGCAATGGAGATGTTGTTCAGGAAGATGTTGTCATTGCCCGCGTTC
The DNA here is from genome assembly GCF_042653305.1 of Paenibacillus sp. GCM10023252. Lineage (NCBI taxonomy): Bacteria > Bacillati > Bacillota > Bacilli > Caryophanales > Paenibacillaceae > Paenibacillus > Paenibacillus sp. GCM10023252. Next base: position 192,500 of record NZ_JBHSHW010000008.1, read on the forward strand.
GCATCCATATTCGGATACTTCAGATGAGGGCTCCTACTGTTATGATAGATTGTGTTGTTGATGACATGAACGTTATTGCTCTTGTAGATGTGAATGCCGCCGCCGCCATTGTTATAGACGATGTTGTTGTAGACCAGCTTTTTGCCTTTGTATTTGTCGTCTACGTCGAAGATGATGCCGTTTCCGTCCGAATACCCTTTTGTTTTTTCCCATTTCACCTTCGTCTCGTTGTCATAAACGTGATTGTTGCGGACAATGATTTTATAATCGGTCGTGTTGTTGTCAATGTCCCAATCATTCATGAAGCTGATTCCGCTCGTCGCGTAGAAGGTATACCAGCTGTTGGAATGAATATGGTTGTTCTCGACTGTAATATAGTCTCCGCCCCCGCCTATGCCTCCACCGGATAGGTGATGGACATGATTATTGCGGGTGATGACGTGGTGGCCGTTAATGTTCACCCCGTTCGTGTTCGTCAAGGCATATCTCGACCAATCGGATCCGCCTGCAATCTTATGCTCGTAAGCTGCCTCCGCTTCGGCTAAGGTAAGATTCAGGTTATTGCCTTCGATCTCCAGACCATCAAGAATAATATAGTTGGCCGAGATATCCACCATATCCCACACGCCTCGGACGCCTGGAGGGAGGAGCAGCTTCGGCTTGTTATTCGGATCTGCAGCCTTATACGTAATGTAATACTCTTGTCCCGTCTTCACGTTCTTCGCCCCGGAGCGGTTAATAAGCAGGAAGTCATTCGCATCGTTCACCGGTGAGTAAGTGCCCGGCAATAGATTAACGGTATCTCCAGGATTCGTGACGCTTGCAGCCTTGGCCAGCGTCTTGAATGGAGCGTCAGCCGACTTGCCGTTATTCGTATCCACACCTGTCGGGCTCACATAGTAGTTGTAGAAGGTATCGTCGATATACGGCTGCTCGTCGAACAAGGCGCCGGGGTTCGGCTGAACGACCGGAGCAGTGCCCGTCCTGCTGGAACCGGACAGCTGAATATCATCAAGGAGCATCTGGGTCTGCTGATGAGCGCCATCCTTCACTTCCATATAGAAGCCTCTCAGACCGCCTGTATATGCATTATCCTGCAGCGGCTCGCTGGTCACGATCGGGGTACCGTTCAGGATCATATCATAGCTCTTCGTATCCAAGTGGAACACGAGCTTCACCTTGTAGGCCGAGCCTACGCTCCAGTCTGCACGGGCAGCTAAGCCCCCGCCTGCCGTGTTATTCGAACGGGCGTAGATCTTGTTGTAATCCATCCCGAAGGCGAAGATCGGGCTCTCCATACCGGCTGCGCTGACCAGCTTGAAAATATAATTCGCATGCTCGTCCTTCGGCTTGAAGGTTGCTTCCACGGTATAGGTGCTGAGCGGCACCGGCGCGAGCCAGCTGGAGTGGAACGGGAATCCGATGATCCCCTGCTTGTACTTTGGTGTGGTCACCTCCGCCCAGCGAGACTGGGTGTCGCTCACGATTCGCACCGTGCTGCCAGCAGCAGGCTTCAATGCTGTGCCACTGATGAGCGGAGATACCAGAGCGGCATCGGTAGCCGTGCCAGCGATAACAGCGTTCACATCCGTCGACTCGAAGGTCGTCGTCCGGAACGTCTGCTCTCCTACCTGGAAGGGGGCCTCCGTGACCAGCTCTAACCGGTCAATGACAGGCGTGCCTAATGGTGTATTAGCAGCGCTCAGCGTAGGCTCAATCTTAATGACGTTAGGCCCTTCATTAAGGGTGATGCCGGTCATCTCCTCGAACGTCCAATTGGCCCAAGTTCCCGTGCCAAGCGACTTCGACTTGGCGGTCTGCACACCGTTGACAATTAGATTATAAGGACGCGGTGTGTTCCCCATGCTGTATCGTACCTTCAACGTATACTTGCCTGCTGCAGGCACAACCACATTATTATATTGCAAGTACCCTGCTGCTCCTGGGGCAACGCTAATGTAGCCGGTTCCGGAGAAGCCGGGAGCTGTACCCGTATTCGATCCAATCGTCGCTCCTGAATGGGCAGCGCCTGCTCCGTTCTCTGCCTCGAAGATCGTTGCATACGGGCTCACTTCTACAACATCAATTAGCGGACCATCCACATTCACCGAAGCAACCTTAAGAGTGTTGCTTCCTTGATTCAACAGGACTGCCGCCGTCAGCGTCTGCCATGCTCCATCTGCAGCGGTCTGATCTCCTGCGAAGACCGTATAGATCTGCCCGTTCACGCTTAAGCTGAAGGGCTTAGATCCTCCTTCCGTATTCTTATACTTCACACTAACGATATAATTGCCAGCAAGCGGCGCGTTCACATTAGACCAAGTAATGCTTGATTGGTTCGCTTGGTCTCCCAAGTCTACATACCCTGTTCCGGAGTAGACGGAGCCTGTAACCGACTGTACCGGAGCATCTACTAGAACAGCACTCTCTGCTTCATAGAGGCTCCCTCCTGCTGCTTGTACCTTGGCCGCAGGCACGATTGGCGCTAACAGAGCGGTGGAGACGAGAGACACCATTGATAACCATAATCCTAATTTTCGCAAAATACGCATCCTCCCTAAAATAAATGACCATCCTACATCATTAACCGAGCAGTCCCTTCCACCTCCTTCATCAAATTCACTATTCAAGCGCTTACATTTGTACGATGAAAAACAGAGTGGTTAGTCAAACTTACCTGTACCAACCACTCTGTCTGTCCATAATTGCTGTCTACGTGTTACTGCTTGCTGCTTACTTGCTGCCGAATAGTTCCTTGTAGCTGGCATCTCTCTCTTCGAGAATCTTCTTCATCGTTGCATCTTTCTTCATCGCTGCCACATGCTTATCCCAAGCTTCAATCGGCTGCTTGCCGAGAATAACTTGAATCTTAATGTCTTGGAATTTCTTTCCGATCTCACTCTGGAATTTTTGCTCCGTCTCAGAGCTCACTCCGTTGTTATTGTAGAAGACACCATGCTTTAAGCGCTCATCAATGACTTTCTTGTCCCGCTCGAAGTATTCCGCCGGGTAATTAGGCGCTGCTTGCGTTAGACGGCTGTAAGGATCGATGAAGGTCCAGATGTTGCCGTGAGCTGCACCGGCAATTTTTTTGAATTCGTCGTTTGTTGCTTTTTTGCCGTCTGCACCAACCGTGAAGTGTACATCCTTAAGCCCGAAGCTCGCCAGCTCCATACCTTCAGGAGTAGCACCATAGTCGAAGAACTTCAGAATCGCCTTCACCTTCTCTTCAGGCACCTTCTTGGAGATGAGGTAGTTGCCGAAGAATCCGGCTTCCTTAATCGCATAAGGCTTGCCTGTCGATGGGGAGATTAGAGTCGGTACATGCTCAATATTGGCTTCTGGCGCAGACTGTCTAAGGGCTGCTACCATATCTCCGATCTTGTTAGCATCCATCGAAGTTGGGATCATCCCGACCTTGCCCTGCTTCATCATATCAATAACTTGAGTACCCTTCATAATGGCGAAGTCGGGAGCCAGGACGCCTTCCTTGTAAGCACGCTGCAGCCACAGAATCGCGTCACGCTCAGACTCCAGGAAGTCCCGGTTAATCGTAGGCTCTCCGTCCTTGGTCAAGTAGTAGTTGTTGAACCCATGGAAGGTGCTCTCTACGAATTCAAGATTATCCATCCAGCCTTCAGCAACACTTCCAGTGAATCCGTAAGTGTCCGCCTTACCGTTGCCGTCTGGATCCTTCTCCTTGAATGCCTTCAGCGCGGTGTACAATTCATCCATTGTCGTCGGCATCGGAAGGCCAAGCTTGTCTAACCAGTCCTTACGAATAGCTGGGAAGGCTGCTCCCCCAACTAGCGGTCGCGGACGAGGAAGACCGTAGACCTTGCCATTCACCTTGGAGTTCTCGATGCTCTCCTTCGGATAAGCCTTCTCAATATTCGGATAATCCTTCAAGAATGGAGTCAGATCCCAGAAAGCGCCATCATCAATCGCTTTCGTTACTTCTGCCGCATGAATATAAGTCGTTAACAGAACATCTGGCAGTTCATTGGAAGCCAGCATAACGTTGAACTTCTCTCCATAATTGTTCGAAGGCAGATAAGTGACATCAATCTTCGTGTTCGTACGCTTCTCCATCTCCAGCTCAATCGGATTGTCGTTCACAGGCGTGTCCGGTGAGTAGTTAATGGTTGTAATGGAGAACTTCGTTGGCGCCGCTTCCTTCGTCCCAGCATTCGTTCCGTTTGTTCCATTCGTCTCGTTCTCCTTATTGCTGCTGGAGCAGCCGGCCAGAACACTGGTCAGCGCAATTGCAGCCGTAAGGGCTAAGAGTGATGCTTGCTTCTTCATTCTTCTTCCTCCCTAATGTCTTCTCTTGATTGAACCCCATGTTACATTGTCTTCTATGTGATCATCCCTTGACAGAGCCTAGCATAACGCCCTTGGCAAAATGCTTCTGAAGGAATGGATACACCAGTAAAATTGGTACAGTTGCAATGACGACAGCAGCCATCTTGATCGTCTCTGGCGGCACGATCTCCTCGCCTAACCCTCCAGCTTCCCCTATGCTCGTATTCGACTGTACAAGCATCCCTTGCAGAAGCACCTGCAGCGGGAACTTACTGGAATCGGATATATAGAGGATAGCATTGAAGAACGTGTTCCAGTATCCTACGGCGAAGAACAAGCCGAAGGCGGCCAAGGCTGGCAGGGACAGTGGAAGAATAATCTGGAAAAATATCCGAAGATCATTCGCCCCGTCAATATAAGCAGACTCCTCTAAGCTCTCTGGAATTCCGTCGAAGAAGGTCTTAAGCAGCAGGGCATTCCATCCGCTAAGCAGACCAGGCAGAATAATGGACCAGAGCGTATTAATTAGGTTCAGTTCCTTAATAACCAGATAGTTCGGAATGATGCCCGGGTTGAACAAGATAGTAATGAGCAGGGCAATCATAAGCAGCTTGCGGCCGAATAATCTCTTCCGCGACAGCATGTACCCGAAGGCTGCCGATACCATTAGGCTGAGCAGAGTTCCTACGATAGCCAGATAGCCGCTGACTCCTACCGCCTTAATGAAGGTGTTGGTAGACAGAATATACTTGTACGCGTCAAGTGACCAGGACTCCGGGAACAGGATGAAGCTTCGCTTCAGGAATACGTCCGGATCCGCGAACGATACGATGACGACATAATAGAACGGGAATAGAGAGATAAGTCCAATTAACGTTAGGATGGTGATGTTCACACCTGAGAATATTCTCTCTCCCAGTGATTCACGCATAGCTGACACTCCTTGCTTGTGATAGTACTTCTTAATAGAAGCCTTCTCCGCCGGCCTTCTTCACCAGCTTGTTCGACAGAATGACGAGCAGCAGACCTACTACGGACTTGAACAGCCCGACAGCCGTCGTATAACTGAATTGTGCTCCCTGCACCCCGACGCGGTAGATATAGGTGTCGAAGACATTAGCAACATCGGATACAGCCGAGTTCTGTAGCAGGAATACCTGCTCGAAGCCTACATCCATAATATGGCCCAGTCTCAGAATGAGCAGAATGATAATAACATTCTGAATGGCTGGAAACGTAATCTTCCACATCTGCTGAAGCCGGTTGGCGCCGTCAATCTTGGCAGCCTCGTATAGCTGAGGATCCACATTCGCCATCGCTGCGAGGAAGATGACCGTTCCCCAGCCTGCTTCCTTCCAGATGCTCTGCACCGTTAGGAATCCCCAGAAGAACTCGGGTGTCGTCAGCCAGTCAACTGGCTTCATTCCCATAGCCACAAGTACGTTGTTCACAAGCCCTTCACCCGTAGCGAACATCGTGAAGGTAAGCCCGGCAATAATAACCCATGACAAGAAGTGGGGCAGGTAGACGATGGATTGAATCGTCCGCTTGAACACTTCCTTCCTCACCTCATTCAGCATGAGAGAGAGAATAATGGGAACTGGGAAGTAGAAGATGAGGCCCAGTACATTAATTGCAATCGTATTCCTTAATAGAATATAGAAGTCAGGATTGTTGAAGAATCTCTCGAAGTTCTCAAGGCCGACCCACTCGCTTTTCAAGAACCCTTGGTAAGGAGAATAATCTTGAAAAGCTATCAACGTTCCCCACATGGGGACGTACTTGAAGATGAGCATACATAGCAGGCCGGGCAATCCCAGCAAGTAGAGATATTTATCTCTCTTTAGTCTGTTCCATATTCGGTTCCGGCTGCTTGCCGGCTTTGATAACTTTGCAGTAGATGCTGCAGGATTCGCAATACTCATGTTCATCTCCTTCGCCTTCATGTGACATTAATCATCGTTGTGTCATTGCCCTAACTATAGGTGCTGGGTCTGCTTTCCTGCAATAATAGTTATTTTTCTGCCTTTTCCCTTATAGAATGAGGCTTGTCTTGTTCTGAATTTACCTGTTCAAAAAACTCTTAGAGAAGGAAAGCCGCTTTTGCCCCCGGAGCGGTTGCAGGATAAGGGACAGCCGTTTATAGTTGATTTAGATGAACTCGGGAAGGTGTCAACATGTTTAAGACTTTTTTTGCAAGGCTTTCACCGAATAATAGAAACCGTATTCAATCGTCATTTTTTCGCAAGAGCCTAATTCTTGTCTTACTGATTACTTGCTTGCCTACCACCTTCATCGGACTCAGCCTATATGTAATCGGGGTCGATCGGATCGAGTCCGAAGTGAACAAGACTCACCAGCTCAGACTTGCACACGTTACGAAGCAGATGGAGGAAGAGTTGGCGGGTATGGAAGTGCGGCTGTCCCAATGGTCCTTCAATCCTACCTTCGGAGAGAAGCTCCGGAATGTGGATTATTCGGACAACTACTCGTTCACGCGCGAGCTGCTGCAGACGCTGTTAGTGATGCAGGAGACGAATCCTCTTATCGAAGAGGTGTATCTGTTCATTGACAACAATCGCGCCATGATCAGCAGCTCTCGAGGTGTGAACTATATAGCCGAGGGGGAGCAGGACTTCCTCACCTCCTATGCGTCTATCATGAAGACAGACAGCAGATTGTTCTGGACGAAGTCTCTGCCTATTCCAGGGCTGAATTCGAACAACCAATCATTGAAGACAGACTTCAAGTATAGTCTTGTCCACAAGCTGCCTAGAGACGGGGTTAACTCGTACGGCGCTATCATCGTACGATTGAACACAGCCAAGATGAGTGCCTACTTCCAGGAGTTCGCAGAGGATGGCATTTCTCTGCTGATGGATGACGGCGGTGACTGGCTGATTCGAGAGTCATCCGTTTCGGAGAATCGGCGGCAGCTGCAGGACCAGATTCACGACAACGTTCTGAAGCGGTGGCCGAACAAGGAGCAGGATACGTTCCTAACTACGCTCGATCGCACCAAGTTCTCGGTTTCATACTCGACTTTTCACCGGCTGGGGACAGACTGGATTTTTATGACAGCTTCCGATATTTCCAAGCTGTCGGGTCCAGTTGTCCTTATGTCGCGCCTCATTATCTTAGTGAATGTCATTGCGCTGGCGACGGCCATTCTTCTTGCTTGGCTTGCTTCCAGGAAGATATATAAGCCGATTGGGCAGCTGATTGGGGCGATTTTCAAGGATAAGTCAGATCGCGGTTCGGGGCATGAGGATGAGCTTAAGCTCATTGAGAAGGAATGGCTGAACCTTACGCGCGAGAGCCATAATCTGCAGATACGGGTAGAGGAGCAGCTGCCAACACTACGAGAGAGCTTCATGCTGCAGCTGGTGCAGGGGCGGCTGTATTACGCAACGGAGGAGGAGCTTCGCTCCAAGATTGCGTTCTATGGCTGGGAGACCGAGCACAAGCAATTCACGGTGCTGGTCGTTCAGCTCCTTGGACTTACGAATGCCGGGGGCAAGTTCAATGAAGAGGATGAGCAGCTCGTGACCTTCGCAGCCGCGAACATTGTAGAGGAGCTCACACGTCTCCACCTCCAGCAATGCTACGTCGTCAACTTCCAGGACCTGTCGGTTGGCATTATCATTGGTCTGCCCTCCGGTCTGCCGCGTTCGTCCGTCAAGAAGGAGCTAACCATGCTGTCCCAAGAGATGATTACGACACTCAATCATATTCTGAAGCTGGGGGTCACCGTCTGTATGGGGCAGGTCAGCGAGGAGCTAAGTCGAATTCCAGAATTACTGGATGAAGCGAGGCACACTCTCCGATTCCGCAACCTGAGAGAGGCGAATCAGGTTGTAGATATGGATGACGAAGTCGTTCAAGGCAACTACACGTTCCGATACCCCTTCGAGCTGGAGAGGGATCTCATTCACGCCATCCGATTAGGACAGCCCCAGGAAGCTCTCGCCAAGGCGGAGGAGTTCGTTGCTGAGCTTGCGAGCACCGCCGATGTGGAGCACTTCATGCAGCAAGCGTTAGCGCAGCTCATCGGCAATATTAACAACACGCTCCTGCAAGCCGGCTTCCACGTCTACTCCTTCCATGAAGGGCGGAATCTGTACGAGGAGGTTATGGAGCTCAGACAGACAGACGAGATGCTGAAGTGGCTGCAGAGCACCATCGTCACTCCTTATGTGAGCGAGATGAATCAGACTCACCATGCGCAGCTGAAGCAGACGGTGGAGAAGGTCGTTCGGCTCGTTGAGGAGAAGTATATGACCGACCTGTCGCTGGAAGAGTGCGCGGATCATCTCGGGGTAGGCGTCTCTACTCTCAGCAAGACGTTCAAGCAAGTGAAGGGGATTGGCTATGTAGACTACGTCACGAAGGTGCGTGTAGACGTGTCCAAGAAGCTGCTTATAGAGACGGACCTGAAGATCAGCGAGATTGCTGAGAAGGTCGGCTACCAGCATTCCTGGTTCAACCGGGTATTCAAGAAGTCCGAAGGCGTGACACCTACTCAGTACAGAGAGAGTCATCAGTGAACGTGAAGAGAGAGCCAGCCATCTCAGATGGCTGGCTCTCTCTATTGTATGGGAATTGGCTGGCTGCATGCCAACAGCTCATAAGGCGCTATAGCATCGTATTCTATATGCTGCAGCTCTGATCAGCCCTTGTCTAGCCTAGCGGTCATATAGGTAGTCCTATGCAAGCGCCTGCCCTCTAACTGTTGTCAATGACATCCTGCACCTGCTTCGTCATATCCTTAGGCGACTTCCCTAGCAGCATCCCCATTAGCGCATCCTTGCTTGCGCTCTCGATAGCAGGCAGCGGATCATAGGAGAAGGTATCGAGTCCAGGTACCGTCACCTTAGCTCCATCTTCTATAATATCCTTAGTTAATTCATCCAGCTTGGAGGTGTCCACGTTCTTAATAATAGGCAGCCTTGCATAGTTGTCCAGCAGGCTCTGCTGATTCTCCTGATTCGTCAGGAACTTGATGAAGGAGATGGCAGCATCCTTCTCAGCTCCTTCCATCTTGCCGCTCAGCACCCATTGCGCGAGGTAGTTGACGCCATTATTCTTATACTCCGGCTTATCTGAGAAGTAAGGGAATGGGAAGGACTTAATGTTCATATCCTTCGGAAGGTCACCAGTTCTCCAGGTTCCATCGAGTGTCATCGCTGCCTTGCCAGATCCGAACAGCTGCTTCTCCGAGTCGTAGTTAACTCCTTCGAAGTTCTCCTGGAACGCTCCAGCCTCTCTCAGCTCAATGAGCTTCTGGAAGGTAGCTTCTACTTCAGGATCCGTCCACTTCGCCTTCCGTTGTCCGATCTCCTTCGCCTTCTCTACTCCAGCAAGCTTGTAGAAGATAGAAGTATGGATATGTCCGACACGCCAGCTGTCCTTCCCTCCAAGCGCCCATGGCGTCACGCCGGCAGACTTCAGCTTAGCAATGGCATCCAGCAGCTCATCCCAAGTCTCTGGCTCCTTCGTTACACCTGCTTGCTGGAACAGGTCCGCATTGTAGAAGATCGGCTCGTAGTTAATGGACCATGGAATGGAATAGATGCCTGGCTTGCCTGCTGCTTCCAGATTGAAGCTGTCGAATAATCCAGGCTGGAACCCGTCTGCCCATTCCTTGTCTTCCAGCATTGGAGAGATGTCCATAATCGTTCCGCTCTTGGCATACGGAAGCAGACTGAGTGCGCCTGCATAAGAGAAGATATGCGGAGGATTACCGCTGGCAATAGATGACTTCAGCTTATTCAAGTAAGCGGTCTCATCTCCAATTGAATCATCCTGAATGTGAATCGCAGGATTCGCTTCCTCGAACTTCGCAATGACTTCCTTGATGAACTGGGCGGAAGGGGTATCTCCTGTCTCCCGCGACATGAAGGTAATCGTTACTTGTTCCTCGCCATTCTCTCCGTTGTTATCCCCCTTCTGTCCTGTGCTTCCCTCCGTGTTTGATTTCTCCCCGTTCCCGTTATTGGAGCACGCCGACATGACCAAGGCGACGGCTAGGAACACGGTAAGCAGCAGAGCCGCTGGTTGTTTTCTAATCCCCATAGTATTCTCCTCCTTCATAATAGCTGCATCATTAAGTTAACAGAGGGGGCGCTGCGCTTGAATGGAATATCTTTGGAGCTCTTCGTAATTTATTTTGGAGTATAGCTGTATGGATTACTTAGTTAGATATTGGCTCGGTGATAGTCCGAATTTTTTCTTGAAGCTTTTACTGAAGTAATACGGATCGGAGTAGCCTACTCGAAGAGCAATCTCTTGAATCGTCAGCATCGGGTTCTCGCGTATGAGAGCATTGGCCTTAGAGAGACGCCGATCAGCAAGGTATTCGGCAAGTCCAACTCCTGTTTCTTTTTTGAACATGGTGCTGAAGTATGATGGGCTAATATTGACCGCGGCTGAGATATCGGCTAACGACAGCTCGCATCTCGCATAGTACTCTTCAATGAAGGCGCGCGCACGTTCAATGAATTCAGTATTACGTGTGCGATGCCTTGCCACACGGGTGGCTGCGAGCTCCAGCAGGCGGTTGAGCTCAGCTGCTACATCATCCATCGTCTCCTTGCTGCTCAGATGTTCATACCAATCGAGATTAAGCAGCTCGGAGGGGGAGGGCTCGCATTCGCTTAAGACTCTCAGGATAACGGCCAAGTAGGTGAATGCCGCATGAAGCATGGTCTCCTTGCTGTAGGCTCCTCCCCTCATCACCATGAATGTCTCTTCAATTCGTTCTCTACACCAATCGGTCTTACCCATTCGCAGCTGAATAAGTATCGAATCAGAATGTGTAGCATCTAGTAACATTGGCAATCCGTGCTCAGCAGTCTCGGTGTATACAAGCACTTGACCTCTCCCTGCAGTGAACTTGCCCCTCAAGGCTTCCAGCGCCTCTGCATAGGATCTTGGCACAAGGTCATAACCATCATATACTCTGCCGATACCAATTGTTATGGTGTACTTCAAGTACCGCTTAACGGCTTGCGCCGCACGGCTGCATGTTGCCGTAAGATCAGACTCACTATGAGGCCGAATAAGGTAGACCAGCCGATTCCCATCTCCTTGGAAGGCGTAGAATGGCCCAATACCCTGTAGAATCTCATCGACCACATTGCGTGTAGCGAATCGCCATAGTTGCTTCTCCTCTTCGCCCATCCAGCGGCTATCCATATCATCAATCTCAATAGCCGCAGCTTGCAAGCCAGCAGCCTCTAGCTGAATCCCATAGAATTGTCTGGCCTCCTCGAATGCTTCCTGCTGAATGTTCAGCTTGTTCAACACCCAGGCATTAAGCCATGTGCTCCGCTGAAGCTCTACAGCAGACTTAGCCTGATGCAGAGCTTCCCTGTAATACTTCGCCTTATCCAAGCCGGCCTTCAACTTCGTCAAGCAATCTCTTAACTCCGATACCTCAATCGGCTTCAGAATATAACTGTTAACGCCTAACGATAGTGCTGTTCGGGCATACTCGAACTCACTGTAGCCGGTTACAATGACGATCTGCTTGTCGGGGTATTGGTCTCTTACAATTCGTGACAAGGCAATGCCGTCAAGGAATGGCATATTAATATCAACCAAGAGGACATCAACAGCAGAGCATTGCTCCAGCTGCTGGAGCGCTTCTTCCCCGTCACCCGCTTCAGCCACAATCTGGAACCCGAGCTCTTCCCAATTCAGCAGGCTTCTAATGCGATGGCGCACCAGCACCTCATCATCTACCAGCATGACTGGAATCATAAGATATCACCTTCAACCTTCATACCCCTGTCCGGAATAACAAGCATGACGCTGGCGCCTCCTTCAGCCCGATTCGATACCTTCATCGTGAACTCATAGCCGTAGATTAACTTCAGCCGATCCTGTACGTTCTGAAGACCGAAGCCTCTCATCGAACCTGCAGCAATATCCGATCCTGCAACAGTTCCGTTCATTCTCTGTATATCTTCCTGCCGGAAGCCCTGTCCATTATCCTGTACTTCCAGAATGATACGACTTCCTGCAAGACTGCCTAATATGACAATCTCGCCAGCAGATCTCCTATTGCGAATACCGTGATACACCGCATTCTCTACAATAGGTTGGAGGCTAAGCTTCACCATCATCCGCTCTAACAGTTCATCCTCCATACGAATGTCGAATCGGAATTGATCTGGATAACGAATCTGCAAGATGGAGACATAATGTCTGACGATATGAAGCTCCTCTCGAATTGTGACGATCTCTCTTCCCTTATTAAGCAGCGTCTTGTAGAACATAGACAAGGAATTCACCATCGTATAGGCATCCGCCTTCCGGTCTAGCTCAACTAAGGCTGCGATACTCTCTAACGTGTTATATAGAAAATGAGGCTTAATCTGGGACTGAAGGAGAGTCAGCTCAATATCCCGCTTCTCTCTCTGTTCGCGGTAGACTTCCTCGATGAGCTCGGCAATTCGGCTAATCATGCTATTATACGTATAAGCCAATCTCCCAATCTCATCTCTGGATTCCATATCGAGCTTATTCTTGAAGTTGCCCATCCCTGCTTCATTCATGGAACGGTTCAGCCTGACAATCGGCTTCGTAATCGATCTTGAAATGATGAGGAGAAGCATAATCTCCAGCAGAATAGCAGCTGATCCCAGCAACAGTATCTTACGGCTGAGGCCTCTCGTATCCTTAACGAACTCCGCATAAGGAATCATGCCAACGACATGCCATCCCAGATGACTATACCGGCTATGCAGCACCATCAGCTGTTCCCCGTTCACGGAGAAGGCCCTGCCATCTCTATCTTGTTCAGACAGCCATTGGAAATATGGACTATCTATGGCATGGCTAACGTAAGGACGTTCCGCTGCAGAGATGATAGAACCATCTTCACTTAATATGGCAATCTTCATCCTATCAGAAGGTGCGGATTGCTTGTATAGGCCCGACAGCACACGATCGTGTATGGCGACTACTAGGTAGCCGAAGGAATTACCCGTGTCGTAATCATAGATCTCACTAACCGCATAGACAACCCTCTCCCCGTATACCCAGAGGGGCTTGCCAGCAGGAATAAGCCAAGGGCCCTGCGAGGATAAGGAATGGTGGGCCATTCCCACTTCCGTCGTCGAGCTGGCGAGCTGCTTATGGGTCTTGTCATATAGTGCGACTGCAGACAGGTTGGTGCCACTGCCAATCATATCATCGAACAAGTCTGCCAGAACTAATTGCTGACGATATCTCGTATTGGAATCCATCCGGCTATTCTTCTTCAACATATCCTGGACATCCTTATGCGAGCTCAAGAACTTGGAAGCATCCTCTACTCTGTCTATGAGCGGAGAGATTCCTCGTGTAATAAGATCAAGATTCTGCAAGGACGTATCCAGCTTGCCCTGAAGCACCGTATCCGCCGACAGGGAGCTGAAGACGAGCAGGAGAGCGACTAACGGAATGAAGATGAAGATAGTGCTGTACATCTTGTTAACAATGGATAGATTCATATACCATTGCTTCACACGCAGGATAATTCTAATCCTCCTCACCTTCGCTCTCCTTGTTGTATGAACAATCAGCCCTTGACGGCTCCAGCTGTAAGACCCGACTGCACCTTCTCTTGGGCAGCAATATAGACGAGCAGCGGAGGGAGTATAGCAATGACAATCGCGGCCATCAGCGTACCGTAATCGGAGCTGTATTGGCCCTTGAAGGAGATTAATCCGATAGATATCGTCTGGTGCTGCTGCTCCTGGATGAAGATAAGCGGGATGAGCAGATCATTCCAGGACTGCATGAAGACGAAGATGCCCACGGTTGCTAACGCTGGGACGGTGAGCGGAAGCATAACCTTGATGAAGATATCGATAGCAGATGCCCCGTCCATAATCGCCGATTCTTCAAGCGAGGCAGGAATCTGTCCCATGAATCCGTTCAAGATGAATATAGCAAGCGGAAGATTCGTCGTCACGAACAGCATAACGACCACAAGGAGGTTGCTCGTCAGATCAATCTTGGCAATCATATAAGTCAGCGGAATTATCGTCGACTGAATAGGAATCATCAGTCCTATGAGGAAGTAGATGAGCGCTCCGCTCTGGAAGCGGAATGTGAACCGAGCTATGACGTACGCTCCCATTGCCGCTGCTATAAGAGTAACCAATACGGTTGATCCTGACAATACTAGACTATTGGCGAACGCCCTGCCTATGTGAGCCAGGTCCCAAGCCTTAACGTAATTATATAAGTCTAGAGAGGACGGTAGGGAGAACGGAGAGGTGAAGATGTCCTCTGTAGACTTGAACGATGAGACGAGTGGAAAATAAATGGGATATGCAAAAACAATAATGACTAAGAAAAACAGCAGGTAAACAGCGCCTTGCTTGACTGGGTGAGGACGAGTTGCTCCATCGGGTCTCATCATGGTTCCCTCCACAATTAATATTGAAGTACATCCCGCCTCATCAGCTTCAGGCTGAGAACGGTGAGCGTTATACTGAGCAGGAAGATGACGACAGCGATTGCACTGCCCCCGCCGAAGTTATCGTAACGGAACGCCAGGTCATACAGCAGCGTGGTGGGCACATGAGTCTGGCCGTTCGGCCCGCCCTGTGTCATAACGAAGACGACATCGAAGGTCTTGAGCACGGCCGTCACCACAATGATGACACAGATCTTGACACTCTCCCATACGAGCGGCATTACCAGATAGATTGCATTCTGCCACCCGTTCACCCCGTCGATCTTCGAGGCATCTCTAATATCCTCAGGAATTCCCGAGATAGCAGCGAAGAAGACGACCATATGGAAGCCAATTCCGACCCAAGCATTAACCAGAATAATGGAGCACATCGCTGTATTCGGGTCAACTAGCCAGTTCCGGCTAAGCTCTTCAACTCCTATAGCAGATAAGAACATCGTAAGCACGCCGTCATTAGGGTAGAGAATGAAGTACCAGATCATGCTCGTCGCTGTAATAGACACAATCTGTGGCAGGAAGATAATCGTCTTGAACAGCTTGTATCCCCTTATCTTCGTGCTGAGCAGCAGCGCGAATAGGAATCCCAGCGGAATCTGAGTAAGAAGGGTTAAGAGCAGGAAGTAGCCAATGTTCCGCAGTGACGTCCAGAAATGGTCATTATGCAGCAGCTTCTCGTAATTGTTCAGTCCGACGAATTCCATAGCTCCTCCGAGCATAGCTTCCGTACGTGTGAAGGACAGAACGAAGGAAGCAGCGATCGGCAATATGGAGAACAAGGTATAGATAGCAATAGCTGGGAACAGGAATAGAAGGATTACCTTCATGTTGCGCTTGTACGATTCCATTCAATCATTCCTTTGACCTGAAGTATGCCTTAACTGTAACATTAGGAACGACCTTGACTGAATGGATTATCTTACAACTCGCTAGTAAAAAATTACGGAAATGACCTATGCCCTTAGCATCTCTACAATAAAAAACTGCTGACCATCTCTCCAAACTCGGAGGGGGGTCAGCAGTCTATTGTTAATGCCTACTTATAAGCCCGCATCGCTCGGCGAAGCTCCTTAATTGTAGGGCGCTTGCCGTACATGAGGACGCCTGTGCGATAGATCTTCGCCGCAAGCACGCCGCATACATAGATGGCGATGAGCAGCAGGCCAATGGATGTCCATACCTCCCACAACGGCGGATCCGACAGCCCTAATCGGAGCAGCATCACATAGGGAGAGAAGAAGGGAATGAATGACGTCACATGGACGAGCATGCTGTCAGGATTGGACAGAGAGAAGATCGCAATGTAGAAGCCTGCAAGCGAGGTCATCGTTATTGGAATGACCGCCTGGCCTAAGTCTTCTGTCCGGCTCACAATGGAACCGACCGCTGCGAACAGCGTCGCGAATAGGAAGTAGCCTGTCAGGAAGAATACAACCGCATAAGCCAGCAGTCCAGGATCAATCTCGCTTAAGCGAATATCCATATCGGCTAGTATGTCGACGTTCTGAGGCAGCATGACATTAATGACGATCACGATGACATAGATAGCCATCTGTGACAGGCCTACCAGGAACATGCCTAGAATCTTGCCGAACATCTGCTTCAGTGGAGATACGCTTGTAATGAGAATCTCCATGACACGAGAGCTCTTCTCCGCCGTGATCTCCGAGGCAATCATCTGCCCGGTCACCATGATAGCCATGAACAGCATAATAACCATGACATAGATGAGCGCCATATCCATCCCTTGCTGAGCAGCCGTCTTGCCATTGCTGTCCTTGCCACCGGCGGAAGAGGAGATCTGTACGCTATCAACAGCTACTGGCGCGTAGAGCAGTGTCTTCTCTTCTTCGGTCAGACCTGCATTCTTAAGCACCGTATCCGTCTTGATTGCTTGAAGAGCTGTCTTCAGCTTCTGAGCCGTCGAGTTGTCCATGATCTTCTCGGACTTGTAGGTCACAGCCGGGAACTGTCCTTCGTCAGCCGAACCGAAGGTAATATAGCCCTTAATCTCCTCACTCGAGATGCCCTTCTTCATAGCCGCTTCGCTCTCCTCCAGAGTAGCACCGGCCGGGAACTCTACCAGCAACAGCTCAGGCTCTGGCTGCGCTTCATAGTAGGCCTTCAGCTGCAGAGCAAGCGCAGTTCCTGCTGCTTGTTCCCCCTGCTCCGCCGCTGCATACCCGATTCGAGCAGGGCCGTCATCCTTATTGAATAAGGAGAATAAGTAGGGCAGGTTCGCAACGATCGTAATGATAAGAGCAATAATAATGGTCGTAATGACGAATGCCTTCGTCTTGAACTTGTTCCGCAAGGTGAAGCCTACAACCGTCCAGAAGCTGTTCATACCCGCTCACCTACCGATCTAATAAATATCTCGTTCAACGTCGGCTCCATAATCTCGAACCTCTGAATCGTCGATTGATTCATCGCAAGCTGCAGAATGCCTCGGCCAGCTCCTTCATTCTCAACGTGAACCTCGTAGCCGTATTCATGCCGGGTAACCCTTGCCACCCCTGGCAGCTGATCAAGGCCTGACACTTCACTCTCTGTCGACAGGAGAATCCTCTCCTTCGGGAACTGCTTCTTAATGTCCTTAATTCCGCCTTGGAGGACGACGTTGGAACGGTGAAGAATTGTAATGTTCCGACATAGCTCCTCAACATGCTCCATACGGTGAGTAGAGAATAGAATCGAAGTTCCAGAGTCGCGCAGCTCCTTGACGGTAGACTTGAGCAATTCAACATTAACAGGATCCAGACCGCTGAAGGCTTCGTCCATAATGACCAGCTTCGGCTTGTGAATGACCGCGGCGATGAACTGAATCTTCTGCTGATTGCCCTTCGACAATTCCTCTACTCTCTTGCTGTAGTATTCCGGAACCTCGAACCGCTCCAGCCAGTACTTCAAGCTTCCTTCAGCATCCTTCTTCGACATGCCGCGCAGCTGTCCGAGATAGATAAGCTGATCATTCACCTTAATCTTCGGATACAGCCCCCTCTCCTCCGGCAAGTACCCAAGCTGACCAAGCAGTTCCTTCGTGTACGGCTTCCCGTCGTACCTAATCGTGCCGCCATCGGGATAGATGAGTCCAAGTACCATTCTCATCGTCGTTGTCTTCCCTGCACCATTGGCCCCGAGGAGACCATAGATCTCACCCTGTTCAATCTTCAGGCTAATGCCATTCACAGCAGTCTTGTCTCCGAATTGCTTCACTACCTTCTCTACGGCTAGAGTGCTCATCTTCGTATTGCTCCTTCCCGGCTTACAGCCGAACGCTAGTGAGACTTAAGTGATTATGCTCCTATTACATTGAAAAGTACCGCCTATATCGTAAGCATTCGATCTCGCTGGATCATAGCTGCAAGAATGTCATCCAGCTCCATCTTGTGCATACTAACGATTCGAATATGGTGCTCTTCACACCATCTCTCTATCTCTGCAAGCTTAGAAGTCACGACTCGCATCGTGTCCTTGCCTGCTGCTGTCACACCAGATTGTCCAGGCAGCTGCTCTGCTTGCTTCGCATCCAGCCCCTCCCGATAGAGGAACACAACATGCCATGAACTGAAGAGTTCATCCTTCTCATACTGACCAAGCACTCGGCCTTGGGACATGATGACGATGTAGTCCGCGAGTCTTCGGACCTCCTCGACAATATGCGAGGCGATCATAATCGTTCTTCCCTCTCTCTCCATGTAACGGTGCAGAATGTCAATCATCTGCTTCCATGCGAGGGGATCGAGCCCTGAGGAAGGCTCATCGAGCAGGAGCAGCTCAGGAGCATGTGATAAGGCCAGCGCCAGATCGAACTTCCGGCGCATCCCCTTCGACATCCTGCCAAGCTTCATTCCTTCATCAATCTCGAACAGCCGCAGCAGCTCACGATACAGCTTATCATCCCATGCGGGATACCATGCTCTAGTGAAGCTTGCCTTGTCTGAGGCCCGCAGCCTGTCATCTGGGCTCTGTGATTCCTCCGCGAGATAACCGATTCGACGCTTGAGCTCTGTGTCGTCGAACTCTCCTACAGGCGTACCGAGTATGCTCATCTCACCAGCATCCGGCTTCGACTGCCCGAGGAGCAGACGGAAGGTTGAACTCTTCCCGGAGCCGTTAGGTCCAATAATTGCCGTCACATATCCTTGCGGAATGTTCAGATCCAAGGGACCCAGGGAGAATCTCTTCCGATTCTGCTTCACTCCGCGAATCTCAACCGCCCATTCATGATCGTCCATCCTCATCGTCATCTCCCCTCCTTATCCTTAGCGAGCGCTTCCTCGAATAAGGCTCTGAGCTCTTCATCCGTGCACTGCACTCTTCGACCAGCTGTAATCGCCGCTTCCATCGCTTCTGCAACGGAGCTTAACCGCAAGCGGTCACGATCACCTTCAGCAGCCTTAGCCACATAAGTCCCTGTACCCTGACGCGTGCGAAGCAGCCCTTCCGTCTCCAGGTCCTGGTAGACTCGCCTCACAGTAATGACGCTGCACTTCAGCATCTGTGCAAGTTCACGTATCGATGGAAGCAGCGTTCCCTCTGCTACTTGCCCGCTTACAATGAGTGCCCGCAGCTGCACTTCAATCTGATAATATAGAGGCTCTGCGCTCTGTTCATTAATTTGTATCGGCAGCCACACGGCTTCACCCTCTCTGCTAACCAAGTTCATTCATCCGTAGGTCTTAAGATAGATAACTTCTATAATGGAGCCTCCTGCAGATCAACCTGTAGAACAGCAGGAGAACTGCTGCCCCTAGAGCTAATGCTGCTGCTGAGATCCACCATTGCCCTTGTTGGGTGGCTCTCAGTATAGTGATAAGGATGCTCCCCCCTTGCAAGTTAATTACAATTGTCGTTGGAATGAGAATGATGATATAGAGAATACAGGCGATGAAGTAAGTTCTTCCGCTGTAGCCCAGCTCCCAATAGATATAGCTGCTTGACATAGCGACACAGTAGCCGTACCAGAACAAGCTGTAGAGGATGAACTGTCCTATACTCATCATCTCTCGCAGTGACCCGTTAACTACGTACATGAGAGTGAAGAAGCTAACAATCGCAGGCGTTAGAATCAAGAGCAAGACGATGAGTCTTCCAGCTGCAATCTGCTGAAGAGAGATGGGCATCGTACGCAGCTGTGCCAGGCTCTTCGTAATGCCGTCTTCGCTCCATAGGCGGAACATCGTCTTGTTCATCGAGAATCCAAGGCAAGGTAGCACAGTCAGGAAGAAGAAGTCGAACGGGATTGCGGAGAGAGCGGAGACCGAATTCTCAGCTATTTCATTCATGAAGGGAAAGGTAATGAGAGCTAGATATAAGGTGGACAACAATGTGAAAATTAAGCCAACACGACTTACCGCAAGCTCTTGCCTAGCAAGCAGCCATGCACCTTTCCATAAGCTCAAGCAGCTCTCCTCCTTCATCCAGTCATTATACTGTATATATCTTTATACACAGTATAATCACACCTCGCTTCATTGTCAACATCTGTATATTTATTTTCATGAAAAAAAGACTACCTCCCTGCTCCACAAAGAAGCTAAAGAAGTAGTCTTATTACGATGTTCACACGTTACCAGCCGAATATTGCATGGATAACCGGCTTCGTATGCCCGCCCGGATAGAGCAGGTATAACAGGACATAGACAGTTGTTCCCGTAATGGCTGTGAAGAACCAGATGACTGAAGTCACTCTTCCCCACTTGCGATGCTTGGCCAGCTTGTTCTTGAAGCCTAATGTCAGCGTTGTAATGCCGAATACCGCTGCCACTGTAGCTAGTACGATATGGAACAATAAGAAGGCAAGATAATAGGGCTTAAGACTGTCCGGTCCGCCCCATGCCGTGTTCCCTACTAGAATCGTACGAGAAGAATAGATAATGAAGAAGATTAGCGCAGCTGCTGCACCGGCTGTCATCACCTTCTTGTGCGCCTCCAGCTTACGCTGAATGGCGAGCCGCCACCCTATTGCAACCAGAATTGCGCTGATGACGATGAAGGCGGTACTGATCGTCGGCATAATTGTATAGATATCCATAGTTATCCCCACCTGCTTCATATTCGGTGAACTTATTCGACACTTGCTTGCCTGTTATACAGGCTCCGCATTCGGTAGATCATCTTCCCTATGCTCTCTTCTATACCATTGCTTGAAGATAAGGGCCAGCACACAGCCGTACGTGAACTCCTGAACAAGCTTCATCACAATGCCGCCAGTCTGCTGATCATCCGCCGCTCCTAGCAGATTGAAGAAGCTTGGACCGCTGAAGCTCTCGAGCAGACGTGATGGATCACCCGATAGGCAGTAGCCCATCGCTTGAACCCATATCTGAGGATTGCTATAAGTGGCGTACATCGGCTCAGCCGCAAATATAATCAAGGCGCATGCGGGAGTCAGCAGCACTCCGTTCGCGAACACATACGCCATCTTCTTCATATCCGTAAGTCTGTTCCACTCCGGAACGGGACAGATCACTTGCCACCACATCATGAACGACGTAAGCAGCAATACAAGATAATAGAGACTATGAATCCCATAATGAATCATAACATAGTCATGGACTGCAGGAATGTGATAGATCGAGAACAACATATTGAACAGCACTAACGTCATGATTGGATGCATCAGCCAGTTCAGCTTATTCCAGTAGGCCTTGCTGAACAGCTGCTTCCACAGGAAGCCGGGTACTGCGAGCAGAACCAGCGGTGGAACAATGAGATAGGCGATGGACATATTGACCATATGGAACGTGAACATCAGATGCCCTAGCAGCTCCAAGGGACCGCCTTGAACGAGGTAGAACAAGATTGCAGATACGACGAATATCGTCTGCTGACCTCTAGTAGCAGGAGCAGCTGTTGAATCCGTCTTAAGTCTCCATGGGCCAATGAGATAATAATAGAGGATGACGACAGCGGACATCGCGAAGAAGAACATCGGACTCCACAGTTCCACGAAGCTGAAGTATTGTAAGCCTAACATAGGGAACCCCCTTCTAACCTTAATTCAGCAAAAGAAGGCCCCCATACAGGGACCCTCTTCGTGCTGAAATTGTTACGTTTACCACCAAGTCCAATAGAGGGCCATTACGACCATGGTCAGGACTACGAATACTCCGAACAGAATGCCGACGATCGGGAACAGGTGTCCGCGATCCTTCATATGCATCCAGAACGACATCTGGATGAATACTTGCAGGATAGCCATTCCGACAATGAGAATATAGATGAAGGTCTCATTCACTTCACCGGCTGCGACCGTTGCGAAGGCAACGAGCGTCAGCAGGATGGAGAAGATGAATGCAATGATGTGCTTCTGCGGGCCTTCGACCTTATGACGCTTAGTCCGCTCTTCCGCAGCAGAATGATTGCTTGCCATGGATTAGCCCACCTTTCCCATCAAGTACACGACGGTGAAAATGAATACCCATACGACGTCGATGAAATGCCAGTACATCCCGGCAACATATACCTTAGGTGCGGTAACTACGGTCAAGCCCTTGCGAAGGACTTGCCCGATCAAGAGTGAGATCCATACGATACCGAAGGCAACGTGGCCTCCGTGGAAGCCGACCAGTGTGTAGAAGGATGAACTGAATGCACTAGTCGTGAATCCATGTCCTTCATGCACATAGTGGTAGAATTCATAAATCTCAAGGCCTAGGAACGCAAGGCCAAGAATAACGGTAATGATAAGCCAGTTCACCATCGCCTTCACCTGATTCTTGTGAAGGGCCTGTATCGCGAATACACTCGTCAAGCTTGAGGTTAGCAGCAGCATCGTAGCTACGGCAACGAGTCCGAGTGAGAATAGCTCATGTGGTGACGGATTGCCGTCTCCTACTTGATGGCGAAGTGCCAGGTAAGCGGAGAACAGCGTACCGAACAATACGGTCTCGCCGCCAAGGAACAGCCAGAAGCCTAATACCTTATTACGTCCCTCAAGGGTCGCTTTTTCCGGCTCATGAGGCAATTGACCATCTACATGTGAATGTGCGCTCATGCTTTTACCCCCTTGTCGTGCAGTTCATCCGGTTCAATATGGAAGCCGTGGTCATCCTTCAGCGAGCGGATTACCATACAGCCGAAGGTAATGAGCAAGCCTGCGCCAGCGACCCAGTATCCGAGATCCGAAGCGTACATGAATCCGAAGCCCGCAATGAACAGACCAAGAGACATGAAGAACGGAAGGATTGAAGGTGATGGCATATGAATCGGACCAAGCGGTTCAGCCGGTGTCATTGCTTTATTTCCGTCCATTTTTTCCTTCCAATACGCATCATAGCTGCGAACAAGCGGCGTCTGAGCGAAGTTATACTCAGGTGCTGGGGATGGAATCGTCCACTCCAGCGTACGGCCGTCTTCCCAAGGATCATTGCCTGCATCCTTCGGCTTGAACGCGGTAACGATGATGTTGATGATGAAGAAGATCGTACCGAAGCCCATTAAGAAGGCGCCGACTGTTGAGATCAGGTTCATCTCGTTGAAGCCTAGTCCATCCAGGTAGGTCCAGATCCGGCGAGGCATACCCATCAGACCAAGGAAGTGCTGGATGAAGAACGTGAGATGGAAGCCGATGAAGAACGTCCAGAATGTAAGCTTACCAAGCGTCTCGTTCAGCATACGTCCGAACATCTTCGGCCACCAGTAATGAAGGCCGGAGAAGATACCAAGCACAAGTCCGCCAACGATAACGTAGTGGAAGTGAGCTACGACGAAGTAGGAATCATGATACTGGAAGTCAGCCGGAGCTGCTGCCAGCATGACGCCTGTTACGCCGCCCATTACGAAGGTAGGAATGAAGCCTACCGCGAACAGGTTAGCGGTTGTATAGCGAATCGATCCGCCCCACATCGTGAAGATCCAGTTGAAGATCTTAATACCGGTAGGTACCGCAATCAGCATCGTCGCGATGGAGAATAGTGCGTTCGCTACTGGACCAAGTCCAGTTGTGAACATATGGTGAGCCCATACCATGAAGCCTAGGAATCCGATCAGTACCGTAGCGAATACCATCGAGCTGTAACCGAATAGACGCTTACGGGAGAAGGTACTTATTACCTCGGAAATAACGCCGAAGGCCGGTAAGATCAGGATGTACACCTCAGGATGCCCGAAGATCCAGAAGATATGCTCCCACAGAACGGAGTTCCCGCCGTTGGTCGGGTTGAAGAAGTTGGCTTGGAAGAGCCTGTCGAACATTAGGGCGACCAGACCGACCGTCAGCGCAGGGAAGGCGAACAAGATCAGCGCTGAAGTGATGAAGATCGTCCAGGTGAACATAGGCATACGCATGAAGCTCATACCTGGTGCACGCATGTTGATGATGGTAACGAGGAAGTTAATCCCCCCGACTAGTGTTCCGATACCTGCAATCTGAAGACCGAGAACATAATAGTCAACGCCATGTCCAGAGCTGTAGGTTGAACCGGCTAGCGGTACATATGAGGTCCAGCCTGCATCTGGTGCTCCTCCTGCGAACCAGGAGATGTTAAGCAGCAATCCCCCGAACAGGAACGTCCAGAAGCCTAGAGCATTAACGAATGGGAAGGCAACGTCGCGCGCTCCTATCTGAAGAGGAACGATAGCGTTCATTAAGGCGAACAAGAGCGGCATCGCTGCAAGGAAGATCATCGTCGTACCATGCATCGTGAGCAGCTCATTGTAAGTATCCGCGCTAACGAAGTCATTCAGCGGCTTCCATAGCTGAACGCGAATCAAGATAGCTTCCAGACCGCCGATCAGGAAGAAGAATCCGCCGGCAATCATATAGAGGATGCCGATTTTCTTATGGTCAACCGTTGTCAGCCAGTCCATCAGACCGCTGTAACGCTTGACCGTGTGTCCGTGAGCCAAGGTTGGTACCTCCTTCAATTACCGATGTATTTATTGTTCGAAATCGACCTTAAGCTCTGAGAGGTACTTGGCAATGCCGTCCAGCTCTTGCTTCGTCAATTCAATCTTGCCCATTCCGTTGCCCGGCTTGATCTCATCCGGATTCTCAATCCAACGGTGAAGGTTCTCATAGACTGTTCCTTCATTACTATACTTCTTATCATCGGTATTGATGAGAATACCGCCTACGCTCTCACGGCTGCCGATACCGGTAAGGTTCGGATAAGCGAATCCGCCTTGATCACCTACTGCGTGACAAGTTAGACACTTCTTGACGAAGGCTTCCTTCACCGCAGGATCGCTCGGCAAGGCTACCGGCTCTTGAATAGCCGCTGTCCAACGGTCGAATGAGGACTCGTCCACTGCCTTCACCTTGAAGTCCATCAAGCCATGAGATGGTCCGCATAGCTCGGCGCACTTGCCCAAGTATACGCCTTCCTTAGGAGCAGAGAAGTAGATTGCGTTGGCATTGCTGCCAGCATTGGAGTCTGTCTTGCCCGCTAGTGACGGTATCCAGAAGGAGTGCTTCACGTCAGCTGACTTCGTAATGACAGAGATCGTCTTGCCGGTAGGGATAATCAGTTCTTGTGCCGTCTTAATTCCGAGCTGTGGATATTCGAACTCCCACCAGTATTGGTGCGAAGTTGCTATAACTTGAACCGCGTTAGGGTCCTTTGTTTTGTCCTCGGCAAGGCTGAATACCGATTGAACGGTAGGTACGCCTAGAATGACAAGCAGGATGACCGGAATGACCGTCCATATGATCTCCAGCTTGTGATTCCCTTCAACTTGCTTCGGAATCGTGTTGTCTCCCTTGCGTCTGCGGAATTTGATGATGACATACAATGAAATCGCAAATACGACGACAATCACGCCCAGCATGATTGAGATAGAGAGCTTCATTAGATCAAATTGACTTTGCGCGACTGGCCCTTGAGGATCTAGTGTTGACAGGTCACTGCGACCGCATGCCGACAATAGCAATACCATAATGGCCAGAAGCGGCGTAAGCCGTTTCACAAACTGCCACCGATTCATCATTAATCAACCCCACTTTTGACGTTTTCGCAGATGCCTATGTATCGCGTGGCTAGCGACATTCTGCGTGTTCTACAGATGTTATTCCATTCTACAGCTTAAGCACTTTATTAAATATAAAGTTGAAGCCCCTATTTGTCAATGTTCCACAGAGAGTTCACAAATTGTTCTCAAACCTGTCAAAATCGCGCTATTTCAAGGCTTTTCGGCTCTTGCCAAGCGACAAATTCACGGTTCTCTATCCTACATTGTGCACCAATTCCATGGTCAATTATGTATGCTCCTGCACAAGTATATTTCCCCCCTACTTACAGAAGCTAAGTGCAGTACGTTAGGATGGAGGTCAGGATGATGGACAAACGACTGGCAGGTGGTATGCTGTGCCTGTTGCTGCTGCTCGGTTCAATCGGCTGCAACTATAAGCAATTCGTCCAGAGCAGCGATGCGGATTACGGGTCTAAGCATGGTACCGATCCGAAGATGCTTGGCAGCAAGATGTACGGAAGCGCAACCGGCAATCCTCATCAGCATGACAATCACTTTTTTGAATACAGCTCCATGCTCTCTCGTCAAGTGACCGCTCTTAATGGCGTAGCGAGCGCAACCGTCATGCTCACGGACAAGAACGCTTATGTCGGCATCATGCTCGATTGGACTTCTGTTGGAACTAGGAAGACAGGCGGAGCGGATACGAAGGAGCAGGACAACGGCGGGATGGAAGAAGGCGTGTATAATAACACAACCGGCTCACCGTATTGGGATAATCGCAAGCTCGTCACTCCTTACAATTCCTACTTCTCGGTGAATGACCACAATCAGCTGTCGAGCGAGCTTAAGCAGACGATTGCCGTCCGCATTCGCAAGCTGGCTCCTATGGTGCAGGAAGTGCATATCTCCGCCAACATGGACTTCGTGAACGAGATGACGGAATTCGCCAAGGAAGCCTGGCTCGGGCATTCCCTAACGCCTTGGGTGGATGACTTCAATACGCTTGTGAAGTATCAATTCGACGGTGGAGTTGAGATGCCCGTCCCTCTCCAGATCAGACAACAGCAGCTTCACGATCAGGAGATCATTCGCACCGAATAAATCGCTTCTATTATATAGTCTCTCATTGAAGCTCTAATGCGCTGCCCTCATGGCTTGCGGATTAGAGCTTGAACCTTAGCCGATGCTTCTTCATACGCTCTCTTCTCCGTATCCGAACGTGCATAAGTCTCCATGAGCTTAAGCTCTTCACCGCAGCGATGAAGGATGGCGCTCACCTTATCCTTATAGTTGCCAGGAGGCTGATGCGAGACATGGAACCCCTGCCTGGCGATAATTGACAGCTCCCCGCCAGCAGTCACTTGGCCGATGAATACCTGCTCAAGCGGTATAGCTTGTCGACGAAGCTCTCGCATTACCCAATCCCGGTCGTATCCGCTCTCTTCTAATGACTCCTTAATCAACTGACCGTCCATGATTATGGTGGTGGGAACCGCCTCACTCATCATACTGCGGCCTAACAAGGAAGGGGTTAAGGTCTGATGCTCCCTCTTCATCATCAAGGTAATCTGTCCACTCGACTCCATCGCTGCGAATTCAACATCGGCAACCTTGAACACGTCCTTCTTGCGAAGCTGCTCAAGGAATTCGTCTATCGTAAGCTTCTCCTTGCGCAGATTGTCCGACAGTATACGGCCATTGTTAATGAGCACTCTGCCCTTGCCGTCGATGAAGTCTCGGATTCGCTTGCTTCTCATCGTGGCGATCTCCGCCCCGAAGGAGACTGTGGTCCACACAACGAGGGAGACAACCCCCAGGTACCACGAGCTGTCCATATCCAGCGATACATAGGAGGCCAAGTTGCCCAGCGTTATTCCTGTAATATATTCGAATAAGGACAACTGCGAGATCTGTCTCTTGCCGAGCACCTTAGTAATGGCGAACAAGATAACCATGGAGCTCAACGTTCTTAGCGTTACCTCAAGCCAATCTGGCATGCTCATCGCCTCCTCCAATGCCTATAATCTCCATCTCCGCTATGGATCATTCACACAAGGTCATGCTGACTCGCTATTCCGAAGTCTCATCCTATTTTTGCGATGAACTTGCATATTCAGACATCATGATATATAATATAATTTATGTGTTATATTTAACCCCTAATTGAATGCTGATCTCAGGTATAATCCTTCCAAGAGCAGATCACATTTACCCCTTGCTAGAATTCAATATTTACCCTCGAATTTTGAATTTCTTTTCTGTTAATTTTCCCAACCATGTTACGTGCATAGAATTCTGATTCACACTGGCGCGGTCATCGGAGCCGCAAGGACGGAAGAGAGGCAGGGCTTTCGTTGTGTTAGAGAATGCAAGGTTCAACTATCATTAGAATTAACATTACTACTTGTTAACAAGGGGTTATTACAGCGCTCTTCCTGATGCATAGAGTGCTCGGTTAAATATACATTACACAACAACGGCACCCCTAAGGGGTGCCGTTATCCATATGTACAGTGCTATCATCTGCTACCTTGTAGCAAGGCGAGTACCTCCGGCAGCTCCGGCAAGGCGGTGATGCCCCCTCGCTTAAGCGTCGTCAGTGCGCCTGCCGCATTAGCGAAGCGTGCGAACTCACCAAGCTGCTCGCCCGTTAATTCATTCACCCTTAGACCCGATTCCAGTATCTGATAGAGCATACTGCCCATGAACGAATCGCCGGCGCCAGTCGTGTCTATGGCCTTCACAGTGAAGCCAGGAACTGCAATGATCTGCTCTCCCCGTCTTACCAAGCAGCCTTCCGGACCGAGTGTGACACAGATGACTTGCGTACCGTACTCCTCTGCAATTCGTCTCGAGCCTTCCTCCATATCAGATGTGCCTGTCAGGAACTCTACTTCTTCCTCGGAGATCTTCACCAGATCAGCAAGCCTGAGCGCTTGAATAATGGCAGCTCTTGCCTCATCAAGACTTCTCCACAGCGGCGGGCGAAGATTAGGATCATAGGAGATGAGAGCCCCATGCTCCTTCGCATACTCAGCTGCTCTAATCGTTGCCTCTGCCGCTGGATTGCTCGTCATCGAGACGGAGCCGAAGTGGAATACCGCCGTCTGCGCCAAGCGCCTCAGTTCAATCTCCTCGAAGCGAAGCATCTGATCCGCGCTATGCTTGCGGTAGAAGCTGAAGGAGCGGTCCCCCTCATCATTCAGATGCACGAAGGCCAAGGTCGTTGGATACTCATCCGTGACTATGAGTCCTGCTGTATCCACTGCTTGCTGCTCTAGTGTCTCCTTCAGGAATCTTCCGAACTCGTCATCCCCTACCTTACCAAGGAATGAAGCTTGACGGCCAAGCTTGGCTACAGCCGCAGCAACATTGGCCGGGGCGCCGCCAGGGTTGCGCTCCAGCAGCACACCTCCCTCCGGCGTTCGTCCAGCCGGCGTGAAGTCAATCAATAACTCTCCTAATGCCGTTACATCCATACGTTGAATGACCACCTTTGCTATCGAGAGATCTCCTAACTCAATCCCTACTATTATACATGCCCTATGCGGATATGGCTTGCTTCAGATAACCTCAGTTGATAGAATGAGGACGTTACCAGAGTACACGGAGAATAACACTTATAGAAGGAGCTGAACGAACGATGAGAATGATGCCTCTTAGACAACATAATATTGAAGCTAGCCGACTCGTGCTAGGCTGTATGGGACTTGGCGGAGGATGGGATGAGAGCCCGATTACAGCTGACCATCTGAAGCAAGGAAGGGAAGTCGTTGATGCCGCGCTGTCCATCGGCATCAATATGTTCGACCATGCCGATATCTATACTAGAGGCAAGGCTGAGAAGGTATTCGGACAGGTGCTGAAGGATTCACCTGGGCTGCGGGAGCAGATGATTATTCAATCCAAGTGCGGCATTAAGTTCGCAGATGGACAAGGCTTGCCAGGACGCTTCGACTTCTCACGGGAACACATCTTAACGAGCGTAGATGGAATTCTCGAACGACTTGGTATCGAATACTTAGATATTCTGCTTCTTCACCGCCCAGATGCCCTAATGGAGGCGGAAGAGGTTGGAGATGCCATTCAGCTCCTGAAGTCGTCCGGTAAGGTAAGAGCCTTCGGTGTATCCAACATGTCCGAGGGACAGATCAGACTGCTGCAGGCTTACAGCAGTGAACCGTTCATTGTGAATCAGCTCGAGATGAGCCTTGAGAAGATTGGGTTCCTGGAGAATGGCGTGCATGTGAATCAGCTTGCTGCTCGGGATAATGTTTTTCCCGAGGGGACGCTTGAGTATTGTCAGCTTAATGGCATTCAGATTCAAGCATGGAGTCCGCTGGCAAGAGGAATCTATTCGGGTCGAGATGTGTCCGAGCACAAGGAATCTGTTCAAGCGACAGCGAAGCTGGTTCAGCACTATGCGGCAGAGAAGAGTACGACCGCTGAAGCGATCGTCCTTGCCTGGTTGATGAAGCACCCCGCACAGATTCAGCCTGTCATCGGTACGGCGAATCCCGATCGTATTCAGGCTTGTGCAGATGCTGAGAAGGTCGTCCTGACGCGCGATGAGTGGTACACTCTCTATGTCAGTTCAAGAGGCGTGCCTCTGCCTTAACTATATCGAATGAACCAAGAGGGTTGTGCCGATGCGGCGCAGCCCTTCCTGTTGTTCTCACTACCCGTGTGTACACTCCTCGCTCCTATCCAGCTGCCGGCAGCTCAATGACGAAGGTTGTCCCTCTGCCAGGAGCGGATTGAAGGGTAATTCGGCCTCCATGCGCTTCCATGATGCGGTAGCAGATCGACAATCCCAGTCCGAGACCATCGTCCTTCGTTGAGTAGAATGGGGTGAACACCTCTCTGCACTGCTTCTCGGTCATGCCGCATCCAGTATCTCGAACCAGCAGCCTGGCCATTCTGCGCTCCACGTCCACTTCAGCCATGATTCGAATAGAGCCTCCACCCGCCATAGCATCCATTGCATTCTGTAATAAGTTAATCAATACCTGCTTAATCTGTCCCTCGTCTGCATGCAGCCAGACCGGAACCCTTGCAGGTTCATACGTCAGTACGGTATTCATCAGCTTGGCTTGGCAGCTCATGAACGATATCGTATCCTCAGCCAGCTGACCCAGCTCGAACAGACGTCTCTCGGGAGAACTAGGCTTAGCCATCAGAACGAATTCCGAGACCAAGCGGTTCAGGCTGTGCAGTTCACTCTGAATAAGCGACAGGTAACGTGAATCCCGGCCTTCCTTCATGTTCTGCTCTTGCAAGAGCTGCATGAAGCCTATGATAACCGTGAGCGGATTACGTATCTCGTGAGCAAGTCCAGCAGCAAGCTTCCCTACGGCTGAGAGCTTCTCATAGGTCATAATCTGCCGCTCGAGGTTATGCCTCTCAGTCATGTCTCTCGCTTGGAGATAAGCTCCTACGATCCATCCCGATTCATTCCGGATGGGAATAGAATCAATCAGACAAGTAAGACGGGTGTCTTCATGCAGCGTGAACGTTCGCTCTACATGCTCGAAGCTTGTCCCGTGCTTAAGTGAATCTCCCAAGTAAGAGGCCAGTTCCGGCAAGCAAGTATAGGATTCACCTATAAGCTCATCAATTCGCCGGTTAACCATGCCTGCAGCAGATGCGTTGCATTCCATAATCACTCCAGCCTGATCAGTGACGATGATACCGCTGTTCACGGACTGGAGGATGAGATGGTGCAGCAGATATTGCTCTCTATTCTGCCTTCTCAGCAGCAGCTCACGCTCGATCGCTTCAGCCATATTGATAAGCAGAGTCAGTGCGAATGGGCTATGATGCTCCATCGTCGTCATGATCGCTATCGCCCCAGACAAGGCCGGACGCTGTTCCGTATAGGAGAAAGGAACACTATAACAGACGTTGTGTACTAACGGCTTATGATAATGCTGCGGCCCGACAAGCTGCACCGGCAGCCCAATGGCTAGAGAGAGGGAGATCGCATTGGTACCCATTACCGCTTCGGTGAATTGAATGCCGATATCAACCCCGGAATCTCGCATAGCTCTCGTCAGCTGTTCATCACCGAATCGCTCTAGGATGAACTCTTCATTATCTATTAGAGTGAGCAGTATAGGCGTCCCTTCCATAGATTGAATTACCTTATTGCCGCAAGACTGCATGACTTGGATGAACTCTTCGAACTTCTTCCGGCGTTCGGTTAGTTCCGTCTGCAGTAATCGTCGCTCTGGCAGCGGGAGTCTATCATCTCTCATCCCCGCCTCCCTGCACCGCCTGTTAGAAGCTTGAATTGCTTCTGTTACCGGCTTCAATAGCCTCAACTCCATATAGGTTATGATGTCCCTGCTATAATAATAGGAATAGTATAGCTGATTCACTCATAGGAAGGAACCCCGTCTGGTACAAGACGGGGTTCCTTCCTTGCTATGGATGAGATCCATTCATTATTCGTTCGGACAGCCGCTCGCCATATGGCCGGACTTGCTCACCTTCGTATCCAAGTACTTCGCATTATACTCCGAGCGGTCGCCCCATAGTGGAATTCGCCCAGATACATTAAGCCCGGAATCCCGAAGCGCATCCAGCTTCCTCGGATTATTCGTAATTAAGGTGACAGGCTTCTGGCGAAGCGTCTTAAGGACGCGGATCGCATCTGCATAACTGCGTGAATCATCAGAGAATCCGAGCTTCACATTCGCTTCAACGGTATCGTATCCCTTCTCCTGAAGCAGATAGGCCATCGCCTTGCTGAACAGCCCGATCCCTCGTCCTTCATGGTTCGCTAGATAGAACAGCGCACCTGTTCCATGATTCACAATCATACGCATCGATTGATGGAGCTGATAGCCGCAATCACAGCGGCGAGAACCGAATATATCGCCTGTATGACAGATGCTGTGCATACGGATCAAGGCTTCGTCTCCATGCTCGAAGTCTCCGTAGACGAGTACGCTCGACTGCTGCATCTCGGCGAGATTCTGACTGGAGAGCTTCGCAACTATTCGGTCTATATCTTCCGTCGCTTCTTGGCATTCCAACCAGCAATACCAATGGAAGAAGGCCGTCTCATCCCCAAGCTCTACAGGCAGGAGGATAGGTCCTACCAGGTAGAGCGCGCATTCATCCGTCTTAATGAACTCAATCTTATCGTCCAGTATGGACCGCACTTGTTCGTTCATCCGGGTCTCCTTGTCAGGTGAGGCAAGATACTGGATAGTATGTCTGACCCGAATGTCTTCTATTCCACTATGCTAGGTCAACGTGCTTGCTGACTATGTTAGTTCATCGGAGAACATGGTCATGTATTCCCACGGTGCTCATACGAGGACCCAATCCTCACCTCGATCGTGTGAAGAGGTGCGAAGGACACCTCTCACAAGCCTGCTCTCCGAGTGCTCATTACCTCTCTTCAGACCACTCCAGCACCAGCACCCAGTCGTCACCTCTGCCGCTGGAAGGAGGAGTGAATGATATACCCGACTCGGCGCTGTCCTTCCTCTCCACTTGCCAATCAGATGAATGTTCGCCGCTGCGCGGATTGTACCACGACGCCTGAAGCTGAACCTCCGGCAACAGCGTCGTATTCACCTGGGCGGGCAGTCCGTTAGGACAGTAGAGGAGAGCGTAGCCATCCCCACGGGTAGCCGCAATATAGTTGCTGCCTGTGTAGTTGTCCAGGATTAGCTCTTGGCTAGGCACACGGCTATAGAAGTCCTTGGAGAGCAGCAGCGTCTTCAGGTGCTTCATCTGATTGGCAGCTGGCCGGTCTAACGCATCCTTCCAGGTCACAATGAAGTAATCCTTCGGTTCAGTCGTCATCGACCAGATGGAGTGATGACCATATGTATGGCCGAACGCCCCTGCGAATACCGCATAATAGGCAGCCGTTCGTACATCTGCCGAATCGAAGTAGCCAAGAGCTGGATTGAAGCCAATCGGATGATCCTCGTAGCAAGGCTCGCCGTCAAGGGTGGGCTTGATTGGTGTACGTGCATAGTCGGCCTCCACCTTCGTGTAGTTGTCTCTTACCCCGGCTCCATGCCCGCTCTGAATCATATTGAAGTCAAGCCAGTCTTCTTCATGGACATGCTGAGAGGAGGACTGACCGCCCATCGGATGGAAGGTGATGAGATGCTCTCCCCCATCCCCTTCCTTAATGCCTTGAGCCATTCCATGAATAATCTCGAAGTGTTCCCGGGTATGCAGCGGCCGGTCGCCGCCTAGCACCCAGATGATGTTGCTGCGATCACGGTACCTCGCCCCAATCCACTGTCCGAATACTCTCGCATTGTCCGGGGTGAAGATGACAGGACCTTCCCCCCACATCCTGTTAATCTTGTCTCCCCATGTTGGCAGCAAGGCCATATAGAGCCCCAGTTCAGCAGCCTTGTCGATAATGAAGTCCATATGTGCCCAATACGAATAGTCGCCGCTCACATCAGGCTGAGCAGGATCGTTCAGTCCTGCCTCATTGTGGAGCAGAGGCTTGCGCCCATAGGCATTTCCCTTCGTCAGTCCTTCTACCTCAGCCAGCCCGACGGCTTGAATAACATTGAAGCCCTGTTCAGCACGACTCTCCAGATACAGAGCAGCTTCCTCGCGGCTAAGCTTGTGGAACAGCTCCCAGGCCGTATCACCAAGCCAGAAGAATGGAGCCCCGTCCTCGGTCATTAGAAATCTGTTGTTAGCGCTTACCTTCAATGCTTGCACAACAATCCTCCTCTCTCGCACGTCCCCTCACACAGTCTATCTTCGTCTGAACGGAACGTACTGTCTAAGAATAATAGTTCTCTACGTATAGGTATACTAGAAAATCGCGAATTTGTATACCTATTGTATACAATTATTAGTGGCTCGAGGCTAAGGGCTGGCGCTTCGAACTCTCACCGAAAGAGCCTTAAACATTCCTGTATACGCTAATATTTCGGCTTAGACAAAAACAGGAGCGCCTCGTATGATGGGG